>JALOOJ010000241.1 GCA_025454475.1 Anaerolineae bacterium
GTCGTCGTCCTGATGAACGGCAGCGCCATTGCCGCGACCTGGGCTGATGCGCATGCCGCCGCGGTAGTGGAGCTCTGGTATCCTGGTGAGGAGGGTGGGACTGCACTGGCTGACGTGCTCTTCGGTGACACCAATCCCGCCGGACGGCTGCCGGTCACGTTCTATCAGTCGGTGGATGACTTGCCGCCTTTCCGGGACTACCGGATGGAGGGGCACACCTACCGCTACTTCCGCGGCGCGCCGCTTTATCCCTTCGGACATGGCTTGAGCTATACGACGTTTGCGTATAGCAATCTCGTAGCGAGTGCGTTGGCCATAGCACCTGGTGATGGGGTCGAGGTAATGGTAACGGTACAGAACACAGGTGAGTGCGCCGGCGACGAGGTGGTACAGCTCTATCTGAAGGATCGGCAGGCCTCGGTTCCGGTGCCAAAACATCAGCTTGTTGGGTTCCGACGTATCCATCTCACTCCCGGCCAGGTACATCAACTCACGTTCACGATCGAGCCGAAACAGATGAGCGTTACTCTTGATGATGGCAGTCGGGTGATTGAGCCCGGGATCTTTGATCTGTTTGTGGGAGGCGGCCAGCCGAACACGGGCGCAGCCGGTGTCTCTGCGACAGTGGAGGTTGTGGGGGGCGCCCCGCAGTAAGTACTCCGAGGTTCGCTAATCACAGCACGTCCCATGTGGTATGCCCTGGCGGTTACCAAGCGTTACTACGCAAGTTGGCTCGACGTATCCCCGGAATGCCTCGAATTGCCGGGGATCGTGACCGTACCGTCACCCAAACGGGAGATCCGACAGCAAGGGTATGGTCGGTGCTTTGATGTCTATGCCTATATCGCGGGCGAGACGACGATCATCTCGTACCACCGTCAACTGGGCGAGCACATAGAGGCGGTCCGGGAAGCGTTTGGGCACTCGCGGGATCCCGGTTCAGTATGCAGGTGGTTGTCTGAGGGGTTTGGTTGGCGGCCCTCGCACGAGCTCAAGTACGTCTTCACGGGTCTGCCGTCGGGACTTGAAGCCGGTTTCGCACGCCGGCTGACGGTCGCTGACTACGCCGACTTCTTGCGGTTCCATCAAGAGCAATACCCCACTGGAGAGCAAGAGGCGTGGCTGGAAGCGTACTTCGTGGACCTTGTGGCTCGGGGCTGTGTCTATGGTGTCTATGCCGATGGACGTCTAGTGAGCGCCACAGACATGCCCGATGTACCTTACATGGCGGATGAGGTTGCTGAGCCGGGCATCAATACACTTGCGGGTTACCGGCAGCGAGGATATGCGCGGAACGTGGTAGTAGCTCTGCTAAAACACCTCATCGAGATGAGGGTGGTGCCGCTCTGGTCGTGTGCCGCCAGCAATGTCGCGTCACAGCATCTTGCGGAGTGTGTCGGCTATCGACGGCTCGCGGACGTCATCACGCTGACGTTGTGAGCAGCGTGAGGGTCAAAATCGCCAGAGTGGTATTCGGGCGTAAATTGACATTATCTCTCGATGATGTTTAAATAGGGCACTGTAGCGCAGTTGAAACACAAGGGTCTTTGTGTTGTGAGGAATGTGGTAACGTTGTCATTTGTGGGCGTGATTGCTTCCTCGGGTCACGGCTCACAGCACCGAATCTAGGCCGTTCATCAAATTAGGAGGACCCATGACTGGCGGAAAAGCACTGAAGATGACCCAACCACAGAATCGTCTGATCGGTTCGATGCCGAAGATCGGCATTCGCCCCACGATCGACGGGCGGCGTAGGGGCGTGCGTGAATCTCTTGAGGATCAGACGATGGGCATGGCCAAGAACGTTGCCCGTTTCCTCAGCGAGAACCTGCGC
The DNA here is from genome assembly GCA_025454475.1 of Anaerolineae bacterium. GTDB lineage: Bacteria > Chloroflexota > Anaerolineae > B4-G1 > SLSP01 > PWVB01. Next base: position 1,835 of record JALOOJ010000241.1, read on the forward strand.
CACCCGAACGGCCTACCGGTCGAATGCGTGATCGCTGATCAGTGCATCGGTGGTGCGGCTGAGGCGGCGATGGCCGCAGAGAAGTTCAGTAAGGAGAGTGTTGGTCTCTCACTTACAGTGACGCCGTGCTGGTGCTACGGTTCCGAGACGATGGATATGGACCCGCTGATTCCCAAGGCTATCTGGGGCTTCAACGGGACCGAGCGCCCGGGCGCTGTCTATCTGGCGGCGGTGGGGGCTGCGCACACTCAGAAGGGCTTGCCCGCTTTCACGATCTATGGGCACGATGTGCAGGATGCCGGCGATGAGTCGATTCCTGCCGACGTGCAGGAGAAGCTGCTACGCTTCGCGCGCGCTGGGTTGGGCGTGGCTCGGATGCGCGGTAAGTCGTATCTCTCGATGGGTAGTGTCTCTATGGGGATCGCCGGATCGATCGTGCAGCCGTCTTTCCTCGAGCAGTATCTGGGAATGCGGGCCGAATCGGTCGACATGACCGAGTTCGTGCGCCGCTTCGACGAGGGGATCTATGACCCTGTGGAGTTTGAGGCGGCAATGGCCTGGGTGAAGGAGATGTGCCACGAGGGCAATGATCGCAATCCGTCCGCGAAGCAGCGGACCCATGAGCAGAAGGCCCACGACTGGGAGCTCTCTGTGAAGATGGCGATGATTGCGCGTGATATGATGGTGGGCAACCCACGTCTTGCTGAGTTGGGATTCGGTGAGGAGGCCCTGGGGCACAACGCGATCGCGAGCGGATTCCAGGGTCAGCGACAGTGGACGGACCATTTCCCCAATGGCGACTTCATGGAGGCCATTCTCAACTCCTCCTTCGACTGGAATGGTATTCGCCAGCCCTACGTCGTCGCTACGGAGAACGATGCACTCAATGGCGTCTCGATGTTGTTCGGTCATCTGCTGACCGGACGTGCACAGATCTTCTCCGACGTGCGCACGTACTGGAGTCCAGAGGCGGTCAAGCGCGTGACCGGGTATCAGGTGACCGGTGATGCCGCAGGTGGTTTCCTGCACCTCATCAACTCCGGTTCCACGGCGCTGGATGCGACGGGTCAGCAAACTATCGATGGGAGACCTGGCATGAAACAGTGGTGGGATGTTACCGCTGAAGATGCCAAGGCATGCCTCGACGCGACCCTGTGGTATCCCGGCAATGTCGAGTACTTCCGCGGCGGTGGCTGGTCCAGCCACTTTGTGTCTCGGGGCGGTATGCCGGTAACCATGTCGCGCCTGAATTGGGTGGCGGGGCTTGGCCCGGCGCTGCAGATCGCTGAAGGCGTTGTGGTCGAGCTGCCCGATGATGTCCACAGCAAGCTTGATTCCCGGACGGATCCGACATGGCCTACGACCTGGTTTGTGCCTCGCACCACTGGCGAGGGCCCTTTCCGTGACGTCTACTCGGTGATGAACAACTGGGGTGCCAACCATGGCGCCGTAAGCTACGGTTACATTGGTGCAGATCTGATTGCATTGGCAGCTATGCTGAGAATTCCGGTCTATATGCACAATGTACCGGAGGAGCAGGTCTTCCGCCCGGGTACCTGGACGGCGTTCGGTGCCCAGGATCCGACGGGGGCGGACTTCCGCGCGTGCGAGACCCTTGGGCCGCTCTACGGCTGAGTAGGGTACTCAGGCTCCGCGAACTCCCATAGAGTCTGAGCCGAGTGTGAACGGGAGACGCCTACTGGTTCCGTCCAGTAGGCGTCTCCTTGGTGCTGGGGTATTCAGTAACCCGCCGGCTTGCCTGGCACCCAGCCGCGGCGACATTGACGGGCGGCGCTTCGATCCTATCGTTTCGGCATATATCACTGTCATAGACCCATGCCACCTTCAGTTCATCACGATTCCCTCACTGAGGAAAAGTGCGCCCGGGCAATCGCCGAGCTCACGGCCCGTGCCCCTGAGCTGGCTACCGTCGTCTGCAGATGGGGGGAGCCTCCGTTCTGGACGCACGATCCTGGATTCGCGGGGCTTGTGCTCGCGATTCTCTCCCAGCAGGTCTCTCTCGAATCGGCGGAGGCCGCGTTGGCCAAGCTTGAGCGGCGGATCGAGCTCATCACGCCCGAGCGGTTCTTGACCCTGGACGACGCCTCGTTGAGGGAGATCGGGTTCAGTCGGCAGAAGGCAGACTATGTTCGGGGCCTGGCCCGCGCTATTGTTAGTGGCGACCTCGATCTGGACAGGGTCGGGCGGATGGCGGACGACGAGGTGCGGGAAGCGCTGATGAGTGTCAAGGGTATCGGGCCGTGGACCGCCGACACCTACCTACTCTTCTCCTTGCGTAGATCCGATGCGTGGCCATCAGGCGATCTGGCACTGGCCAAGGCGATTCAGGACCTGCGAGGCCTTGAGTCCGTCCCGAGCTATCCGGATCTCGACCGCATCGCTGAGGGTTGGCGTCCCTGGCGTGCGGTGGCGGCGCGGATTCTGTGGCATCATTACCTCCGAACGCGCGGAAGATGATGATGGTTGAGGGCAGAGCAGAGGGTGCAGTGAAAGGAGAGATCGGCATGCGACCTCGAATCGTGAGTGAATGGTGGCAGGTGGCAGGCGATCCGGACCTGGGGGCCTATACAACGCCTCAACAGCAGCCCGTCGATTTTGCTGTGTGGCAGGCAGCAGATGGCACCTGGCAGCTCTGGTCGTGTATCCGGCACACGGCCTGCGGCGGGCAGACCAGGCTTCTCTACCGTTGGGAGGGTATTGACCTGCGGGATAAGCATTGGCGGCCGATGGGCATCGCTATGGAGGCGCGCGCGGACCTCGGCGAGACGCCGGGCGGCCTCCAGGCCCCGCACGTGATCAGAGAGGGCGACACTTACCTCATGTTCTACGGGGACTGGAACCGGATCTGCCTCGCCAGGAGCAAGGACGGGAAGTCGTTCGAGCGCGTGCTGGGCGAGAGCGGGCAGCCCGATCTCTTCTCAGGGCCCTACGAGAACAGCCGCGATCCTATGGTCCTGAAGATCGCGAATACCTATTACTGCTATTACATGGGCCACAAACGAGATGCGGCGCCACAGTCGGCTGTCTTCTGCCGCACCTCGCACGATCTGCGCACGTGGAGCAACCCCACCATTGTCGGCGCCGGGGGACAAGCCGCGCAGCAGACGGACTGGTACGGCGGAGACTG
>JALOOJ010000242.1 GCA_025454475.1 Anaerolineae bacterium
CCACCCGCCACGAGGTCAACTCGGCGATCCCTCACGGCCTCCGCCGATTCGAATCGCGTCGCTCGACAAAGAGGGACGCTATCCGATCCTTCTGAAAGCAGCGTAAGAATCTCACGCGCGCGCAACCATCATGCGCCGTGTATACGATGGATGTCTGCCTAGAAGCAGAGGCTTCCGCATCGTCCGAGTCGTCAGTTGCCGAAAATGGCTTCCATTTTCATGGCTCGAAGGTGCAGATGCGATGAGAACTGCCGCCGAAACTCCCATTGCGTCAGTACACCAGTCAGCACCGTGATGGGCGACCATCCGCATCGAAGCGCAGGCGCGTGGCAGACGTGACACCACGGGTCCCCTTCGTCAGTAGACAATGATCCTGCCCTCGGGGAACTTGCCGTCCCATCCACACGGGAAGTGCCCCTTCACGTACCAGTACGCTTGACTTGCGAAGAACCCAGGCGGGAAAACGTCAGCGTACTCGGCTTCCATGCACACGTGCAGGACATCCCATTGGACCGTGTGCACGAATACCTTGGGCAGGTTGTTCGCGGCCACGACACTCGACGTCCTTTCCTCCACCAGAGGCACGGTCGCCAGCTTGACCTGGGCCACAACGTCATTCCACGCCCCGAATCGGGATGGCGATCTCTCAGCGAGCCGGCTGCAGTATTGGTTCGCCGCCTCCAGGAGCAGGTCCTGCCAATCATCCATGGCGCACAGACTGATCGCATCGTCCCACGAACCAACGACGATCGCGGTCTCGGTATCGTTGACTCCAACCGTGGAGAACCAGTCGGCTTCCCTCAGCTGATCGAGTGTGGCCAGGGTGCGAGGGTGCATGCTTACCGCCTCTGGGGAAGTATCCCCGGGATTCGCGGCACCGGCGAGGATTGCCCCAATCCCCGCCCGGCCACTTGGGCCGCAGCGCGTCGAGCTATTTCGGCCGCGCTGCCAGGGCTGTAGCCTGCTTCACGCATCGCGCTCGCGACGGCAGCCTCGTATTGCGCGATCGTCGGTCGAGCTCCGAACAGCGCCCCTCCGCTGCGGTACGGCGGCCAGAATCGCTCGAGCGACCCGTGGTACAGAAAATGCTCGGTTCCCGCCTCCGTGAAGGCGTTGCCACGCAGACCGACGGACACGCCTTCATTTCTCGGGATGATGCCGCGGAACGCGGCATCCTGGTTGAGGTGGTTGGCTTGCAGGCCGGTCCCCCGCAAGGCATCCCTCATCTCCCTGTACGATCCCGTCCTCAACGACGTCCACTCAACAGCATCGTCCCCATACGTCGCGCGGAAGTACTCAAACCACTCATCGCCCGACACCGGCGCGCGAGCCGATCGGCCCACTGCGCTGCTTGGGGCAACAGTGGAATCCGATGCGATCCCGCCGTACCAAAGCCCGTAAGCCCGACGCGATTCAGCAGCTTGCGAGCCTTCTAGCCCGACGAGAGCCGCGTTTTCGAAGTCGAAACCCCAGACGCGAGTTTCTGGCTCGCGCGCGATCGACGCCGCCGCGAGCAGCGGCAGGAGCACAGCCGCAAGCAGCGACGTCCACGCGCGAGGATTCAGCGTGCGCTTGGCCACGGAGATCACGGGCCTATTCTACTTGGGTCGTGGTCCGGGGCGGGCAATGAAGCGATGGGTGAAGTCGGAATCGACAGCGAGCGCCTCGCGGATGCCGAGCTTCTCCATCACCACAAAGCTGAGGCAGTCCACGAAGCTGTACTGCTGGTCCTGGTATCTGGCGAGATACGCGAGCGCGTCGCATTCGTCGCCTTCGGTGGCACGGTGCACCCGCGCGAGATGCCCGGAGAGCAGTTGGCGCCCGACGCGGACGGCGATGTCGTGACGCGCTTGCGGCTCTGGGTGTGCTTTCTTGCGGAGGAGCGTGATGGTTTCGGCGACCACGTGGTTCGTGGTGAGCAGAAGGTCATCCAGCTTGCGACCACGGTACTCTTCGAAGACATCGCGCACCGGATCATGATGCGCATCCCCATTCACAAACAGCGCGAAGAGGAAGCCGGTGTCGAGGAAGATCATACGTGAGGGTCGTTGTAGAGGTAGTCGTCGTGTTTCTCGGAGACGTCGGGGGCGACCGCCTGTCCGATCCCGATCAAGGCATCGATCGCCTTCCAGCCGGTGGGATCGTCGTCGTCCTCGGCCACTTCGGTGGGCACGAGCACATCGACCTCGGTGGCCTCCTTCAGGCGGACCGGTGCCACGGGTCTGAAGACACCGTGCTCATAGATAGCCTTGATTGCGGTCGCCATGTCCTGACCTCGATCCGATTGTAGCGCGTTCGTCAAAGGCTACGGTAGTGCCCGCTTGATTATGGAAGGTTGGCCAGCCCCGGATAATCAGCACGCGCCGGAGCCGGACGCTTCAGGCAAAGAAACGAAAGAGAGTTCGTCGCGGCAAATGGGTCAGCATCGTCGCTAACCGATCATAGCGTGGATTCACAACTGCTTATCGGACGGCCGCCAACTGGGATCTCACCATTTCCCAATCGGCACCCGATCAGACAACTGATAAGGAAAGATCCGATGCCGCACCACGTGCTCGGTTACCCTACCCACGCCTGACCTCTGTCTACCGGGCTTGCGAGACTTTGCCCGGGCGGGGACTTCGCACCCCGCTGGTTGAACAAGCTACGGCTCACGATTTGCCACCATTCACGGCAAGCTCAAATGAATTGGCTGCAAGTAAGTGCTGTAATCGTCGAGGGTTCACTTTCAAGGCTTAACAACCCAGTATGGATCCGTCCCGTTGTACTTCACATCCCCGCCAAAGCCTCCCTACACAACTCAAGCACGTTTCGACCCGTAGGATGCAGGCGACCGGTGACAGGCGCGATGCGGTACACCTGATCGTCTGCCGCGTGGTCGATAACCTCCACGGCGAGAGTTGCTTCGACATCGCTCCCGACGTACACGAACTGCCGACCGTTCTGCCGAAAGACCCTACTCTCAGGCCGATCCGCAGTCCATCCCCATATCGCTATCGGCCCAATCCTGATTCCGTTCGCCAAGCGCAGCAAGCGCAGCAGGCCATTGCCTGGTTCGATCCCACTCAACTCGATCCTGCCTACCTGCGGTCGCGCTGGCAGCACGATTGGCCCTCCGGCGTGTCCTCCGCTCTCGATCCACTCCAGCAGCCTCTCGCCAACTGGAGCTAAGTCTCGATCCAGTCCTGCCACGAGGTGGGACCAGAACGGACGCTCGTCTTCCAGCGATCCCTGATCCACCGACATCCCTTCCGGCGTTGGGTAGTCTATAGCTGCCCGGCTACTGGACTTGACTCGGACTTCTCGCACGAAACCATTGAGGGCGAACGACAGGTCGGCGGACGAGACTGCCTCCCACCGCAGCCCGAACGATATGATCAGAGGGCCCGCTTCCATGGGCAGTGTACTAGCAGCACCAACAATCCCGACGGTTCTCTGTTCAGCGACAATCTCACCCTGGCGAGTTCGACGCCGCCACCAGGGCGGCAGCCCGTGCGTCGTGGTCTCGGTGGCGTGCGCCAGCCAATCAAGGAGTTGGTGGCGCAGCGATAGGAATGCAACGTTTGGGTGGCGTTGGTCGGCGATAGACGAATAGGCTGCCCGTTCAAAGGCACACAGTCGGTTTCGGTCATGCCGTCGAACGCCCCACGAGAGGATCTGGACTAGCCCCACCACCTCACCTACCTTCGTCATCCAATGGATTCACGTCCGCTGGTGGAGGCACTAGCCAGTCGAGCGAGTCCTCCACAATTGGGCGGGCCACTCTGTACGCGCCATAGCCAACCCCAGCGGCAGCGCCGGCTCCCCAGACGCGCTGCACCGGGCTAAGCCCAAACCACAGACGCACCGGTCCGCGATTCCACCACGGAGGCGTGAATCCCGGGACGTGCGCGAAGCCATCTGCCATCGCGTGGCCCGTTGGCGGCAGCAACCGAACCTGGCTATGTCCAAACCGCTCGATCGCCCTGGTGGCTCCAGGTAGAAACCGGCCGATGCTCCGCAGCAGCAGGCCAAGATGCCGCTGCGCGAGTACTGGGTGGTGCCACTGTCCTGGAACTACCTGACCCAGGATCGGATCAAACACTTGTGGATTCGCTGACCCGGCCTTCCCGCTGCCGGAGTTCACAAGGCGATTCTTTCGGGGTCGTACGTTCTCCCAGGCTGTTGACAGCTCACGACCATTCCGGTACCAAAGCCCGTTCCGCCTTGGCCCTATGAGCGATCGGAAGCCGCCCGCCCTGCTGAAGCTCCTCGCCCCCCATGCCGCGCCGAGCAGACCAAGCGTTCCCTCGGCTGCGCCGAGTCCAGCCTTCCACCAGTCGCCCTCCTGATATCCCTCATACGCCATCTCGCCGCCGCGGTATGCGCCGTACGCACCGAAACCGGTGATCCCGAGTCGCGTTGCCTGGGCGATCCTGCCGCCAGCCGCTATGGCTCTCATGCTGCCCAGACCGGTCAGGGTGCTGACACCTCCCCAGAACGCCGCGCTCGACCAGTCAACGTCGCCGACGCTCCGGTGCTCAAGAACCATCTGCTCCGCGACGTTCACTCCCGCCCCACCCCCGAACAGAAGGCCCGTTGTCAGGAGTCCGGCCGTGCCAGCGGACACCACCGTCGCGCCCGCAGCCACTCCCCACTTTGCAGCCCGGCCAGCCTCAACGCCGCGCGTCGCGTCGAGCGTGTAGATCTGCCGACCTTCCGCCAGCTGTTGGTACGCGGTATGGCCGAAGTACGCGCTCGCTCCGCCCGCGAACGCCCACCACAGAAGCGGAATACCCAGAAACGCAACCTCCCCCGTCGGATCCGTGAACACCGTCGGTGCGTTGTGGGCGTACGCGTAGGGGTGTAAGGATTCAGGCACCTCGATCACACCCGGGAAGGGGTCGGCCGTCGTGAAGCGCCCAAGCTTCGGGTCGTACTGCCGCGCTTTGGCGTGGTACAGCCCCGTCTCCTGA
>JALOOJ010000086.1 GCA_025454475.1 Anaerolineae bacterium
CTGATCGGGGGGCTGACCTGGGCGCGTTACACTCCCCTCATCCTCACGGACGTGCTGGCGTTGTCGATGTGGGGGTACCTGGTGGGAGCGTTCCTTCACCAGCACTATCGAGGTGACATATTCGCCTTCCTACGCCAGCCTCTTGTCGCTGTGATCCTGAGCTCGTTCGTCACGGTGCTGCTGCTCTCCCTTAGCCGCCTTGCGTCGAGTCGGTTGGCTGATGGCCCGAGGATCATCGACTTTGTTGTAGTGCTCTGGCGGAACGAGCTGCCCCTCTGGTTGTTCTGCGGCGCCGGTCTTGGCGCTATGCTGCAGGCGGTCACGCTGAATCCGAAGTGGCGTCTGCCACAAGGCGGCGATGTTCCCTCATTCTACAGTCGCTCGCTCAGCGCGCAGTTCATGGTCTTCAGTGTGCCGCTTGTCATTCTGAGCATGCTCTTTTCGGTTCTGGCGGTCACGAATCGCAGCGTGGCCCTCGCGCGCGAGCAGTCGCTGCAGGAGATGCACCGGAGCGCGGTGACAGCTGGGAAAGGTATCCAGCAGTTCTACATCACCGGTCGCAACCTGATTGAGGCCTTCGCGGAAGAGCCCAACCTGCTCAGCCAAGACCCTCAAGCGCAAGTAGAGACGCTCAACATCGCGCTGCGCGTGGTGCCCTTCTTCCAACAGCTCCTTCTCGTTCGCGATACCGGCGGCGAGTTCGTCGTGGTGTCCGCTTCGTCGCTGGCTACGGTCGATGCTGCACTCACGGCTGATGAGTTGGCAGCCCTGGAGACGCTGCGTGTGGTGGGGGTAGGGATCGAGGAGACGCGAATCACGCAGCGCCAGATCAGGGGCGGATCACCCGCCAATGCATACAGCGTGATCGGCACGGCTTACCCTGAGGACGCCGAAGAGAAGCTCGATCCTGAGTGGTTCCTGATCGGGCGGGCTCTCTTCGATATCCATCCTGATATCCAGGCGGCGTTGGCGGCGCTCCAGAAGACGCGCAATGAGGGCGACGGCGCGCTGAGCTATGAGTATCAGGGTTTTGTGGTGGATGACTCGGGATGGATCGTCGCACACCCTGACCAGGCCCAACTCAACACCGTACGTACGCTCGATAGTGCAGCCAGTGAGAGTGTCGCCAGCAACGGCAACGGTACGCTTTTTGAGACGCTGACGCCCGAGGGCGAGCACGTCCTGGCCTACGTGTACCAGGTTGAGACGCTGCCTCTCAAAGTCGTTCTGGAGTTGCCCTATGTGACGGTCCTGGATGCTGCCAGAAAGACAGCCGGGTCACTGCTCATCGTGCAGATAACCTTCGGTCTGCTACTCAGTATCGCCATTCCTGTGCTTTCGTCGCGCATTACACGGCCCCTCAACTCCTTGGCGCAGGCCGCCAACCGGATCTCACGTGGTGATCTCAAGGGTGGGGTGGACATTGCCGGTGAGGATGAGGTCGCGGAGTTGGGTGATGCATTTGAGCAGATGCGCGTGCGCTTGCAGGAACGCCTCAACGATCTGTCGTTGCTGCTGGGTATAGCTCAGAAGGTGTCGGCAACCCTTGATCTCGACCGTGGGATCCTGCCGGTGCTGGAAGGGGCATTGCTGGAGACCTCGGGCGTCGTCGCGCGTTTCATTGCGCTGCGCGACAATGGGAAACAGGCTCAGATCTACTCGGTGGGCGAAGCGCCCGGCGAGGTGAGCAAGCTGGATCGGGTCCTAACGGCGGCGTTGTTGCGCCGCAAGGAACCTTTGATCATCCCGGATCTCAATCAGGCGCAGCAACATATCCAGACTGAAACGCTCCGGAGTGTGGCGGCATTCCCAGTGAGGATTGAGGACGCAACCGCCGGGGTCCTGTGGGTCGGGGTTGATTCGCTGGGTGTTTTCGACGAAGCGCGGGTCAACTTCCTATCCACCCTCGCTAACCAGGCAGCCGTGTTGATCGAGAACGCGCGCCTGTTCCAGACGGCGGAAGGTGGGCGGCAACGCCTTGCCGCGATCCTCGCCAGCACGCGTGACGCGATCCTCGTCGTTGACGCAGAGGAGCGGGTGTTGCTCAGCAACCCCGCAGCGCAGCGACTCCTGGGCATCGATCGCACAGCGGTAGGGCGCCCCATGGCTGACTTGGGTCTCCCGCAGCCGCTTGTCGAAGCTCTGGCGGTCCAGACGACGACGGCGCGGCGGGTTCGCCGATACCAGTTGGCCCTACCCAAGGCAATGCGTTCGACGATGTCCGGGGCCCCCGAAGACGAGCCTCTGCCGTCCGTCGAGGTGCCTTTGGAGGATGGTCGGACCTTCTATGCCAGCGTTGCTCCGATCAAGAGCAGCGAGAGCGTGACCCTTGGCGTAGTTGTCGTGATGCGTGATATCACCCACTTCAAAGAGCTAGACGCGATGAAGTCGGAGTTTGTGGCGACAGTATCGCACGACCTCCGCGCTCCGCTAACGTTCATGCGCGGCTACACGACGATGCTGTCGATGGTGGGTGATCTCAACGAACGACAGCGCGACTACATGCAGCGGATCCTTGAGGGGATCGAGCAGATGAACTCGTTGGTTGGCGATCTTCTCGACCTGCGTCGGGTTGAGTCGGACATCGGCATCCGGCAGGAGCCGTGCCGGTTGGGTCTGGTCATGGTGGAGGCTGTCGAGGCGGTACGGGCGAGGGCGACGGCGAAGGGCGTTGACCTGCGGCTTGAGCCGTCGGAAGGGTCTCCCACCGTAGTTGGCGATCGCACCCTTCTGCGTCAGTCGATCAGCAATCTCGTCGACAATGCCGTGAAGTACACGCCCTCCGGCGGTGAGGTCAATGTCGGCCTGGACATCACCGAGGATACCGCTACAGTTCGCGTGTCGGACACGGGCATCGGCATTGCGCCTGGCGATCAGGAGCGCCTCTTCGAGAAGTTCTACCGCATCAAGCGGCGCGAGACCGGGAACGTCCAGGGCACGGGGCTGGGCCTGGCGCTGGTCAAGTCCATCGTGCAACGGCACGGCGGCCGCGTCTGGGCGGAGAGCGTGCTCAACGAGGGCAGTACGTTCTACATCCAGTTGCCTCTGCCACCGGAGGATGCTGACGAGACGCCCATCTAGGCGACGGGTGGGTGGACTTCGCGAGGCGGCGGACCGGTCCCTAGGGGACCGCTACGCCGGACACGGGGAGCGTGGTTGGCATCCCTGGAGGGTGCGGGCAGCAGTCTGCCACGATCTCCTGCATTTGGCGCACGTTCTCGGACTTGCCAGGCCCACGCTGGCTACTGGCGGTCCGCGTGAAATAACGGTGTTGCAGCAGGAACTGCAGTTGGCTGGTATACCAGACCTCGTCCGAGTAGGATTCCCCCAGTGCTGCTCTCTCAGCACGCAGGATGGTGTTACGCGCTACGTAGTCGCTGCGCCCCAAGACATCCAGGTCCGCATCGGCCATAACCCTTTCAAGGACGTTGCTTGCGGTCTGAGGCAGTCGCGTTGCGTAGATGATGCGCTGGATGATGCGTACCTGGTGGGCAAGGTAGCCAAAGCGGGGGAGTACGTTGATGGCTATCCGGGCGCTTTCCTCTTCGTGGTCACGTCCACTCAATAGGCGGGTGAACCCGATATCGTGGAAATAGGCAGCAGTACCCAGGAGAATAGTGGCCTCCCGCGAGAGGCCCTCTTGTCGGGCTAGCCATTCGGCTCGGGGAGCGACTTCGTCCTGTGTGTGCCACAAGGAGTGGTAGTACAGCAAGGAGGGAAGATCGCGCGCCAAACGCTCAAGCGCATATGCCTTTGCGCCTTCGTAGTCCGGTAGGCTAACGGTAACCATCACTATTCGCTGAACACAGTATCGATCGACTGCAGTTGGACAGACGTCCTCATAACACGTATAGTATACCACTGTAGTCAAAATGCGGTCTGGAGCATGCAATGGATGAACCTGAGGTTGAGATCGTGGTGGAGTCGCCCCAGCCCCGCTGGTTACGCTGGGCCAAGGCACTGAGAAGTCTTGCCCGGGCGGGACTGACGTATTCCGAGAGTCCCTTTGACCACGAGCGCTACGACCATGTGCTGGCGATTGCAGCAGAGATGGCGGCTGAGCAGTCAGGTGCGAACGTCGCTGACGTGCAGCGTCTCTTCGTGGAGGCTGAGGGGTATGAGACGCCGAAGGTTGATGTTCGCGGTGTCGTGATTCGGGACGGGTGCGTGCTGCTTGTGCGGGAGCTTCTCGATGGCGGGCGTTGGACACTTCCCGGTGGTTGGGCCGACGTCAACGATCGCCCCAGTGAAGCCGTCGAGCGCGAGGTCTGGGAGGAGTCCGGCTATCGGGTACGCGCGACCAAGGTGCTGGCAATCTACGATCGGCGGCTGCATGGCCATACACCGCCTCATCTCTGGGGTATCTACAAACTGTTCTTCGCCTGCGAGTTACTCGGCGGCGAGCCGTCCGCGTCCGTTGAGACAGCGGGCGCTTCCTTCTTTGCCGAAGATGCGATCCCTGAGCTGTCGCTGGCTCGGGTCACGCCGGAGGAGATCACGCGGCTCTTCGAGCACGACCGGCATCCGGATTGGCCAACGGACTTTGACTGATGCTGCAGCGTTTGAGCGTTCGAACGCTGCAACACTGAAACGTTAGGATGTGATTGCATCATGCACGGTCCTGTGTATACTGTAGTTAGATGTCCAGTGTCCGAGAGAGCCCTGGGATGAGCTATACCGCAGCCCGAACCGATCGGTCCTATCTGACCTATCTGCGGAGGCTATTGTTGCAGCGTTTGACGCTCAGCGAGCTGCAGACCCTGTGCTTTGACCTGGACGTTGATGTGGAGTCGCTGCCCGGTGGCGGGTCAAAGCTCGATCTCGTGCGTGGTCTCATAGATCACCTGGAGAGGCGCGAGCGGATAGCCGATCTGGTGGCCTACCTTCCCAAATTCCGCGACGACATCCAACCCAAGTCCTTGGTTCAGGCGTCCGATGCCAGCGGAAACGGGGGCGCCGCTGCGATATGGGAAGTCTCATCGGCCCAGCAGCCACCGGCGCCCGCCGCATCCGTGCTTGATCCGCAGCAACGCTGGTCGTACGCACTGCCAGGCCAGCCTATGGCTGCGCCGCTGATCCTTGGTGATGTGGTCCTGATCGCATCCCAGGAGTCAGGTCGCGGGGCCCAGGGCGGCGTATTGCGAGCGCTCGGTCTGACGAAAGGGGACGTCCGCTGGGAGCAGCGGTTCCCAGATGCAGTGGTGGGCGGGATCTCGTGCGTCGGAACGCAGTCGTGCGTCGGAACGCAGTCGCGCCTGCTGGTGAGCCTGTCTGGCCTGGGGCACGCGTCGGGGGACAGCGCGCTTGTAGCTGTGGATGCGACCGGGCGGATCGTCTGGCGCGCGGCTTGTGATGTGGACCAGATCTCGGCTCCTTCGGGATGCGGCGCCTATGCAGCCGTGACCGGCAATGCACGAGCGATTATGCTTGTGGACGGGGCAACGGGGGAACAGTCGCTTCACGTATCGATCCCCGTTGACGTTGCGCTGGCTGCTCCGGCCTGCGACAGCGCCATGGTCTACGTGCCCTGTCGCGCTCCGTCATTGGTGGCGCTCAGCACCGCCGGCGATGTGCGGTGGCGTTATGATGTCGAAGGGGTGCTTTCCGGTGTCCACATCAACCAGACGCCTACCGTAATCGGGCCGTATGTGATCGCCGTGTTGAGTTCGGGCGCCGTTCTGTCCCTGTCGCGTGAGTCCGGTGATTTGGTCTGGGAGGCCCACGTGGGCCCTCGAGGCAAGCAGCTAACCGCCCCCATCACCGATGGGCGTCGCGTGTACGTCGGGGCCAGAGATGGCGTCTACGCGCTGAGCCTGAAAGATGGTGAACAGCAGTGGGTGTTCCGCACTGGCTCCTACGTCTCGGCGCCGCCGGTACTGTCCGGTGACACGCTCTGCATCGCCGGCAACGACCGGCACCTGTATGGGATAGACCCCCGCAACGGACAGCTGCTCTGGCAAACTACGATGTCCCAGGAGACGAAGATGTCGCCGGCCCTCGCTGAGGGCGATGCGGAAGGCCCCTATGTTGTCGTAGTGGACTGCACCGGTGGCGTTACGGGTCTGACCTATCCCGTTGCTGCTGCCAACCATGAGTCTGCCGGCCGCTGGCGGAAAGCCGCCCTGGTCTGGGAGGCGCAAGGCGATCTCCGCCGCTCGGCAGAGGCGTGGCTGCGCTTTGCAGAAGGCGATCCCAAGGCCGCCGATAGGCGAGCGCAGTCATATATCGCTGCAGCGCAACATTTCGCTGCGATAGGCGCCGTGGAGAGTGCCGCGGAGGCCCATCGCCGCTATGCTCAGGTGCTCAAGCTGCCCTACATCGTACTCGACGTGCATCATGAGGGTCTGGTGCTCGATGCCTGGTCGCGCCTGCGACTGGCTATACAGAACGCCGGGTTCGGCCGTGCGCAGAACGTGGTGATCCGTATGGCTGGCGAGCAGTTTGAGGGACAGATCGCAGAGACGCAGATGGTGGCTACGTTGCCGGCCGGCCAGACCGAAGAACAGGAGCTCGACGTCAAGCCTCTGGAGCACGGCGATAGTGTTCCCCTGCGGGTACACATCTCATACCTGGATCAGAACGGTGAGCCACACCGGCGTGAAGAGACGATCTACCTGGAAGTGGCCCGGAAAGCCACCAGGCGCGTGCCGGGTTCGTTGCGCGTTGCTGGGGATGCCGCGTCGACCTGGTCGACGGCGGCGTGGACGGGCGACTCTCTTGCGCCACCAACCGTCGACGTCGAGATCCGAATAAGCGACGGTTCGCAAGACTATGGCGTTGAGCTGACGCTCAATGGCGGTCAGGTGTTCACAGGCGGCCGCATGCCGAAGTCGATCCTCGAGTGGTCACCGACAGGTGATCCTACGCAAGACGGCGTACAGCTGTTCGAGAGCCTTTTCCGTGATGGGGCTATGCGCAAAGGATGGCACGTGGCGCGGGGATTGGCTCAGCAGCAAGGGGCGTTACGACGCATCCGGCTGCGCATCGATCCTGAGGCCGCTGAACTGCACCGGATTCCCTGGGAATTGCTGCATGATGACGAGGTCATGCTCTCGGCGTGTGAATCGACACCGTTCTCGCGCTATCTGCCTATTGACAAGCCCTGGGGCGGCACTGTGGCGGAGCGTCCAATCCGAATCCTGGGTGCCATTGCGAACCCCCGGGATCTGGCTGACCGGTACGATCTGCCCCCGCTTGACGTGAAACTGGAGCGGTATCTCCTGGCAAGCGCCTTTGCAGGCATTGATCCTCGCCAGATTCGGCTGGAGTTCCTTCCACCACCGGTCACACTAGAGCGGTTAAGCCACGCCATGCTCGAGGGGTACAACTGGCTTCACCTTGTGGGCCACGGTCGCTTCAACGCCCGGCAGGATCGCATGGACTTGCTGCTCGAGGATGCGACTGGAAGTACACGTGCGATTGCCAGCCACCTCCTCTGTCGTATGCTGGCGCACCAGGGCGCCCAGCCGCAGTTGGTTTTCCTCTCGGTCTGTCAGAGCGCGGTCGGTCCTGACGGTCAGGTCCTCAGCGGGCTGGCTTCGAAACTGGTTGAGGTTGGGGTTCCCGCAGTCGTGGCGATGCGTGACCGTGTTCAGATGCGATCCGCGCAGCAACTGGCGCGGACTTTCTACGAGGGCCTGGCACGCCACGGGATGGCGGACCGTGCACTGAACCAAGCTCGCGACGCTCTCATGGCTGCCGACCTTCCCGGCGTGCAAAGCCCGGTGCTGTACATGCGCCTAGCTTCAGGTCGCCTCTGGGATGTGGCCTAGACCTTCGGGCGTCCGCTAACGTGTGTGTGTCCAGCTGCTCCCTGTGTGTGGGACCTTGCCATCACCCTGTGGCGTGGTAGAATGGCTGAAGATCACGCCTGGCGTACTTCTTTCAGCGGTTCCGCATCCGTCCCAAGAGACCCAGATCGGCGGTTCGCGCTGTTCTGAGGCTGCGTGGTGCTGAGCCTGTTCAGGCCGGAAAGTTGGCGGGTTGTTGCTGCCGGCGCGAAGATCACCAATCGGAGGAGTGCATGAGCGACGAATATCAACCCATCGAAGTCGTGGAATCCCAATCTGAGCCGGAGGCAATGCCTGGATCAGGTACGCCTGCCGATTCGGTCACGGTTGAGCAGTCCACGGCCAGTGGGGCTGGAGATGGCGTCGGCCCTATGCGGCTCGACGCCATGCCAGAGGCGGGGGTTGTAACCAAGGATACCGCGCAGATCGACAACCCGGCTGCCAGCGATCGAGTGGGCGAAGCGCCGCGAGAAGTGCGGTTCGATCTGCCGGGAACAGCAACTGGCGAAGCTGCCGGGGCGAGCGTGCGCCAGGCGGCGCCGCCGCTTGTGAGCATCGCTGAGATCGAGAAGCCGCGTCGAGCCCGGCGGCAACGCGCGGGGGCCGCTCTGGGGGGGATCGGCGTGCATTTGAAGGAGCGTGGTTGGCTGGCTGCGGCTGTGCTTGCCGTGCTCTTGATCATCTTCCTGTTCTTGCCGCCGATCTCGCTTGCTCAACGGTTAGGTAGCGGTGGCGGGTACACGCGCCTCGACGCTGAGAACGCAACGGTGACCCACCCGGATGGACTCACGATCACGCGCGCTCAGGCGACCTCGGGCAGCCTACGCGTGAAGTTGGGCTCAGTCCCACGTGCCGACTTTGTGGCGGGCGCGGTGTCCGATTCCCTGAGTGGTGCTGTTGGGGCGATTCCCAGCTACCTTACGCCAAAGAGCCCCTACTACACGATCGACCTGAGGACCAAGGACGCCGTGCCCGGCGAGTTGGCCGTGCTGATCCCCAATGAGTCTGAGCCCTGGGAGACGCTGGATCTATATGCCTGGGACGGGCAGGCGTGGAATTGGCTGCCCACCCGGCTTGACCGTGATGCGGAAGTGCTGGTGTCGACGGTGGACAGACTCCCCACTTCAGTGATAGTGATGCAGAGTAGCGCTAGCGCCCGAATCGTGGCGGAGGTGGGCAACGAAGCGCTGGAGTCAATTGATCCTGCCATTGGTGAGGTCAACGTTCCCGGAGTCCTGATCGGTACCATGGGGGGGATCTCGGGCTACGTAGACGATCTTCCGGCGCCGACTGCTGCCGGAACGGCGATTCTTGTCCCAACGGTCCGCAACTGGCTTCCGGAGCGTGAGGCCAACTGGGCGCTGGTCAGCGACATGCTGACCGTCGCTGCGGATCGGGAGGCGCACGTCGCCAACCTCGTGGCCTTGGCGCTGGACGGACAGTATCCCGGCATGGTCGTCGATTACCGAGGCGCGCAGCCTCAGGACCGCGAAGCGTTCACTGCCTTTGCTCGGGAGCTTGGCGCAGCGTTCAGCCAGGCGGGCCTCGGGTCCGCTGTGGTTGTCGATACGCCGGTTCGCGCGACCGACGGGACGTGGGACACAGGCGGCTATGACTGGGCGGCGCTTGGGGCTGCGGTGGACCAACTCCGTGTCGTGATGCCACTAGAACCCTCGGCCTATGCCCCCGGCGGCGATGCAGAGCAGCTTATCACGTGGGCAGTGACGCAGCTCGATCGCCACAAGCTCCTTCCGGTGTACACCACCCTCAGCACTGACGGTAATAAGGTCATGCTTTTGAGCTCGATCTTGGGCGAGGTTGGCCCGCTCCAGGTGGGGCAGCCCCTCACAGAGAGTGTCGCGCCGGGGACTGTCGTTCATCTGTCTCTCGGCACGCGGATCACGGTAGAGCCGGACGCTGAGACGCGGGGTACACGTGTCGCGGTCGGTGACCAGAGCTACTGGCTGGGCACACCAGAGTGGCTTGGGGCCCGGATGGACCTGTCCGCCCGCTATCAGCTAGGGGGCATCGTCCTGCGCGATCTGCTCGATCCCGGCAACGTGACCGCGCTAGTGCCCGCCCTGGCTGCATACCAGGCCTCGGGCGACGCAGGATCCTACGCGTTGCCGGATGTGATCTGGCAGATCAGCAGCCCAACGGGGCAAAACGTGCAGATCAACACGCAGGTCAGCCAACCAGACCTGACATGGACTGCGCCTGACGTGACGGGGACCTATCGCATTGCGGCCACGCTGGGTGGTTTGGACAAAGGCGCGCTCGACGTCACAGTCGCTGCGCCAGCCCCAGTGGTCACGGATACCTTGACGGCGGACGTCGTCGAGCCAGAGGATGATGCTGAGCCGGAGGCTGAGCCTGTGGAGGAGACGGATCCGACACTTGCCGCCGGTTTCGTCGCAGATGTGAGCGTCCCGGACAACACACGCTTCGAGCAGGGCGAGGAGTTTGTTAAGACCTGGCGACTGCGCAACTCCGGCACCGCTGACTGGCCCGCCGATACGGTGCTGGTCTTCGCGACCGGCGCCGATCTGGGAAAGACGAAGGAAGTCAAGGTTGGCGAAGTCAAGAGTGGTGACAACGTCGACATCAATGTGGAGATGATCGCGCCGAAGGAAAATGGGCGCTATCGGAGCACGTGGGAACTGCGCACGGGGGGCAAGGCAATTCGCGGTGGGAGTGCCTACGTGCTGATCCAGGTCGGCGAGGAAGCTGAGACGCCCCCTCCCGCGGCCGTGCCTGTGGTCGCGCCACGTCCAGTGGCTGGCGGTGCATTTGAACTCGGCGGGCATATCCGTGACCTTGGGATGCCCTATGCCAACCAGATGCACTACTCGGGCATGAACTGGGTCAAGATCCAAGTCCACTATGGTGAAGGCGCCTCCGGGATCATCGCAGCTGCGCACGCGGGTGGCTTCAAGATCCAACTGAGCGCGATTGGCGGTGCGTCGATGACGTCCCAGCCGGGGTTCGAGGACAAGTTCGCCGCGTGGGTTGCCGGGCTGGCGGCTGCCGGCGCGGACGCGATCGAGGTTTGGAATGAGCCTAACATCGATCGGGAGTGGCAGATCGGCCTCATCAGCCCGCAGGCTTACACGAATCTGCTCTGCAAGTCGTATAACGCGATTAAGGGCGCCAATGGTGGAACCGCTGTGATCAGCGCGGCCCCGGCGCCGACAGGATGGTTCGGTGGCTGTGGGCCAAATGGCTGTGATGACAAACCCTGGATGGAGGGCCTCTACAACGCCGGCGCGGCGAACTGCATGGATTACATCGGCGCGCACCACAACGCCGGGGCGACCTCGCCGTCAGCGCGGATCGGCCATCCCGCCAATCCCGGTGACACGCACCATTCTTGGTTCTTCTTGCCGCAGACCGAGTTGTACTACAACATTTTCCGCGGAGCGCGCAAGTTGTTTTACACCGAGATGGGTTACGCCTCACAAGAAGGCGTCGAGGGCTTTTCGGATCAGTTTGCTTGGGCGCGCGGCACCGACAACTCGGAGCAGGCAGCCTGGCTGGCTGAGGCAGTGCAGTTGAGTATCAACACAGGGATGGTGCGCTGCATCATAGTCTGGAATGTCGACTTTGTGCGTTACGGGTATGACCCGCAAGACGGATTCGCGATCATCCGGCCTGGAGGAAGCTGCCCGGCCTGCGATACGCTACACAACGTGTTGGGCACACGCTAGCGCGTGCCGGCGCCTGGGCCGGCGGTTCGTGGATCGTGTGCGAGATTGAGACGGCAACAGGCCTGCCTGTGAGGACTCCCTCACAGGCAGGCCCTTGTCTGCGGCAAAGGGCTTTGACTCTGACCCTGGTTCACGTAAGATAGGTGTATTATGTTCTATGATCGAGTGAAGTTTCGTGTAAGGGCCGGGCACGGTGGCAAGGGCGCTGTGGCTTTTCGGCGTGAGAAGTACATACCCTATGGTGGTCCCTCGGGCGGCGATGGGGGGCGCGGCGGGGATGTGGTCCTTGTCGTGAACCCTCATCTGAACACCCTCTACCATTTCGCGCACCAGAAAGAGTTTGCGGCAGAAGATGGTAAGCCGGGGCTCGTCAAGACGATGCATGGTGCAGCAGGTGCTGATCTGGTCCTTTCGGTGCCTCCAGGGACTCTGGTGATCGACGAAGAAACCGGTGCGGTGGTGGCGGATTTGACGGAGCCCGAGGAGCGTAAGGTGGTGGCTACTGGGGGCCGTGGTGGTCGCGGCAACGCACGCTTTGCCTCACCCACCAACCAGGCGCCACGCATCGCTGAGAATGGCGATCCGGGCGACGAACGGACGCTGCGGCTAGAGCTAAAGCTGCTGGCTGATGTGGGTCTGGTCGGCAAACCGAATGCCGGCAAGTCGACGCTACTGGCGGTAACAACGGCAGCCAAGCCCGAGATTGCGGACTACCCGTTCACCACGCTTCAGCCGAACCTGGGCGTTGTGGCGCTGGGACCGAGCGACACCTTCGTCATGGCGGACCTACCAGGGTTGATAGAGGGCGCCAGTGACGGAAAGGGACTGGGTCACGAGTTCCTGAGGCACATTGAGCGCACCCGGGTGGTCATCCATGTGCTGGATGGCAATGCACTCGACCCGATCGAGGATTTCGAGATGATCAATGCGGAGCTCGAGAGCTTTGGCCACGGCCTGATGCGGAAGCCGCAGATTGTGGCGATCAACAAGCTCGATATCCCCGGTGTGCGGGAGATGTTGCCCGCGTACACCGCGATGCTCAGGGACCTGGGGTACCGTGATGTGGTTGGGATTTCGGGGTTGACCCAGGAGAACACGCGGGCGCTAATGGGGCGGGCCTATCAACTCGTCCAGGATACTCCTGAACCGATGCTTGAGAGCGACGCGCCTGTGATCATCCGTCCTCAATTCGAAGATGAGGGGTTCACCGTCATCCGCGAGGGCACGGCTGCGTGGCGCGTCCAGGGCGGGAAAATCGAGCGCGCTGCTGCTCGCACCCGCACCGAGTATCACGAGGCGCTTCTCCGTTTCCACCGTTACCTGGAGGCCCAGGGTGTCATTGACGCGCTTCGTGCGGCTGGCGTCCGCGAAGGTGATACGGTCAGAATCGCTACCTACGAGTTCGAGTGGGTGGATACGTCGTACTAGGGCTGCAGGCAGCGTAACGCGGGGCGCGGGTTCGGACCTGGCCCCGCGTCGTGCGTGTGATAGCTCTGGCTTCGGTCCCGATATCGGGTAGAATGGCCCGCACGCATGGGTGTGGAGGAGATATGACAAAGACGAAGAGCAGCTATCCGAGCAAGAGCGCAATTTCCCGACCGAAGGCGAGCACGGCTTCTTCTATGTCATCCAGGCCCGGAAAGACGTCCCTCAAGTCGTCATCCGGCCGTACCGGAGGTTCCAAGATCCAGGTTCGGCCCGGAAGTGGGTTCAGTGCGGGCAAGAGCGGCAAGTCGACGTCGAAGGATCCGTCGTTCACGATGGGCAGCAAGGTGCGATCCACCCTCTCACGGCCGGTGCGAACCGTTCGCGGCCGCAACGTCACCTGCCTGGGCTGTGTCGCGATCCTGGCGGTCATCGCGATCGTCGTTGTTGTCGTTGTCTTCTTGATCAGCCGGGGCCGCGACGCTCCTGCTGAAGACATGGCTACCGCGCCCACTGCGACGGTTCTGGAGCAAGCCTACGCGTCAGGGGCCGGGACCAGTGCTGACGACACCAGCGAGAACACGACAAGGAGCGACTCAGAGATGCCTCAAGATCCGAAAGCACGTGATGCGATGTACAGCTCGCCGCCGGCGATGACGATAGACCCGGACAAGGTCTACGTGGCCACATTCGAGACGAACAAGGGCAACATCGTCATCGAGCTCTATGCCAAGGAAGTGCCGAACACGGTCAACAACTTCGTGTTTCTTGCACGCGCGGGATTCTATGATAACACGACCTTCCATCGTGTGATCAGCGGATTCATGGCCCAGGGCGGGGACCCAACCGGCACCGGGCGAGGTGGCCCAGGCTACAGGTTCGCCGACGAATTTGTGTCATCGCTTAAGCACGATGGTCCGGGCGTGCTGTCGATGGCGAACTCCGGCGCCAACACGAACGGCAGCCAGTTCTTCATCACCCTGGCGGCGACACCCTGGCTGGACGGCGCCCACACCGTCTTCGGGAAGGTCGTTGAGGGGCTCGATGTGTTGAACGCGATCTCTCTCCGCGACCCTGCGAAGGCGACAACGCCGGGAGACCTGATCAAGACGATTCGCATTGAAGAGACTGCGGAATCGCGGCTGCCTGAGCCTGCACCGGAAGCGCTCGTGATGCCCGGAGAGATCGAGATGCCGGAGGATCCGCGACTGCGCAACAACCTGTATCCGGCGCGTCCTGCGATGGTCATCGACACGTCGAAGGACTACCTCGCGACCCTGAAGACGGACAAAGGGGACATCGTCGTTGAGCTGTTTGATGATGAGGTGCCCAACACGGTGAATAACTTCGTCTTCCTTGCGCGCGAGGGATTCTACGATAATACGACCTTCCACCGGGTGATTGCCAACTTCATGGCCCAAGCTGGCGACCCAACCGGCACAGGCTCGGGCGGACCGGGGTACAAGTTCGCAGATGAGTTCGTGTCGACGCTCAAGCATGATGGGCCGGGTGTGCTTTCGATGGCCAACGCCGGCGCGAACACGAACGGCAGCCAGTTTTTCCTCACCTTCACGGCAACGTCGTGGCTCGACGGCGCGCATACGGTCTTCGGGAAGGTCGTTGAGGGGCTCGATGTGTTGGGACAGATCAGTCTGCGCGATCCAGCAACCGCGGCAACTCCTGGGGACACAATCAAGACAATTGTGATAACTGAGAAGTAGGCAGGTCTCGACGACTAGACTTCCTGGGCCGGGTGGAGTGTCTTCCGCCCGGCCCTTGCATTCTCCTGGCCCGGTAGCATGCGGTTTGATTGTTTCGCGCATCGCAGCTATCATGGGATAGGATCGGTGGCGGGCCAACTACAACGAGGGGTTACGCATGCGATCAAGACGCCTAAGTCTGCTGGCCGTGTGGTCTGTAGCGTTAGTGTTGCTGTTAGCCTGCGAACTACCTGGGCCGCCACGCAGCACTGGGGAGTCAGCACTGCTGTCCCCTCTTCCGACTCAGTCCGCAGCCGGAGAATCTCAGCCTGGCACGGGTCCTTCGCCTTCGACGTGGCCAGAGGCTTGGCTGGAATCCGCCCTGGGCGCGCCCCTACTCCTCGCTGCGGTGGGCGCGGTCTTGTTTGTGGCCACGGGACTTGGGGTCTATTTCCTCGTTCGCGGTCGGCCACGAAAGACCGAGCAGCGTCGCGTCACTGCGCAGGACCAGCCGAGGAATACCGATGAGTTGCCCGTCGGCACCGTGCTCGACGATGGGCAGTACCTGGTTCTGGGCACGCGATCGATCTCGGAGGCGGGCGCCATCTACGAGGTCAAGGCGACGTACCCGTTAACGATTTGCCCACACTGCTACGCGCCAACCACGGGTGGTTCCAAGCCGTTCTGTGGCAGGTGTGGCGAGCGGTTCACAGAGCCGAAATCGGAGCATCCCGTCTTGCTTGCTCGAGAGACGCGCGATCCTGAACGATTCGCGGTTTCATCGGACCTGCTTGCGAGAAACCTTGCCCATCGCGCGCTGATCGTTCCGCTGCGTGTATTCGCAGAGACTTCGTTTGGTGCCCCACGCTACTACCAGATAGATCCGGATGTCGGAGGACCACTCGCCTCACGAACCGGGGCGCGCCAGCCGCTGGCGCGTGTGCTGGGCTGGGGGATCTCGCTGGCGCGAGGCCTCGAAGTCCTTCACGAACACGATGGCGCGCTGACGGACGCCGGGCAGCTCGATGGAGTTCGGATCGATGGCGACGAGGCGCGCTGGCTCTGTTTGGAGGGAGTCCGCAGCCTCTCTGGTGAGAGCGATGAGCTCCGATCACAGGCTGTTGCGGGCAATGTGCGTGACCTGGCGCTGCTAATACTTCACCTGGCATCCGCCGGAAAGGAAAAGCCCGAAGCCAGAAGTCAGAACGATGGTAGATCGGCAGAGGCAGCGCTGAAGGCATTGCCGGGTACCGTCGGACGAGAGCTCGCGCAGGTGCTGCGCTCGCATGGCACACTCCATGCCGGTGACTTTGCGGTGATGCTGGAGAACGCTCGCCGGCAGCTTGTGTATCACGAGGCCGTGCGCCTTGTCGTGGGTGTGAAGACCGACGTCGGTCATGTCCGAAAGCTGAATGAGGACAGTATGCTTGTGCTGGACATGACGACAATGCCTGAACCGGGCAAGCTGACGATAGGTGCCTTTGTCGTAGCGGACGGCGTGGGAGGTCATGCTGCGGGCGATGTCGCAAGCCATCTGACAGTTGAGGCTATCGCGCGGTTTGGCGAGGATCTCAAGCAGGCGGCCCGGACTGGAGAGCCCCTCGACACGGAGGCATGGCTTGCACGGGCTGCACGAGCAGCGAACGAGGCGGTTGGTGCCGAGCGGGCAGCCGTCGCGAACGATATGGGCTCAACTCTGGTGATGGCACTGATCCAGGGCAGTGCGGCCACGATCCTCAATGTAGGCGACAGCCGGGCTTATTGGTTGCGGCCCCAGGAGATACGTCAGATCACGACCGATCACTCCCTTGTGCAGCGCCTGGTGGAGATTGGACAGCTAACCCCCGATGAGGCGCGTCACCACCCTCAGAAGTCGGTGATCTATCGCGTGATTGGTGACAACGCGGAT
>JALOOJ010000243.1 GCA_025454475.1 Anaerolineae bacterium
TCTGCGCTCCAGGTCGTCGGCGAGGCTGCCGACGGGCGGGAAGCCCTAGAGCATGTGGAGCTGGCACGCCCTGACGTGGTGGTGATGGATGCGCGGATGCCGAAGTTGGATGGTCCGGCGGCGACGCGCCTGATCAAGGATCGCTGGCCTGACGTCCGGGTCATCATCCTCTCGATGTATGCGCTTCACGAGGGCGAAGCTCTCGCCGCCGGAGCCGATGTTTTTCTGATCAAGGGCTGCGCCCCGGAAGCGCTTCTGGGCGCGATTCTTGGGAAGCCGAGGGAGGCACGACATGAACCTCAGTGAGATCGTTGCGAAAGCCTGGCATACGACTTGGACCTACCGGGCACTTTGGATCGTGGGCATGGTGTTGGCCCTGGCGACGTCCGCGGGGGCGCCCTTTGCCCTCCTCGATCGCGACGACGATCCGTCGCGGGTCTGGCAGGGGGTCACGGTGACGACCCTGCCCGGCGAAACCGTCGGACAGGCGTTCTGGCGGGCACTGGGCGTGGCGTCGCGCGAGGCGAATCGGGCACTGAGCGAGCTTCTCCAGGATACGCTGGGCATCCGTGCTCGGGTCAGTTTCTGGGTGGTTCTAGCGGGCCTGCTCGTGGTCGTCCTCGCTGCTATCGTCGTAGGAAAGACGGCGCGCTACGTAAGCGAAGCCGCGCTGATCCGTATGGCAGGGACGCACGAGAGGACGGGGAAACGTCTCACGCTGTGGCAAGGCGCGCGTCTGGGATGGTCGCGCCGCACCTGGCACCTCTTTCTCATTGACCTACTCGTCGATCTCGTAGCGTGCGGCGCGGTGCTAGCGCTCTTCGGGGGCATCCTGGCGCCGCTGCCCCTCTGGGTCGACGGCAGCGAGCCCGTTATCTTCACCTTCGCCTTCATCACTGGTGGCCTGGCGCTTGTCGCCATGGCCGCGGTTAGCGTGGGGGCTGTGTACGTCCTGGTGACGAAACGCCTGGCGCACCGGGCGTGTGCACTGGAGGGGCAGGGCGTCCTTGATGCGATTCGATGGGGGTGGAGGGGCGCGCGGCAGCACCTGACGGATGTCGGCCTCCTGTGGATGATATCGGCAGCGGTCCATGTCGGCTGGGCGATCGCTATCGGGCCAGCGATTCTGCTTCTGATGGGGAGTGGGCTGATCGCCGGCGGCCTGCCTGGCGTTGCGGCTGGTCGGCTTGTGGGCCTCGTCGACTCGGGGAGTACAGCCGTCCTGGTCGGCCTGGCGATCGGGAGCCTGCTCTTCCTCGCGGTCGTCACCGGGCCGCTGCTTCTGCTCACCGGACTGCGGGAGGTCTTCCTCTCGACACTGTGGACGTTGGCGTACGGTGCGCTCCGCGGTGTAGAGAGCATCGAGCCGCATTCTGCGCCGGTCGCGGGTGCTGTGAGCCTCACGGCGGCCGCGGCGAGCTAGGGGCGGCGGCCGCAGCCTTGGGCCACTGCCAGGACTCGGCTGGCACGGGCCCCACCATCCGAGCGCTGACTTCGGGACCAGTGTCGCGGAACCAGTATCGCAGAGATAGGAGGGAGTGTAATGAACTACCGGGTGCATCATCTGAAGACTGGCGGCATGACACTAGATCAGGCCAGGTTTGAGCAGTTCCTCAACAGCCTCGATGGCGAGGTTGTCGCCATCGTCCCCAACGTGCTGGCGCTCCCCGCCCCACACGTAAGCTTCGTCCTCGTCGTTGAGAAGCTTCCGCGCGGACAGAGGGACCAAGCCGAGCCGGAGGGGATCACTTTGTGAGGAAATCCCAGAGCCCTGCAGGGTCTCGCTGGCAGGCGTTGCCCACGGTCTGCAGGGCTCTACTGTGGGATGGCTGGTGCCTTCACGTGAGGAGCACTGCCTCAGAACGCGTGCGGGCCACGAGCCTAACCTTGAGGTGACAGGATGCGTGAACTCGATAGCCACGACAAGCTCTACGTGGTCTGGGCCTTCGCTTTCCAGATCGTGCTCATCGCGCACTTCGCCGTGCGTCAGCGCTTCTTCGAGGGCTGGACCCTGCGGTACGGGTGGATCGTCTATGCGCTGGCGATCCCGGCTGCGGCGATCAGCCTCGTGCTGTTACGCGGCGGAAAGCCCTGGTGGTCCTGGCTCGGCGGCTTCATCTTCCTGCCCTATGCGGCGTTCGGCTACTGGGTGGACTACGTTATAGGCATTGGCTGGCGGAGCCCGTTCCGACCCGCGATCGGCGTGCCCTACCTCATTCTCTACTACGGGACGGTCATGTTCTACTGGTGGCCTCTGGCGCGCCTCGGTCGTCCGCTGTGGCTTGCCTACACCGTGCTCTTCATCATCGCGAATATCCTGAACATTGCTTCGCATTGAGGAAGCCAAGATCTAGGAGCGTGCTATGAACGCAGCGACCAGTCGTATGAAGCAGGAAGAGCAGTTCTTCGAGTTCGCGGCAGAGGCAGGACTCACCAAGCACCTGGGCGGCCTGGACGCGACGACGGCACTCGCCGAGCTGTGCCACATCGGGCAAGGCGATCGCATCCTCGACGTGGGATGCGGCGTGGGACAGACCGCGGTCAGTCTTGCGAAGCAGTATGGCAGCATCGTTGTCGGCGTCGACATCGTTCCGCGCATGGTCGAGCGCTCCCAGGAGCGAGCTCGGCGGGCCGGCGTAGCGGATCTGACGGAGTTTCGTGTCGCGGATGCCCAGGAGCTACCCTTCGACGACGCAACGTTCGACGCCGTCATCACCGAATCGGCGACGGCCTTTCCTGAGGACAAGCAGCGGGCGGTGAACGAATACGTCCGTGTGACGAAACCTGGCGGCTACGTTGGCCTTAACGAGTCGACATGGATCAAGTCGCCACCGCCGCCGGAGGTCGTCGTCTGGGCACAGCAGGAGGTGGGCGCGCAGGTGGCGCCCCAGAGCCCGGAAGCGTGGACGGCCCTGTTGGCGGATGCCGGCCTGCACGACCTTGTCGCCCGCGTCTACTCTGTCAGCATCAAGGACGAGAGCCGGAGCATCGTGAAGCGTTACGGTGTAGGCGGCATACTCCGAAGCCTGTGGCGTGTGCTGCGCCTCTATCTGCGGAATCCCAACTACAGGGCCTTCGTGAAGCGCGTCCGGGGCCAGGGCGTCGTGCCCGCCAACCTCACCGACACTTTCGGCTACGGGCTGTATGTAGGCCGCAAGTGAGAAGGAGGGAAGATGGCGAAACTCCGAGACTGGATCAGGCGGCACCAGGTGGTAGTGTTTTTCATGATCGCCTACGGCATCACCTGGGGTCTGTCCTTCGCCTACGACGCGGTCCTGAACAACGAGCAGGTCCTGCTGGCCCCTTTGGCGTTCCTGGCATTCTGCGGACCCGCTCTGGCAGGGATCATTGTCACTGCGATATGCGACGCCGAACCCATCCGGGGCCGGGCCGGGTCCGCTTGGGGTGCCTTCCTGTTGGCCTGGGTCATCTCAGCCGCGGTCTATGTCGGCGCCAACCGGCTCCTGAACCGGACTCCGCTGTCCCCCGCGTTCGTCGGTTTCGCCGCCGTCGCCGTGATACCTGTGCCCATCGTCATCAGCAGAGCCCAGTCGAGCAGGCCGGCGGTGAGGGCGTACCTGTCGTCGCTGATCCGGCTGCGCGGCGTATGGCGCTGGGCGCTTCTGGCGCTGGTGCTCTTTCCGGGCCTGATCCTGCTCTCCATCCCGGTCACCGGCTTGCTGGGTAGTCGGTCGGGTGGGGGAAGGCAGTTCCCGGCAACCGGCCTAGCGTTTCTGGGTATGGTGGTGGCCAAGTTCCTCTACCAGTGCTTCTTCTTCAACGCCACAGGCGAAGAGGTCGGTTGGCGCGGCTTCGCTCTGCCCCGGCTGCAGTCGCGCACGAGCCCACTGATCGCCAGCCTCATCGTGGGCCTCGTCTGGGCGGTCTGGCACCTCTTTGGGTACCGTGCCGAGGGTCAGCCCATCCTGACCTGGCAGTTCTGGGCGGTGACCCTCGCCCTTCACCTTCCGTCTTCGGTGATCATCGGCTGGCTCTACAACCGCAGCCGAGGGAGCATCCTGGTGGCCGGCATCGCCCACGCTGCTGGTAACACGACCATTGACCTCCTGCAACCTAACCTGTCGTGGGCCTTCTACACCGGCACGGTGGCGGTTGGCGCGCTCGTCCTCGTTCTGGTGGATAGGATGTGGCGGAAGCTACCCCTGAGTCACCCGGTCGGCACTGTCGTTCACGACCGTCTCGCGTTGGCTTTGCCTATCCGCACGCCGGGTGAAGGCGTCACCCAACAGGCAACGCCAGCGAAGGGAGTCTTCTGATGATAGCGATACAGAACAGCCCCAAGCAGGCAGCACGGAAGCGGTTCGCGCTCCGCGAGCATCCCTGGCTGTCGCTGTGGGCGGTCATGATAGCGACGGTGACGTCGCTGGCACTGTCAGGAGCGCTTATCTACGGGATGCTAGGTCTGTCGGACGCGAAGCCATTGCCTCAGTTCCTGCAGCCTATGCTATTCCACGTTTTGACCGGGTTCATCATCGCCCCTTTCATTATCCGCCTGCCGAAGGGGAAGCGCACCTATCGGCAGTACCTGGACGACATCGGGCTCGGCGGCGGTCAGCCCTGGCTCAGGCTTATCGCCTTAGGCGTCACGTGCTCGCTGATTCTGGCACTCTCACAGGCCGCGGCTTCGGTGATCTACCGCCTCACCGAAGGTCTGCCCTTGAACGGCGCCTTCCTGCGGCGGGTCTTCGACCTCTCCAGCGATCTCCCGCCGCGATCGTGGGGCTTCTTCACGTCAATTCCCTCCGCTTTCGAAGAGGTGGCCTTCCGGGGCATCGTCCTGACCGTCTTCCTGAGCCGGTACTCCAAACGCACATCGATCGTTTACTCGGCTCTGGGCTTCGGTCTGATGCACCTGCTCAACCTGGCGGTGGGGCGCGAGCCGGTCTGGGTCTTGGGGCAGGTGGTCTGGGCGTTCATTCT
>JALOOJ010000244.1 GCA_025454475.1 Anaerolineae bacterium
GAGTCCCATGACGTTCGTGCGCATCGTCTGGTCGAAGGGGATCCCGCGTCCGGCAGCCTGCTCGCGCAGCGCCGGGTGGTCAGATGGCGACGGCTCCGCACCCAGATGCTGAATTACGTCCATCCCCTGGGCGGCAGCGAGGCAGTTCTCGAAGCTGTTCAGATCGCCCTGCACCCAGGGCCACTTCCGCAGTGCCTCAGCGGGCTCTCGCCGCGAGAACAGTCGCAGCTCGTGGCCCGCCTCAGCAAGCTCGTTGATCACAAAAGCGCCCAGCCTGCCGCTGGCGCCGGTGACAAGGACTCGCATTAGCGACCTCCTGTAGGGTTACCTGACGCCGAGCAGCAACTCCACCGTCAGTTGGTCAAGCTTCTCGTACTGCAGGCCGCGGGTAGCGATGGCTTCGCGGTCGAAGGCGTGCGCCTTGATAGCGGCGGCCTTCGCAGCAGAATAGGCGCCCTTGAGGGCATCCACTGACCCATCGTCGGCATTGATCTCGGCGAGGAGGGTCTGGATGTCGGGATCGGCATTGAACCGCGCACCCTTCTCCTTGAGGATCAGGTAGGTGCGCATACAGCCGCGGGCAAAATCCTTGACGCCCTCGTGGTCCTCGGTGCGGTAAGCGTGTGCATCGAAGTGACGGCTCCCTGCGTAGCCGACATCCTCCAGGAACTTGACCAGGAAGAAGGCCTGCTTGAGGTTCTGCGCGCCGAAGCGCCAGTCCTGGTCGAAGCGGGCATAGTTCTGATCGTTGAGGTCGATGTGGAACAGCTTGCCGGCTTCCCAAGCCTGCGCAACCGCGTGCATGAAGTTGAGGCCCGCCATCTGCTCGTGGGCCATCTCCGGGTTCACCCCCACCATCTCGGGATGGTCGAGCGTCTCGATGAAGCCGAGGTAGGCCCCCGTCGTGGCAAAGTAGAGATCGCCGCGAGGCTCATTGGGTTTTGCCTCGAGCGCGAACTTCAGGTCATAGCCCTGATCAATCGCGTACTCGCAGACGAAGTTTAGCGCCTCACGGAACCGTTTGGTAGCTGCGACAGGATCCTTCGCCGCATCCGTCTCGATACCCTCACGACCGCCCCAGAAGACGTACACTCCCGCGCCCAGCTCGACGCCGAGGTCAATCGCGTGCATCGTCTTCTGTAGCGCATAGGCGCGGACCTTGGGATCGTTGGAGGTGAAGGCGCCGTCTTTGAAGACAGGGTTGCCGAAGAGGTTTGTCGTGGCCATGGGCACGATGAGGCCGGTGTCGGACAATGCCTTCTTGAACGCCTTGAGAATCGCGGCACGCTCCGAGGCTGTGGCGTCGATGGGGATCAGGTCGTTGTCGTGAAAGTTGACGCCATAGGCGCCCACTTCGCCCAGAAGGTAGACTAGGTCCGCCGCAGAGAGGTGGGAACGGACCGCCTCGCCGAAGGCGTCGGCGCCTGTGTTGCCCACAGTCCATAGGCCGAAGGTGAACTTATGCTCGGGTCTGGGCGAATAGATGTCGGACATGGTGACTCCTTTCAGAAACCGGACATTGGTAGTGGACGTTCTGTGTCGGATACCGGAAGCCGTGGGCCGGCATCTGATGCTGGATGCCGCATTGGGATGCATGTGTCAGTCCGCCTTCTGCGGTCATCGTTCATCCCTGATCCTTCAGCCTTGCTGCAACGCCTCGTTGTGTTCGATGAGCGATAGGCGCTGTTCCACGGAGGCTGCTGAGCGCCCGGCGTCTGGCGGCGTGTTCTTGACGTAGTCCAGCATCTTGTTCAGAGTGGTGGTGGCCACGTGCATGCGCGTATCGGATGAGGCGTAATAGATCAAGAGCGTGCCATCGTCGCGCACGACCGCCCCGTTACAGAACAGCACATTGGAGACATCGCCGACGCGCTCCTCACCCACAGGCGCCATCAGATAGCCGCCGGGACGATAGGTGACCTTGCTGGGATCTTGGAGGTCGCACAGGAATGCGTACAGAACGTAGCGCAACCCCGCAGCGCACGCGCGCACGCCGTGGGCGATGTGCAGCCAGCCTTCGGATGTCTTGATCGGCGTGGCTCCCGCGCCGTTCTTCAGCTCCTTGATAGTGTGGTAGCCACGTGGGTCGATGACGATCTCTGACGTGATGACCGCGTGCGCGACATCGTCGGCAAGCCCGAAGGCGATGCCGCCGCCACTTCCCGCCTGGATGAAGTCGTCCTGGGGTCGGGTGTAGAATGCATACTTCCCTTGCACGAACTCCGGGTGCAGGACGACGTTACGCTGCTGGGGCGACGCTGTGATCAGATCATCGAGACGTTCCCATGCGACCAGGTCGTGCGTTCGGGCGATGCCGGCCTGGGCCACGGCGCTGCTCATGTCGCCTGGCGGCGCGGCGGGATCCTTGCGCTCGGTGCAGAAGACGCCGTAGATCCAGCCGTCCTCGTGCTCCGTCAGGCGCATATCGTAGACGTTGATGTCCGGGTTGTCGGTCTCGGGCATCACCAACGGCCGGTCCCAGAATTTGAACCCATCGATGCCGGTCTCGCTCTCCGCCACAGCAAAGAACGATTTCCTGTCGTAGCCTTCCACACGGCAGACGAGCACGATCTTGTCGCCCCATAACATCGCGCCGGCGTTGAACACGCCGTTGATGCCGAGTTGCTCCATCATGAAGGGATTCGTCTTTGGGTTCAGGTCATAGCGCCACGCGAGTGGGGTGTGCGCCGCCGTGAGAACAGGCTGCTCGTAGCGGTCGAGGAGCCCATTGGTCCAGGCGAGGTCGACCCGATTGGGCCGCGTGATGAGTGCTTCGTGCTCGGCCTTGAGACGCGCGAGGGTTGCCAGGGGTACCGGTTCGTGCATAGGCGTCACTCCTTTGGTCGTGCGGCTAGCTCCTTCGACTATACCACGGTTCGTGGCACGCGCACAGTGTGTGCGCGGTACGGGACGCTTCTGCAGTGAAGGGGCGTACTCACGCCCCCACCTGCCACGTACTGCATACGTGTGGGGCGGATTGACAGGCGGCTTGGCCTGTGCTATGCTGTGGGTGATACCTTCCCCCAGGTCGGATCGCGGCCCTGCCATAGCCTGCGGATGTAGGCGGTTGCTGCACCTCACAGCTGTAGCTGCACAAGCTACAAGAGGAGGCATCGATGGGCGTTGTGGTCACTGTGTCGCGACAGTTGGGCAGCCAAGGAAGCTATATGGCAGCCGAAGCGGCAAGTCTGCTCGAGTTTCGGTACCTCGATCGTGAGATCCTTCAGCACGCAGCGGCGGAGGCGGGATTCCCAGACGAACAGATGATCGAGGCGCTCGCATACCAGGAGCAGGCGCCGGGTTTCGTCGCACGGGTGCTCGACGCGCTCGGCCGCATGTCGCCCGTGCCCGTCATGCCCAGCGCGACGTTGCGTGAGGGTCAGGTCTATGCCGAGATCCTGAATGCGGATCTTGCTGAGGAGTTGGTCGCCGAGCGCGAGCGGGCAGCCGCGGCCGAGCGCTATCGTCAGCTCGTGAGTCAGGTGATCCAGCGTTATGCGGATGCTGGCGGTGTGATCGTGGCCGGTCGTGGTGGGCAGGTCATCTTGCGCCGTCGGCGGAACGCCCTGCATGTCCGTGTCTATGCCTCTATGTCCACGCGCGTGCGCACGTTGATGGGGCGCGAGGGAGTCTCCCGTGAGGAGGCCGAGGCCAGGATTCAGCGGAGCGACCGCGAGCGTGCACGTTATCTCCAGCGCTTCTTCGGCGTCGCGTGGGATGATCCATCGCTCTACAACTTGTCGATCAACTCTGATGAGGTCCCGGTCTCGATGGGCGCCCAGATCATCGCTGAAGCGGCGCGCTGGTTGGCGAGATCGGTTGGAGGGTAGCCACGGCGTGCTGCGTGTGCGCCCATCGAGAGGTGACTATGAGAGCCGCCCCGGCATACTGCCCGGGGCGGCTGGCTGTTGGTGCGCGTGCAGCGGACTGTCTAGCTGCCGGACCCTTTCTGAAGCGACCCGGCACCGAGGCTGCGCAACACCGTCTGGTCAGGATGCAGCAAATCCGCTTCCTGATGGCCACCCCGGGTCCACCTGCGCTTGCCGTGGGCCGCGCCTTGAGCTACAATAGCCTTAGGCATCCCGCCGCACAGCCTGCTGGGTCGTCATCGACGTCGTAGTCCACCACTACCTATTCTCGTTCCCGATGCCCCAGCGGTTCGCCCGAAACGTACATCGGCATCAGCCCAGGAGGTTCGATGGACCACCTACACCGCACACGACGCAGTAGGTTTTCTGTTCTTATCGGCGTGCTGGTCCTGGTATGGGGGGGCGCCGGTCACGTTGTTGCCTTGGCGGCCGATGAAGGCCCGCAGATGCGCGCGCTTCGTAGCGCGCGCATCGCCTCGCCGGACGACGAGCCACCATCGACGGAGCTGGTGCCCGGGGACGAGGAAGCGCGAAACGCTGAACGCCTTCCAGATGCCGCGTGGGTCGGGATCGTGCTGCTTCTGAGCACAGGGGGGTTTGCCCTAGGGCGTATCTTGCCTCGCCGGCCAAAGGAGGACCGGGCCAGCGAGGTGAAGCGCCTCTGGCGCGATGAGGCCGAGACAACGTTGCCTGAGCCGGAGCGGCCCTGGCTGTGGGCCTGTAAGGTGAAGGTGAGCCCTGATGTCCGGCGCGGATGGGGGATCAGTCGGATCGCGCTCGTACCATTGCCGCTATCTGCGGCGTTGAACATAGAGCCCAAGGTCGTGGATGATCCCAAGCTCCTTGTCCCGCTGAACGACCTTGAGGCGCTCGCCGCCGCTGTCGGGCGCGATTCGGTGGTCGGGGATCGACTGGCGTTGCTGACGCATGCGCTGGTCTCACGCGTGATGGCGTGGTCCCAGGAGGGCTGTCCGCCGGCGGCATTCCGAGTAGATGCCGAGATGTCGTCGCCGATCTCGGGCCATTATGAGCTGTACCAGTCGCGCGCCGCCAGGTCGAGGCTAACTGCGGCGTTGGGGCAGTTCCTTGGCCCCAAGGCCACGGAGTTGGACTACCCGGGACGCCTACGTGCCGAGCTGGGCGCGTGCCTTCTCGCGTTCGTGCGGATGGTGCGTTGGATGGAGTAACACGGAGGTGATATATGGGTGTTCGTGCGGATGAAACTGCGGCCGGCTCGCTACAACCCGACTTGGTGCGGACGCTGGCGGCTTACGGACAGGCAGATCGGCGTAGAGCTACCTGGCAGATCGTGACCAGTGTCGGGCCTTATCTCGCCCTGTGGGCGATGATGATCGCCGCGATGCGGACGGGCCTCCCTTACATCGTGACACTGGCGCTGGCGGTGGTGGCTGCGGGATTCGTCATCCGCACCTTCATCATCTTCCACGACTGCTGCCACGGGTCCTTCTTTTCCTCGAAACTCGCCAACCAGGTCATCGGAACGATCACGGGGATCCTGACCTACACGCCGTATGAGCCCTGGCGGCTCGCACATGCCAAGCACCATGTCACTGCAGGCAACCTCGATCGCCGCGGCGCTGGGGACGTATGGACGATGACCGTGGCGGAGTACCTAGCTGCGCCGTGGTGGAAGCGGTTCGTCTACCGCGGCTTTCGCCACCCGCTGGTCATGTTCGGGCTGGGACCGCTTTTCGCGTTCGTGCTCAGCCAGCGCTTCGCGCGAAAAGGCGCCGGACGTCGTGAGCACATCAGCACGATTGGCACAAATCTCGGCCTGCTCGCCATCCTGGCCATCGCCTGGGTTACCATCGGGCTGCGCGCCTACCTGTTGATCCAGGCGCCCGTGATTCTGATCGCTGCGATGTTTGGTATCTGGCTGTTCTACGTTCAGCACCAATTCCAGGGGGTTTATTGGGCTCGCGACGGCTCGTGGGATCGCGTGCGCGCAGCGGTCGAGGGCAGCTCGTTCTACAAGCTCCCCAAGGTGCTGCAGTGGTTCTCGGGAAACATCGGCCTGCACCACATCCATCACCTGCGTGCCACCATCCCGAACTACAACCTACAGGCTGCCTACGATGCCATTCCGGCGCTACAGATGGTGAAGCCGCTGACCCTAGCCGGCAGCCTGAAGTGCCTAGGCCTGGCGCTGTACGACGAGGCGCAGGGCAGACTCGTTCGGTTCGGGGCCATCAAGAGCGCGCTCAAAGGCACAGTCAGAACCTCAGCACGAACCTGAACGCGGCGTCCTCCTCGAACCACATCGGGAAGTTCGTCCCCCATAGATTGTCGTAGAGGAGGACGTGCATTCCGTGTTCGAGCTGTGGCTGCGCATCGTCGGCGTGTAGCAGCCGCGGCTGGCCCGGAGCGATCAGCGGCGCGTCGAGACTCTCAAGGGCGAAGGTGGCTGAACCATTCTCTACCCGGGCGCCGCTCTGCACTGCGTGCAGAAAGCGCCCACCCTTGGGCACGACCTCCAGCGGTGAGACCCATCCGCCCATCTTGTCCAGCAACCAGCCCTCCGGCGTGGCGATGTCAGGGTTGAACGAGAACCACAGCGCTTCGGGAAGTCGTGTAGCCTGCTTGTCGAACCACTGGAGGCTGATTTCGATGCGGTCGCGCAGGAACCGGTAAGCCACTGTGGCGGTTCGAGGCGCTCCAAGGTGTTCGACGCAGTGATCTGGCATCCGCAGTGTCAGTAACACGTCGAGCGTTTCCCCAACTGTCGCAGCCTCTGCCGTGATCAGCTTCGGGAGCCAGAACCGATGCTCGGGACGGGGGCGGACGGCGTCGATCCCCGGTTTCGCGAAGTCGGCGTAGGCCCACTGCGCATGGAACTCGAGGTTGATGGCGTAGTCGCGCATCCAGCGGTCGTAGTCTTCCTGCGCGAAGCTCTCATAGCTAAACAACCCCAACGTGCGCTCGGGCGTGGCCCACCCCCTGCCACTTGCGGTGTGATCCAGGCGGGTGATGCTTCCGTTCTCAGGATCAAAGGCGACTGTGTAGTAGGCGCTGCTCAGAGCCAATGACGGGTCGAACTTGGCTAGGCTCTCTCGAGACGGCGCGCGCGGCTTGAGCGCCTCGAGGGCACTCTCTGCCTCCTGGCGCAGCGCGGCGTCTTCCAGATCCGCGACCGCCTTTGCGATGTACTCCCGCTGTTCCTGCCACGAGGACGCGAAGTGGCTGAAGGTGTTACCTGACTTTGCCCACCGGCCAAAGGCATCGAATTCAGCCGGAACGGCGTCCTCTGAAACCACATCCCGTTCGCGCGCCTTCGCCAGATCAGCCGGCGCATAGGCGACATAGTCTCCGAGGTAGACCTTCTCATCGAGGCCCCAGGTGTGCTCAGGAACCAGCATCAGGTGGCGGGTGAAAGCATCCAGCGCGGTAGGATCGATGCCCCGGGCCAGCCAGGCCTCGCGCAGCCGCAGGAGCTCCCGGTACTGTGCCACCTTGACAGGGTCTGAGCCAAGGCCGTAGATCCAGGTGTCCCCGAGCTCGGCGGTGATGACCGGCAGGTCAGCCCGCACGGGCCATACGGCGTGGGCAAACGCATCGAGCGTCGATGCGCGGATCTCGGCGCCCTCAAATTGCAGCCCGACCTGGTCGAAGACCGCCACGACGGTGTCGACCGTCGGCGGACCCAAGTTGTCGTTGGTGTGGGCGATGAAGAGCGCGTCCTCCAGTCCCTCGATCACGTGGAGCGTGCCATAGCTGCCCGCTGAGTAGAGCACGACGATCTCCGCGCCCTCGGGCGAGCGCCACACGAAGGCTGGTGGAACATCCGGCGCGGACGAGGCCGGGTTGACGCCGATATGCAGCATCCGCACGCCAGCCTCGGCGAGCAGGGGCACGACCGCGCGGGTGTGGCCAGGGACGTCGGTCATCTTTGCGGCGATGGTCTGCCGGCCGTAGCGAGCGTCGAGCCGCTGGCTTAGCGACAGGCCGAACCGGAACAGATCGGCGCTCATCGCCTCCGACGCCGCTGTGAAGGGCAGCGCGTGCCAGGCGATGTCGCCCAGCGCGATCGCGGCCTCCATCCGGCGGCGTTCGGCGGGGCTCGCCTGCTCCAGGTACTCGTAGATGAGCCAGGAGCCAGTGGTCCACACGAACTTCTCGGCGCCGCCCCTCGCTCGCATGCTTTCCGCCAGGGCCAAGGCGCCGGGGATGAACGTGTCGAAGTACTGCCTGACGACATTCGCCGCCATGTCGGTGAACCCGACGTCCAGGTGCGTCTTGAAGACGAGGTGTACGGTCTTGATAGCCATGGATCCTCCGGTTTCAATGAGCCTGCGCGCCCACGAGCAACGCGGCGAGCGCCTCGTGGTGCAGGAAATCGGTCACAATCAGATCAGCCCCCGCGGCCAGGAGCCGTTCGCGCTTGCGCGGGCTCAGTCCCTGGCGGCGCGCCTCATCGACAGCGACGCCCAACGCCAGCGCGCCATGTTCTCTGGCGTGGCGGATCTCAACCGGGCCATCGCCGACCACGAGTAGCTCCTCGCCTGCCAGGTCGTGACTGGACAGGATACGCTCGATGATGCGCTCCTTGGAGTAGTCCTCGGTGTCTTCCATCGCGCCGTAGATGCGACCCTCGAAGAAGCTCGCGACGTCGAGCGCCTCCGCCTCTTCGAGCACGTAAACGTGGTCGCTGCCGCTCGCCAGGTACAGTGTCACTTCGTGCCGGTGCAGGTCTAGCAGGAAGCGCCGCGACCCGGCAATGGACAGCGCATCGCGCGCATCCTGGCTGCCATCAAGTTTCGCCAGGCGGCGGCGCACCGGCCCAAGCAACCGCTCATTGTAGATTCGCTTGTACGTGCGGGCGCTCTGCGGCCTCGCCGCGAGCCCGTAGCGCTGCACGGCCTCCTCGAGCCACGCCATCTGCTTGATGGTGAGGATGCCGGTGGATCGATCCACGTAGGCTGCGACCTCGGCCTCGAGCCCCGACGGAACCGGGTGACCGTCGCAGATGCTCTCCACCATGAGTGGAATCATCACCTGCTCCCAGCCGCGGCGGATGACCGAGAGGGTGCCGTCGAAGTCGAACACTGCGTGGCGCACGTGGCCCAGGCAGACCTCGGGGTTGACGACCTCGAGCCAGTCCAGGTTAGGGGCTGCGAAGGCGCCGGTCTCGTTCATCGTGTCGCCTCGGTGATCCTGTAGCGGGCGGCAATCTCGTCAGGCGATGCCGTTCCGGTCTCGCCGATCTTCTCCACGGTGACGGCGGCGGCAAGGTTCGCGAGCGCCGCGGCCTCTGCGGGCGAGGCACCGCAGGCCAGCCCCACGGCCAGCGCGGCGATGAAGGCGTCGCCTGCGCCTACCGGGTCGAGGGGCGGGCGAACCGGCGCGGCAGGGATGTGGGCGGGTGCTCTGTCCCACACGAGCGCACCGGCGCCGCCAAGCGTCACGCAAACCGGGCGGCCAGCACGCTCCGAGAGCGTCTGAGCCACGGCGGCGACTTCGTCAGACGTGGGGGCGCCGGCTCCGCGGTGGCGGTGGGGGTCTACGGCGCCCAACGCTTCCGACCAGTTGGGTTTCAGGACCATATGGGTAAAGGCTCCGATGCGCGCACGCGAGTCGGCGACAAACATCGTCTCCGGATGCGCTGCGGCTAGCGTGACCAGTGCCTCGCGGACGCGATCGGTGATCACCCCATTGACCTCGAACTGGTCCGCCACGACAAGCGCATCCAGGTTGTTGATGGCGTCTGTGACGCGCGCGATAAGCGCCTCCTCAAGATCGCGCGCCAGCGGATCGGGGTTCTCAAAATCGAGCCTCGAGTCCTCCTGCTGCGACTCGTAGCCG
>JALOOJ010000087.1 GCA_025454475.1 Anaerolineae bacterium
GCGCCAGCGCCGCGGCACCCACCACCAGCCCGAGATCACGAGGTCGACGCCCGGCCCGCCACCAGTCAGCCGCCGTCGATAAGGCGATTCCCATCAGCAACGCGCCGACCAGGCCCAATAGCCCGGCGTAGGGATTGGGCTGCTGGAATGTGCCGTAAGCGCGGTAGAAGCGTCCCCCGATCAGGAAAGGCTCCACGCCGTCACCGCGAAGGCCAAACTGCCACAACCCAATCAGCGCCTGCACGATAGCCGCGCCTGCCAACCCGGCGACCGCTAGCAGCACACCGTGCCGCCCGGTCTTGGCCAACCGATCGAAGACGAGGAGCATCACCAGCAGCACCTGAACCCACTTGATCCACTCGAGGAATCCTACCCAAAGGTCATGGGGCTCCAAGAGCGACAAGAGCCCCACGAAGAGGAACCCGCCGAGCGTCCAAGCCAAGGGAGGCAGCAACAGGCTCGACTCGCGCAGCCACACCGCGCGCGCCAGCCACGCCACGAGCACGATCGTGAGCACAGCCTGACCAGCGTATGGAGCGATACCGGGTGACCAGATCTCGAGCCACGCGCGGAAGGGGCCCACGGCAAGCGCCGCACTCAGCCCAGCGAGGGGCTCCGCCACACTGGCGACCACCAGCGCTACACTTGCCAACACACCAGCCAGGAGCACCACGGGCGCTCGCGCCGCCGCCAATCCGAGGCAGAACCCGGCGACCAGGAGACCACCAGTCCTCAAGCGCGAGCCCAGCGTGCCGCCGACCTGTGCCACCCTCATCGCCATATCGCGCTACCCAACCATCGCCACGTGCGGCGACTCAGTAGATCAAGCAGTCCAGAAGCGACAGCGAGGAATCATAGAGAAACTTGGCCTCGAACATACCTGCGGCGGACTCGAGAATCCGCGGCGCGAAGACGCGGTCTGCCTGCGGAATCGGGAGATCGCGGTAGTACGTCTCCAGGTCCACCCAAGCCAGCTCACCCTCGCGCAGGTCGGGCTTCACCTCGCCTCCAAACCGGCGCGCCACGTAGATGAACAGCATCCATTGCCAGTCCGGCAGCGGAGATACCTCGGTGCACAGGCCGCGCCATGTCAGATCTCTTGCGACCAAGCCCGTCTCTTCAGCCAGCTCGCGGAGCGCCGCATCACGGGGTGACTCGTCGATCTCGATCTTGCCACC
Source organism: Anaerolineae bacterium (assembly GCA_025454475.1). Classification (GTDB taxonomy): domain Bacteria; phylum Chloroflexota; class Anaerolineae; order B4-G1; family SLSP01; genus PWVB01. The sequence goes on from JALOOJ010000087.1 coordinate 1,179, forward strand.
CGGTGCGACCCATAGGCCTAGGTTGGGTTGCTTATTGCGCCGCATCAGCAGAACTTGGCGTTCCTTCAGCACGTAGACGAGAACAGTGGCGATACGACCCATCAGGCTGTTACCATCTTCTGCCGGAAATACGCAACGGTCTGTGCCAGCCCGTCACGCAGCGACACCCGTGGTTCCCACCCCAAGAGCTCCCGCGCCCGAGTGATATCGGGACAGCGCTGCTTCGGATCGTCCCGCGTCCGCTCATCGTCGGGGATCACATAGGCCAGGGTCGACGCACTCTCCGCCACCTCAATGACCAGTTTGGCGAACTCCACGATCGTGATCTCCATAGGATTGCCGATGTTCACCGGACCATCGACGTCGGCCTCCATAAGCCGCATGATCCCCTCGACCAGGTCGTCGACAAAGCAGAAAGCACGGGTTCTACGGCCGTGGTCATACACTGTGAGTGCCTCGCCTTTCAGAGCCTGAATGACGAAGTTGGGCACAACGCGACCATCGTCAGCGCGCATCCGCGGGCCATAGGTGTTGAAAATGCGCACAATGCGCGTGTCCACGTCGTGGTAACGATCATAGGCCATCGTGAGGGCCTCGGCAAAGCGCTTGCTCTCATCGTAGACACCACGGGGCCCAATCGGGTTCACATTGCCCCAATAGCTCTCGTCCTGCGGATGTACCAGAGGATCGCCGTAGACCTCGGACGTCGAGGCCAGAAGATAACGCGCCCCTTTGGCCAGGGCCAGACCAAGCGTGTTGTGGGTCCCCAGCGCCCCGACCTTCAGTGTCTGGATGGGATAGTTGAGGTAGTCGACCGGGCTCGGCAGCGAGGCTAAGTGAAGTACCCTATCAACCACTCCGGCCACGTAGATGTAGTGCGTCACATCATGATTGACAAACAGGAACCGCGGGTGCCCGGCAAGGTGCGCAATGTTGTCGATGCTCCCGGTCCTCAGGTTGTCCATCGCGATGACATCGTGGCCTGCCGCCAGATAGCGGTCGCAGAGATGGGAGCCGATAAACCCGGCACCTCCCGTAATGAGGATGCGCATTCGTCCTCCTTGCAAGTTAGCTGGCTGCGATTATACTCCAATCCGCTCATTGTTGCGCATTCGGCCGCAGCAGGCGATTGAGGACCTCAATGCAAAGACAGATGCCTCCAGGAATCAGCGAGGTCGCCCGATGGCTAAGTCGCTTCTTCTAACCGGCTACCCGGGGATTGGCAAGACCACGATCATCAAACAGGTCGCGACCGCTCTTGGTGACCGCGCTGGAGGCTTCTACACGGAGGAGATCCTCGGACCTGGAGGTCGCCAGGGCTTCATGCTCTTCACTCTGAGAGGCAAACAGGCGATAGTCGCCCACAAAGACCTACGCGACGCCCAGTTCCCACGGGTTGGACGCTACGGCGTGGACGTCGGCTCACTGGACCGCGTCGGGGTGCGAGCACTCCGCCGTGCGATGGGCGAGCACCAGATCGTCGTCGTCGATGAAATCGGCACGCTGACGCTCTATTCCAGAGCGTTTCAGGATACCCTCATGGAAGCACTCATGGGCCGTTACCACGTCATTGGCACTATCGCGGCCGGCCCTCATCCTGAGGGCGACGCCTTCCGCGTGTTGGCACAGGTAGAAGTACGCGAGGTCGATCGGCGGAACCGTGATGGTATGGCGGAGCGCATCGCAAAGTGGGTTGCGGCGAACGTCACCGGCGAGCGCCCCAAGGGCGGTGGGACGCCGGGAATCTAGAGACACGCTGCGGCACTCCCGCACGGTGCAACCTGGAGGACCGTGCAGCGTAGAGTATATGAGTCGCACTGTACACTGCGCTGGGTTGGGAATTCCCTCAGCACGGTTTCTATGCTAGAATCATCATAATGGCCTATCACCGCTAACAGAACCAGTAGGAGGCTTAGCATGAGTCTGCTCGACAACGTCAAGAACGAGATGACCGGTCTGGAGGAGCTAATCGCCAAGATCCCAGGTTACAAGGGCTACAAGGAGAAGGAGCAGCGGCGCGAGGCTGACAAGCTGCTGCGCGAGCACATCGCCAACCGCATGCGGACCGTCAAGACCCAACTTGACGCGCTGCAGACCGACCTGATCTCGGCAGGCAAGTTCGGCCTTCTCGACGAGGCCGGAAGCGCAGCGACTCAGATCCAGACATTCATCGATCGTGTCAGGACCGCACCGTATGGCTACGGCGGTCTGTTCGATGCCGTTCGGGTGAAAGAGGACGATCTGGACCGCGTCTATGAGTTCGATCATACCCTCGTCGATTACGCGGACCGCATCGAGGGCGCCATTGCCCGAGCCCGCGAGGGTGTCGAGGGAGAGGATGCGCGGTCTCTCGTCCTCATCATCCGTGACCTTGGCCGTGAGGCAAACACGACGTTCGATCAGCGCGCCGACGTCCTTCGCGGCACGGCACAGTAGCTAACCCAGGCGCAAACACCTTGGCCGTCCCCACTGTGGGGTACGACAGCTCAGACCAATGGAGGTAACAAGCAATGGCACGTGTTTTCGACATCATTGAGTACATCGATGAGGGACAGGGCGAGATGGTCCACCGGCTCCCGGAGCGGGGATCGGGCGACTTCCGCATCGGCAGCCAGCTCATCGTCCGCGAGTCACAGGCAGCCGTCTTCTTCCGCGACGGCAAGGCTCTGGACACGTTTGGTGCCGGACGCCACACGATCACCACGGCAAACGTTCCGCTGCTGGTCGACCTGATCGGCAAGGCCTTCTCTGGTCAGACCCCTTTCAAGGCCGAGGTCTACTTCGTCACGACCCGTGAGCTGACCGACATGAAGTGGGGCACTCCCCAGCCCATCACGATCGTCGATCCCATCCTGCGTATGGCACGTGTCACCGGATACGGCACCTACGCCATCGCCATCACCGATCCACAGTTGTTTGTGACCAAGATCGTCGGCACCCAGAACCTCTACAGCACCCGCGACATCCAGAACTTCTTCCGCAGCATACTGTTGACGAAGATGATCGACCTCGTCGGGGAGATGGGGAAGTCTATACTTCAGATGGCGGCGTTCGTTGAGGAGCTCGCCGCCGGCGTTCGCGCCAAGGCTGCCGAGGAGTTCCTCTCGCGCGGTGTGACACTCAACTCGTTCTACATCGAGTCGATCTCGCCAACCGAGGAGACGGCCAAGGCCATCGATACGGCGTCGTCGATGGGCGCGATTGGCGACATGGGCGCCTACATGCAGTATCAGGGTGCGCAGGCGATGGTCGCTGCCGCGAACAATCCCAGCGGCGGCGCTAGCACCGGTGTCGGCCTCGGCGCGGGCGTCGGCCTCGGCGCCGCGATGGGCCAGATGCTTGGCCAGTCGATGCAGGGTGGACAGCAGGCTGGCTCGCAGGCCGCGGCACAGGCCGGGCCGCCCCCGCTGCCCCAGCAGGCTGCCTTCTTCGCCGCCATCGGCGGTCAGCAAGCCGGCCCATTCGATGCGGCTACTCTCCAGCAGCACATCCAATCGGGCCGGATCACCCGCGACACCCTCGTCTGGAAGGCTGGGATGGCTGCCTGGACCAAGGCCGGTGACGTTGCGGACTTGGCCGGGCTGTTTGGCGCTGCCCCGCCCCCCCTGCCCTAGGTATAGGATCTAAGGCCTGACAACAGGCACGCTCCCGATGGATGCCATCGGGAGCGCGCCTGTTAGGCGCCTAGTCGCCAGACGGCAGGAACCGCTCGGCGTAGTGACAGGCCACGCGGTGAGCTGGGCGAAGCTCACGGAACGCGGGCACTTCCTGCGCGCACACCTCCCCAGCAATCGGGCAGCGCGGATGGAAGCGACAGCCGGTCGGTGGGCTGATCGGGTTCGGGATCTCACCTTCAGGCATAGGTTGCGTGCGACGTTGGTGGGGATCGGGCACCGGAACCGCCGCCAGCAACGCTTGGCTGTAGGGGTGCAGCGGATGCGTGTACAGCTCACGCAACTCCGCGACTTCCGCCATCATCCCCAGATACATGATGCCCACACGGTCACAGATGTACTTGGCCGTAGCCAGATCGTGTGTGATGAAGAGGTAGGTCAGGTTGAAATCGCGCTTCAGCTCATTCATCAGGTCGAGCAACAGCGCCCGCACGCTCACGTCCGCCATCGCGATCGGTTCGTCCGCCAGCACGAGCTCGGGTTGTGTGACGAGCGCGCGCGCAATCGCCGCTCGCTGCCGCTGCCCTCCCGACGTCTGGTGCGGGAACTTGTTGTAGAAATAGTTGGCGGGCGCCAGTCCAACGCGCTCGAGCATCTCGACGACTGCAGCTCGCCGCGCATCGGCATCCATCTCCGGGTTATGGATCTCAAGTCCGTACCCAATCGACCGCCCGAGCGACATTCGGGGGTTAAGCGAAGCCATCGGATCCTGGAAGATCACTTGCATTGCGCGGCGCAGGCTCCGCATCCCGGTACCGCCCAGCGTCGTCAGATCGATGCCATCGAAGATCACGCGTCCCGATGTCACCGGTGTCAGACCCACAACGGCTCTACCCGTCGTCGTCTTGCCGCTCCCGCTCTCGCCGGCCAACCCGAACACCTCACCACGTCGGATCTCGAAACTCACGTCATCCACAGCGTGTACGAACCGCCGCGTTCCGCCGAAAACTTGGGCCAGCAGTCCCCGCTGCACCGGGAACCACTTCGTCAGGTTGCGCACTTCGACCAGGTTGTCATTCGGATCTATGTTCATGCCTGCGCCTCCGCACCCCTCGTCTGCGGCTGGTGCAGCCAACAATGGACCAGGTGCTCGACGTCACCCACTACCGGAAGCAGGGCAGGCTCTTCCGCGCTACAGATCGGCATCGCCATCGGGCAGCGCGGATGGAAGCGGCAGCCCATGGGCGGATGCGTCAGGTTCGGGGGCTCTCCACCCATCTTGTAGAGCACCTCTCGTTCGTTCAGCTTCACGTTGGGCACCGAGCGAAGCAGGCCCTCCGTGTACGGATGGCACGGATCATCGAACACCGTCACGACATCGCCAACCTCGGCCATCTGGCCTGCATACATGACCGCGATGCGATCTGCGATCTGCGCCACCAGCGCGATGTTGTGCGTGATCAACAGGATCGTGAGGTTGAACTCGTCGCGGAGCCGTTTGAACTCATCCAGAAGCTTCGCCTCAACGATCACGTCGAGCGATGTCGTGGCTTCGTCCGCGACGATCAGATCGGCATTTAGGACCAATCCCAGGCCTGCCATCACGCGCTGCCGCATACCTCCCGACAGCTGATGCGGGTAATCGCGCAGGCGATTGGCGCGGATACCGAGAGTCTGGATCAGGGTCCGTGCACGGTTCAAGGCTACACGGATCGTGGTCTGCGGTTCGTGCACCTGTATAGCCTCAACCACGTGTTCGTCCACGCGCTGGACTGGGTTGAGCGAAGTCAGCGGGTCCTGGAAAATCATGCTGACGCGGCGCCCGCGGAAGTCGCGCATCTTCTCACCGTCGTAAGCCATGATGTCTTCTCCGTCGAAGAGAAGCTGTCCCTGGCTTATCTCGGCAGGAGGAGCGACCATACGCATGAGCGCTCTCCCCAATGTGCTCTTGCCGCACCCGCTCTCGCCAACCAGGCCAAGAATCTCCCCCCTACGGATATCGAACGATACGCCACTGACCGCACTGAGAGGCCCCAGCCGTGTATGGTACGTGACCGACAGGTCGCGTATCTGCACGAGAGTGTCTTTGCCGCCACCGGGCGTCGTCACCACGGCTACACCTCCGACAGGCGAGGATTGAGGATTTCGGAGAGGCTCTCTCCGAGCATACTGAAAGCGAATGTTACCGCCGTCACCATCACCCCCGGGAATGTGATGAGCCACCAGGCACGCCTAAGGTAGTCCTGGCCCCGGGCCAGATCAATGCCCCAGTCAGGCGTATCGGGCGGGATACCAAATCCGAGGAAGCTCAGGCCCGCCTCAGTCAGAATCGCGTCCGCCACATTCACCGAGAATATGATGACAACCGATGGTATCACGTTGGGGAAGATGAAATCCCGCATGATCCGCAGCGATGTCGCACCCAGACTGCGCGCCGCCTCGACGTACAGCTCCTCTTTGACGGCAAGCGTCTGACCGCGCACGATACGATAGTAGGTCGGCACGTAGAGCACAGCTATTGCAACTATGATGTTGCCGATCCCTGCTCCGAGCACGGCCGCAATCGCGATCGCCAGGATCAAACCCGGGAACGAGTAGAGACTGTCCATTACCAGGGTCAGCACACGGTCCAGCGCTCCGCCCACATAGCCGCTAACCAGACCCAGAGGCACACCAACGACCAGCGAGGCCACGGCCGAACTTAGACCTACGATGAGGGCAATGCGAGTACCCCAGATGATGCGGCTGAGGACATCCTGACCGATCTGGTTTGTGCCCAGCAGGAAACCGCGCTCAGCTGCTTCACGCAGCGATGTCGCAACCTGCAGATCAGGGTAACCGTCCAGCACTCCCTTGAGGCTGTTCGGCGCAGCAACAACCGCGTCGACGTCGCCGGCATCCAGGGCTGCCAGCGCCTCGTCCAAGGTATCGTACCGAGTCGGTCGCGGTTGGTAGCGTATGGCCAGCCCCTCAGCCTGCGCCTCGTCGTTGAGCTCGTCCAACGCACCACGGAGAGCCTGCGCCGCAGGCGTACCCACCACGTAGCCGATACCGTTGTCGCGACCGCCAACTTCCCTAAGCGCGGTGATCCGAGCACCACGCGGCGCGACGAGTACGTACTCCGTAGATAGCTCGCCCGGTGCCAACAGAGAAGGGCCTACCTCGGCACGAGGGTCATACGGCGCGAACCAGCCGGGGAATGCGCCCACGATGATGATGAACAACAGCAGTGCGGCGCTTAGCAGCACGAACCACCAGTCGCCCCCGTACCACCTGCGCGCCAGAAGTAGCCGTCGGAGCAGGCCCACGCGATCCAGCTCAAGCTGCCACTGCGGTACCTCAGCGCTCCCGGGCGTTGCGGGAGGCTTCGCCGCACCATCCGCAACGCCGGAAGTCTCGACACCTCGTGCCATCTGCTCCTCCTAGTAGCGGACGCGCGGGTCGACAAACGCGTAGAGGACATCCACCATCACGCTGATCGCCCCTACCGCCAATGCAAACACCGCGATGACAGACTGAACCGCGTTGTAGTCCCGCAGCTCAATGCGCTTCACCAGGTACCTCCCCATGCCAGGCCACGAGAATGTTGTCTCGGTGAGAACAGCCCCGGCGAGCAGAAGTGCGAACTGCAACCCGATCAGGGTAAGGATAGGAATAAAGGTGTTCCGCAGCGCATGCCGATAGGTTAGCCGCCTCTCCGGCAACCCGCGCGCGCGTCCGGCAGTTATGTAATCGGCCTGCAGCGCCTCAATCATATTCACACGTGTCAGTCGTATGAACGGCCCCATCAGGATCAGGCCAAGGGTGACGGACGGCATGACCAGGTGCAGCAAGAGCGACTTGAGTGCCGGCCAGTTGCCCTGCACAATCGCATCCACCACGTAGAAGTTTGTGACGGGCCGGAAGTCGCGCAACAGGAGCGCATCCATCCTGCCTGCCAGCGGAAAAAGGCCCAGCCGCACGCTGAAGATGATCTGAAACATCAGGCCCAGAAAGAAGACTGGGATGGCGTAGACGACGATGCTGAAAACGCGAATCGCGTAGTCCGCCGGTCGCTTGCGTCGCTGCGCGGCATAGGCGCCACTCAACACGCCGACCACCGCCGTCAGGGTCATCGCGGGCAGCGTAAGCTCAATGGTCGCGGGCAGCAGCTCGGAGAGCTCGTCCCGAATCGGGCGTTCACCTTGCGTAAGTGCGTTGCCGAAATCCAGCGTCACCATGCGCCATAGGAAGTCGAAGTACTGTACGGTCAGGGGCCGATTCAGACCTAGTCGCTCGCGGATCGCCTCCGCCTGCGCCTCGCTGACCTTAGGCCCAAGCTGTGAGCGAATCGGGTCACCCGGAAGCACGCGCATCACAAAGAAAACCATCGTCACCAGGATAAGGACCATGGGAACGGTCAGCAGTACGCGGGCGACAACGAAGTTACGGAATGATGCAGACATAGCCTCACTCCTGTGAAGGGAGTCACCGCACCGTGCGCGTTATGCGCTGCGGCAAAAAGCGGGGGGCGGGAGGCACAGCACCTCCCGCCCCTGTTGCTATAGAACAGCGCGTCGTGCTACTCGCCGCCAACCATGTAGTTCATGTTGAAGACGAGGTAGCGCAACGTAGGTGCATCGATCTTGACCACGTTCAGGCCAGCGACATCCTGCAGCCGAGTAGCCTCGACAGGCCCCAATGTCCGCCATGCGACATCGATCTCGCCCTTCTCGACAGCATTGCTCATAGTGGTCGGATCCGCGAAGTAGCGGATGATCACATTCGGGATGATCGCGGGCTCGCCTGAGTACTCAGGATTCGCCGCCAGAACCATCTGCTGCCCGCTGGTCAGCGACACCATCCGATAGGGTCCGGTGCCGTCGATCTTGTCCGGAAAAGCCACAATCGAATCGGTCGGGAAGGTGTCAGGGTGTGCCGGCACGAAGGGGGCCGTTGCCGTCAGAGCATCGAAGAACCCAAACGAATCCTTCAGGTGATAGACCACCGTCAGGTCATCGGGCGCCTCCACACTCTCGACGTAGATCTGGATCAGGCCTGAGACCTGACCCTCGTTGGCGAACCGATCCCACATACGAACGTAGTCCGCAGAAGTCACCGGGGTGCCGTCGGCAAAGCGTAGGTCGTCACGCAGCGTGAACGTGAAGGTCTTGCCGTCATCGCTCACCTCAGGGAAGGCAGCCGCCGCGCCCAGGACGAGGTCGGCGGTACCCGGCGTGTACTGAAGCAACGTCAGGCCGGTGTTCTTGAGAATCTCCCAGTCGTGCGTCGCATACGCATCCTGCGGATCGAGGCTGTTGACCTCGTCCGTCGTGCCGATGATGATCGTGTCCGTGTTTCCGGAGGCTGGGCTGGCGCCGGCGCCAAAGCTCAGCACGTTGTAGTTGAACTCGAAGGGCGCGCCAATCGTCACGCCCTCGACACCATCACGGTACGTGATGAACTCCGGCTCGAAGAACAGCGGCAGCGTGGGCACTTGCTCGGCATAGTACACACCGATCTCGGCGTAGGTAGCCTCGCGGACCGCCGGGTCACTGGAAGCCGCAGCCTTGAGCAGCAGCTCGTCCATCTTCTCATCGCAGTAGTTCACGCCATTGTCCGGCGATTGGATGCACGACGAGAAGGGCGTGAGCCACGTGTCAGGGTCGACGAAGTCAGGGAACCAACCCAGCATAAAGACCGGATACGCCTCACCTTCAACGAAGGCATTGACGTACTCGGCCCAGTTCTGGCTCTGTAGGTTCACCTGCATGAGCCCGGTCTCCTCAAGCTGCTCCTTGATGACCTGCATCACGTCGGCTGTGGTCGTGCCATAGTGCTCGGGCGGGTACCACAGGTCAACCACGAAGGGATTGGCCTCCGTATACCCGGCATCCGTCAGCAGCGCCTTGGCCATCTCGAGATCGCGCGTGCCGTACTTATCGAGGAATGGTTCCGTAGCGTACGGGTAGCCGGCCGGCACCATGTGATAGGCGGGGGTGTTACGCCCCTCAAACACACGGTCGACAATGACCTCGCGGTCAATCGCGGCGGCGAACGCCTGCTTCAGCTCCGGCGTCCACAGAGGGCGCGCTTCGGCAGGCTCCTCAACAGCGGGGACCTCGGCTGTTGGGGCCACGGTTGCCTCCGGTGTGCCGCCACAGCCACTCAGGACCATCGCGAGCACAACCAAAGCAGCGAACAGACTGTACAGGGACTTGCGGGACATTGCTCCACTCCTTCTTAGCTTGGACTCTCTTCGTTCAGACGTAGGCCGCACCATGATACGTACTCTCAACCGCATCCTCCTTGTCTGCCTGGGGAGCTGAACACGAAGACCACCCGATGCCGCACAAGCTACATCGAGTCGTGAGGTTGTATCTGCGCCCCCCTCGGCTGTTAGCGCCAAGTATACTGCGATTCTGAGGATTTGTACATCCGGCGCCTCGCAGATGGACATTCGGGTCCGGGGAGTTCCCGCCACCACCCCAGGCCATTCGCTCGATAGCTCCGCACATGAAAGACGCCCTGGCAGAAGCCGCCAGGGCGTCGCAAGCGCCTCACGCCCCTATTCCGCTGTGGATGACACCTCACCTCCGAGGTTCAGAGCGTCTCGGATCGCTCGGTGCGCCGAGTCGGGCAGTTGCGGACGCATCGGCGTCCGCCGCAGCCATCTCTTGAGCTCAGCGGCTCGGACTGAGGGCACGGGTACCGTGTCCTCATCAACACGCAACACGACGTCGGGATTCGTGAAGACCAGCACGGTCCGTACTGGGACCTGGACACCGTCCGGCAGCAGCTTCTTGAGCTGATCCAGGACGCTCTGCCGTTCCGACTCGGCGATTTGCTGCGGACGGCCCAGCGATTCCTGTCCAGCGAACCGCCTCAACAACGACATCTTCTGCCGCTGTTGCCACTTCCCGTTCGCGAAAGTGATGGAGCCTCCCTGTGACTTCAGACTGAGCACCGTAAGCCCGCCAGGCTCGAGCAGCACGAAGGGCACCGACGTCCTGTACATCAGCAGTGTGTACCCGCTATCGAGTCCCTTGAGTGCTTCAGGGATCCGTTTGTGCCCGGCGTTTGGGCCAACATAGCGATCGCCCAGGTAGCTTCCTGCAAGCGAAACCATGAAGCCTAGCCACACCAAGGCCATCGTGGCCCACAGCCACTCGGGTTTCAGGAAAACCAGCACTGCGGACACGGCTAGGATTACCAAGCCGACGAACGGCGCCCGCTCACCGATCTTTCTGCGTGAGCTGATGTGCGCCGCATTCGAGATGACCTGCATGGTGACCTCCCCAAGCTACCCAGGTAAGCTATCCGACCGACCGACCCGTACCGAGATCACGCGGGACCCTGGCCCAGGCCCGCCGCGATCGTCGCGACTACATTCCCGTCGACCGCCTCACGCGCCCGCTGCACCGCATTCATGATGGCTTTGGCGCTGGATCGCCCGTGACCGACAATCACGACACCGTTGACCCCAAGCAACAGGGCGCCACCGACTTCGGTGTAGTCAATGCGTTTGGCCAACCGCCGCAGACCCGGTGCTAGCAGAAGCAATCCCGGCAGTGCCAGCACAAGCCCCGGCACCATCAGCGCAAGCCCGACCTTCGACTGGATGGATCCCAGGACATCACGCTTGACCATGTGCTTGATGAACGACGCCACAGCCTCTGCCGTCTTGATGTGGATGTTTCCAGTGAAGCCGTCGGTCACAACAACGTCGGCCTGCCCCTTCACCGCTTCCTTGGGCTCCACGTTGCCGACGAAGTTCAGCGGGCTCGCCTTGAGCTGCACGAAAGTGTCGCGAAGCACCATCGTGCCCTTCTCCTCCTCCTCACCATTCGCCAGCAGCCCAACTCGTGGGTTGGCGATGCCAAGCACCTGCTCTGCGTAGATCGCTCCCATCTGAGCGACCTGCGTCAGGATCTCCGGCGTCGGGTCAGCGGTGGCGCCGGTATCGAGAAACACCATCGGCTGGAACGTGATCGGGTATACGACACACAGTGCAGGGCGCCGGATTCCCCGTATGCGCCTCAGGTCAAAGATCGCCGACGCCAGGCAGGCGATCGTGTTGCCGGCGGAAACGAAGGCATCGGCCTTTCCGTCGCGCACGAGCCGCATCCCGATGCGGATCGAGGACTCCTCCTTGCGACGCACATCGTCAGAGTGGTCAGCCATCGTCAGCACATCCGGCGAGTGCACCACGCTGATGGCCAGGCCCGCCGTCTTGTGCTTGGCCAGCTCCTGACGCGTCCGCTCTTCCGGCCCCACCAGGATGATCTCATCCCCCCAGGCTCGCGCGGCCATCACGGCACCCGCAACGTCCGGTCCCGGACAGCTATCCGACCCAAAGGCATCCACTACGATACGCATGCGTCCCTCCGGCGTAAGCCAACGTGAAAGCGAACAAGCGAAAAGGCGAATCGACGAACCGACCGATACGGAACCTGCACGACCACAGCAGGCGCAGCCTTCAGGCGCCCCAGAACCACGACGGCTCTTGCTGGAGATCGTCGCCATCTTCGGGCAAGTCGGCAAAGCCATCGTCTGAGAGCGCCACTGTCGCAGCCGAGGGCAGAGGCCTTCCCGCCAGCCAGCGCTCTGCCACCTGCGCCAGCACCGCCCGTCGCCCGAGATGAACGCGGGGATCGGGCAGCGAGTCGATGAATCGCTGTCCATATGACTTGGTCAGTAGCCGCCGGTCCAGTACTACCGCGAGCCCCAAGTCTGACGCCGTGCGGATCAGGCGCCCAAACCCTTGCAGAAAGCGCAGCACGGCCTCGGGCACCATGTACTCGTTGAATGAGTCTTCATACATCGCGGCGCGTGCCGCAACGATCGGGTCATCGGGCACGTCGAAAGGCAGCTTGACGATCACGAGGCACGACAGCGCCTCGCCCGAGACATCGACGCCCTCCCAGAAGGAACGTGTCCCCAGCAGCACGACCCGCTCTCCAGTGCGGAAACTCTCGAGAAGCTGCGCCCTCGATGTCCCGCTGCCCTGCGACAGAACCGTTATCCCTTCGCGAGCGAGCGGCAGCGTGATCGCTTCCGTGGTCGTTCGCAACTGGCTGTAGGATGTGAACAGACCCAGTGCCCGGCCCTGCGTGGCACGGAACAGGTCGATCAGCGTTTCGTCGACCGCCTTCTGGTACCCGGTCTCGTTGGGCTCAGGCACATCGGAGACGATGTACATCAGAGCCACCGATGGGTAGTCAAACGGAGAACCCAGGGCGAGTTCAGAAGCCCCCTCGGGTACACCCAGTCGCTCGCGGATGTAATCAAAACTCCCTTCGATGCGCAACGTCGCGGACGTCAGGATGACTGAGCGCTTCTTCCCAAATAGGTACTCGCTGATAAGCGGACCCACGTGCAACGGCACCGTGTTCACCGTGAACGGTCCACGGTTACGAGCTTCGAACCAACTGATGACGTTGCCCTGTGACGTCACTAGAAGCTGATGCAGGTTAGTGCGCGCCTCGCCCAACACACGCCTCACCGCCAGAAGACGCGCTCGCGCGCTCTCAAGCGTTGGCAGGTCGTGCTCCACACCGACGTCAAGGCCCGCGCTCAACTGCTCCAGGCCCTCCAGCAGCTGCCCGAAGGGCGGGTCTGCTTGTGACCAGAGCTGGACCGCGCCATCCCACCCGCCGTCGTCACGCAAGTCATCAGTGATTCGCAACCGTGCGCCATACACCCCGCCTAGCCCGGTCCGCGCCTCCATCATACCTTCGAGCGCCGCGAACAGCGCCTCCAGAGCGCGCTGTGCCCGGTCCGCGAGGCTACCCAAGGTGACCATTACCTCGCGCACCCGCGTGCCTGCGCTTCGCGACACCTTATCCGATGCAACCGCGATCTCTTCGAGCAGCCCAGGCAGCGACCGATCCGACCGAAGCAGGCTGTCGAACGCGCGCTGCAGCTCGAACCAGTTCACCGAATAGCGCAGCGACTCCGTCGTTGCGCTCTCCAGATGGTGCGCCTCGTCAACGATTAGCAGACTGTAGTCCGGCAGCACCCGGTTCTGCGTCGCGATATCTGCGAGCAGTAGCGCGTGGTTCACGACCAGAAGGTGCGCCGACTCCGCCTTGGCCCGCGCCCGGTAGAAAAAACAAGCATCGTTCAGAAAGAAGGGGCAGCGCTCCGGATCGCAGGCCTCCGTGGCTGCTGATACCGAGCGCCACACCTCTCGTTCGGGTGGCGTCGGAAGGAACAACCCGTCGCCATCGCCATCCAGCGTGTTAGGCAGCCAGAGCAGAATCTTGGCGAGAACCCGCATCTCATCTTCGCTCATCGGCCCACGTCGCCGCAGCGCCTCGAATTGCTGGCGGCACAGATAGTGGGCACGTCCCTTCAGGATCTGCCAGCGGAACTCATACAACGACTGCGCCAACTGCGGGATGTCCTTGTGCGCCAATTGCTCCTGCAAGTTGATCGTGTTCGTCGAGATCACGACCCGATGCTCGTTCATCACCGCCCACTCGACTGCGGGCACCAGATAGGCCAACGACTTGCCCGTGCCGGTGCCTGCTTCCACGAGCAGGTGCTCGCCGCGGTTGAACGCCTCACCGACCGCCTGCATCATCTCCACCTGCTGATCCCGGTACTCGTACGCCGGATAGGCCGCGGCAATCTCGCCGTCGGGCTGCAGTAGCTCAGTCAGTGCTACCAGGTCGATCTCCCTGGGCTCGCGGCGCGGGTTGAGCGGTGGAGCCAGCTCCTCTTCTTCGGCAAAAAGCGGACCCGCGGCGTCCAGTCCTCGCCGCGCGGCGATCTGCGCCCCGATCGCGCCTTGAAATCCGTGGCGCTGCCGTGCGTAGAGCGCGTCGCTGAAGAACTGCGTGGCTCCCCAGGACAACCTGCGCCCCAAGCGCACAATCTCCTCAAGTGTCTCCGGCGCCAACTGAACCGCGCGATCCATCAGCGCCATAAACAGTGCGTGCGTCATCTCAGCATCGTCAAGCGCCCGGTGGGTCTGCGCGGGCAACTCGATGCCGAGTTCCTTGACCAGGTTCTGAAGGCTGTACCGGCTCGCGTGAGGCACCAAGATACCGGCCATCTCGAAGGTATCGATGGCCGGGTTCTGTTTCAGAATCCGCTGTCGTCGAAGGAACCCCAGGTCAAACCCCACGTTGTGGCCCACCACGCCATCTCGGCCCGCGAAGTCGGCTAGCCGCCTGGCGGCCTCCTGAGGTGAGATAGCGCCCACGAGATCCGCATCACGGATCCCTGTAAGCTCCGTGATGAAAGGGGGAAGCTTGCGACCGGGGTTCACGAAGGTCTCGAACCGCTCCAGAATGCGGCCCTGGTCGAAACGCACCGCGCCGATCTCGATGATCGCGTCCTGCGTCGGATCGAGCCCCGTCGTCTCGATGTCCAGGGAAACGTAGGTCTTCGGCATAGCGATCCTTTCTGGTCGTCCGCTCAATTATACCGTAGATGCCCAGGTTGGCACTCACTGTCCCCACCCCCGTACGCAGCGCCGAGACCCTTGTCTCGAGGCTCAGGGGGCGTCGGAAGATCCCCTGTACACGGCGCCTTGCCCCCAGTACACGATCGAATACACTGTGCATCATGAACCTGTGGGAGGTCTGAATGCGCTCCGACAGACGAGGCACCGGTCTGGGGCTGCTCGCCGTCCTGGGACTGGGGTTTGCCCTCATCGGCGCCTTCACCGGCATTGGACAGGCAAACCGCAC
>JALOOJ010000245.1 GCA_025454475.1 Anaerolineae bacterium
CCAGCCGCCTGCGACAACGTGTTTGCTGTCTCTGCAACCACCCAGCTCGACGCCCGAGCCCCCTACTCCAACTATGGCGCGCATAACGACATCGCTGCGCCGGGTGGGTCGATGTCCTACCTCGGCCACACGACCGGCATCTACAGCACGATGCCGACCTACGGCGTCTATATGACGACCCAACAGGGATACCTCACGACCTACGACTATCTGCAAGGTACCTCACAGGCTGCACCCTTCGTCTCGGGTCTGGCTGCTCTGATCTGGTCGCTGTCACCCGGGCTGACGCCCGACCAGGTGCAACAGAGGATCAACGCACGCGAAGCGGTCGAGAGCTTGCTCGCGCTTACTGCCCCTGTCCTGTCCCCAATCGACAATCCGGACTTCGATGGCACGTACTGGGTTGACTGGTCGGATTTGCTCTATGCCACCAGCTACACGCTGGAGGAAGCCGATACCTCGCAGTTCACCTCACCGACGATCCGCTTCAGTGGTTCCACCAGTACTGCCCTGGTCACGGGGCGCCCCCGAGGTCTCTACTACTACCGCGTCCGCGGCGAGCACGCGGGCGCCGGCATAGTCAGCCCGTGGAGCAACATCGTGTCCGTCCAGGCCGGACCCTCCGCGCCGGTCCTCCTGCCGATCGTCAACGACGGAGCCAACGATTACCCGATAACGTGGCAAGCCACTGCCGGGGCGACCGGCTACCGGCTGCAGGAGTCCTCAGATATCGCCTTCACCGCGCCCATCACGCGTTACGTGGGCACGAACACGAGCTTCACGGTCACCGGGCAGCCCGGCGGAACGTGGCACTACCGCGTCCAGGCGTACAACAGCGCGGGGTCGAGCGATTGGAGTACCGTCCAGAGCACGACTGTCCGACCGGCGGCGCCCACGCTGAATCCCATCGCGCTGACTCCTCCTGATGCCTACACCCTGACCTGGTCCACCGCAACCGGCGCGACAGGCTATCGGCTGGAGCAGTCAGCAGACCTGAGCTTCACTATGCCCGTTACACGGTTCCTGGGCGTCAGCACAAGCTATGCGATCACGGGGCAACCCGGTGGGACGTGGCACTACCGCGTCCAGGCCTACAATCAGGCCGGCTCTGGTCCTGCGAGCAACACCAGGACTGTCACTGTCACCGCCTCACTGGTGCCAACGCCCGTACTACACCCAATCAACTACAACAGCGGCCCGGCCCACTACACGGTATCGTGGACCGCGGTCCCGACAGCAACCTATACACTCGAGGAGAGCCGCTCGATCTACTTCGAGACGCCCGCTATTGCCTACACCGGCGCCTTGACCTCATATGTGGCGATGGGTCAGGCCCCTGGCCCGTGGCACTATCGTGTACGTGCCCATACAGCAGCGGGCAGCAGCACTTGGAGTAACGTACGGACTGTTCCTGCATTCGTCTACCTGCCGATTGTGGTACGTGACAGCCCCTCCAGATGACCCTTGTTCAACGCTCGCAGTGATGATGCAGCGAATCGTCAGGAAACTGATCTAGTGCTCGACACCGACCTGAATACTTTCATCGACATCTGGAAACAGGAGGAATCTCGGCCCTTCACAGGCTGGGACTTCTCCTACCTCGACGGCAGGATGTTGGAGGATCAGCCGCCGTGGTCCTACCTGGCCCGCGCCGGCGAGCTCATGCAACAGGCCTCAGCGGTGCTCGATATGGGCACCGGCGGCGGAGAACGTCTGCTGCGGCTTCGTGACGATTGGCCGCAGAAGGTGGTCGCCACCGAAGACTACCCGCCTAACGTCGCGTTGGCCCGAGAGCGCCTCGGCCCTCTGGGCGTGCGAGTAGAGGTCGTGGCGCTGCTCCGCGACGGGCCAATGCCCTTCCTCGATCGCGAGTTCGACCTCGTCCTCAACCGCCACTCGGGACTCGACTGCAACGAGGTCGCCCGAATCCTGTCGCCAGGCGGCGCCTTCCTGACCCAACAGGTGCACGGACTGTGGGCGCAGGATCTCCTGGCGGTCTTTGGCGCCCGGCCCCAATGGCCTGACGCCACGCCTGACTACTACCTTCCCAGGCTGGAACGGGCTGGGCTCCAGATCGAACGCGTGGAGGAGTGGCAGGGAAAACTCGTCTTCACCGATGTGGGCGCGATCGTCTACTACCTCAAGGCCGTGCCGTGGAACGTCCCTGGTTTCTCGGTCGAGCGTCACCGCGAGCACCTGCTTGGCCTGCAGCGCCGGCTGGACAACGGCGAAGTCCTGACCTTTCAGGCGCGAAAATACCTGATCGAGGCACGAAAGATCACATAGCTGCGATCCAAGTGCCGGGGACCTTTTGAGGTCCCCGGCACTTCAGAGTGATTGAAGATTCGACAGGACTCCGGCGATGGGTATAATCCGGGTTAGCCTTGGCTTCATCAGACCCGGAGGTGTAGATGGCAGAGCCTGACTACGTCGCCGCCCTCGATCAGGGGACG
The DNA here is from genome assembly GCA_025454475.1 of Anaerolineae bacterium. Classification (GTDB taxonomy): domain Bacteria; phylum Chloroflexota; class Anaerolineae; order B4-G1; family SLSP01; genus PWVB01. The sequence continues at coordinate 2,454 of JALOOJ010000245.1, forward strand.
ACGGGCACCCGCTGCATCCTCTTCGACCACAGCGGAAAGCCCGTCATCTGGTCCTACGAGGAACACCAGCAGATCTACCCCCGGCCCGGCTGGGTCGAACACGATCCCCTTGAGATCTGGGAGAAGACCCAGAGAGTCATCCGGCAGACTCTGACTCAGGGCAACATCCCCAACGGGCGCATTGCTGCCGTCGGCATCACCAACCAACGCGAGACCACCGTGGTCTGGGACCGGCGCACCGGCAAGCCACTCACTAACGCCATCGTGTGGCAGGATACGCGGACGAAGGAAATCTGCGACACGCTGGCACTGGAAGGAGGGCAGGACCGGTTCCGAAGCAGGGTCGGCCTACCCTTGGCCACGTACTTCGCCGGCCCAAAACTGGCTTGGCTCCTGCAGAACGTGCCCGCAGTTCGGGCTGCGGCAGATAAAGGCAATGCCCTGTTTGGTACCGTCGATAGCTGGATCATCTGGTGGCTCACGGGTGGCCCACGCGGCGGCGCCCACATCACCGATGTCACCAACGCCAGCCGCACGATGCTGATGGACCTACACACGCTCGATTGGGATGAGGAGATCCTTCAGATCCTCGGCATACCCAGCTCGATGTTGCCCACGATTCGCCCGTCGAGCACATCCCGTCCCTACGGGTTCACCCGTGACGACGGGCCCTTCGGCGAGAGCGTCCCGGTCACAGGTGACCTAGGCGACCAGCAGGCGGCCCTCGTCGGTCAGACCTGTTTCGCACCGGGTGAAGCCAAAAACACTTACGGGACGGGCTGCTTCATGCTTTTGAACACCGGCACGGAGATCGTGCCCTCCGAGCGGGGCTTGCTCACCACAGTGGGCTATCAGTTCGGAGACGCGCCGCCGGTCTATGCCCTGGAGGGGTCCATTGCCGTCACCGGAGCCCTCGTCCAGTGGCTGCGCGACAACCTGGGGTTCTTCACCCGCGCCCCACAGATCGAGGACCTCGCGCGCCAGGTGGAGGATGCCGGCGGCATGTACGTCGTCCCCGCCTTCTCCGGGCTCTTCGCACCCTACTGGCGCAGCGATGCCCGCGGCGTGATGGTCGGACTCACCCGCTACATCACCAAGCAGCACATCTGCCGTGCGGCCCTCGAGGCTACGGCTTATCAGACGTGCGACGTCATCGAGGCGATGGAACTAGACGCGGGCGTCAAGCTAAGGACGTTGAGGGTCGACGGCGGGATGGTGGCGAACGACCTGCTGATGCAGTTCCAGGCCGACATCCTGGGCGCGCCCGTCGTCCGACCCACCGTGACCGAGACCACGGCACTTGGCGCCGCCTATGCGGCGGGCCTGGCGGTCGGCTTTTGGACGGACCCCGAGGCGCTGCGCCATAACTGGGGCATCGACCGCACCTTTGAGCCTACAATGGACGAGGCCCAGCGCGAGCGCCTATACCACGGCTGGCAGAAAGCCGTGACCCGCACGCTCGACTGGGTTGAGGACTAGCACTCTTGCCGACAACCAGTCACCCTATCGCCCGAAACACCAGAGAGGACCCTATGCAAGCTGCAGCCAACCCACCGCACCGCGACTACGACGTCATCATCGTCGGCGCAGGCGTGGTCGGAGCCATGGTAGCGCGCTTTCTATCGCGCTACGCCCTAGACATCCTCTGGATCGAGAAGGAGGCCGATATATGCACGGGCGCTACATCGGCCAACTCCGCCGTCATCCACGGCGGGTACGACGCCATACCCGGCTCGCTCAAGGCCGAGATGAACGTCCGTGGAAACGCGATGTGGGACCGGCTCGCCGCCGAGCTGCACTTCAGCTTTGACCGTTGCGGCACCTACGTCGTCGCGGTGGGCGAGGAGGAGCGCCTGGCGCTGGACGAACAGGCGGCGCGCGGGCGCGCAAATGGCGTTCCTGTCGAGATCATCTCCGGCGAGGAGATGCGCCGCCGCGAGCCGCTCGTCACACCTGAAACCAGCGGCGCCATCTTTTGCCCGACAGGAGGCGTCTGCGACCCCTGGGGCGCGACGATTGCTGCCGCCGAGAACGCCGTGGCGAACGGCGTCACCTTGCTGCGCAACACCCGCTTCGAGGATTTCCTCTGGGCCGGCCCTGGGCATGTTATCGGGATCAGGACAAACCGTGGTGATTTTCGATCGCGCTGGGTGATCAACGCCGCCGGCGTCTACGCCGACGCGATAATGCACAAGGCCAGCGTTCGCCCCAAGTTCAAGATCACGCCCCGACGCGGCGAATACTACGTCATCGACCGCAACCAGTTCCAGATGAACAGCGTCCTCTTCCCTGTCCCGACCAAGGTGAGCAAAGGTATCCTGGTCACGACCACGGTCCACGGAAACACGATCGTAGGCCCGAACGCCGAGGAGATCGAGGACCCTGAGGATACCGCCGTGACCGCCCCGGGGATGCAGGAGATCTGGGACGGCGCGCGCAAATTGGTGCCATCACTCAGCCAGCGCGCCATCATCGCAGTCTTCGCCGGACTGCGCCCGGGCACCAACGCGCCATCGCCAGACCCGGCGGTAGCCTACAACAAGGACTTCGTCATCGAGGTTGCCGCCGAGGTCCAGGGCCTCATCAACCTTGCCGGCATCGAGTCCCCCGGCCTCACCGCCGCGCCGGCGATCGCGCGCCCCGTCTTCCGCCACCTATCGCGTACAGAGCAAGCCGACCTGGTTGCGCGGGAGCCGAGTTACGGGCGGGTCATCTGCCGGTGCGAGATGGTCACCGAGGGTGAGATCCTGGCCGAGATCCACGCGCCGATCCCCGCCGATACCTACGACGCAATCAAACGCCGAACTTGGCTGGGAACAGGGCGCTGCCAGGGGGCCTTCGATATGCCCCGCGTGGTCGAGATCCTCGCGCGCGAGCTGGGGTGCGATCCTCTGACGGTCAGCAAG
>JALOOJ010000246.1 GCA_025454475.1 Anaerolineae bacterium
TTGGGGCTATCTGCGATCTCGACGAGGAACGCCGCGCGGCGTTCGGTCGCGATTTCGGCGTCGACGCAGCCCATCAGTACACCGACCTCCACGAGATGCTGGAGAAAGAGAAGCCCGACGTTCTCGACATCGTGACGGCGCCGACGATCCGCGTCGACCTGATGAGGATCGCCGCAGCCCACGAAGTGCCCGTCGTCATCGTGGAGAAGCCTGTCGCGGTCCAGGGCGAGGACTACCGCCAGATCAAGGCGCTCAACGACACCTCGGCAACCCGCTTTGTGGTCAACACGCAACTGCACTTCCACCGACAGAATCTGATGCTGAAGCGCGACGTTGCGGAGGGGCGCATTGGCGAGGTGCGCTTCCTGGATGCCAGTGCGCGCTCGACCATCCTCGATCAGGGCGTGCACGTCCTGGAGCTCGCGTACACCTACAACGGTGGCGCCGCGCCCGCGCGTGTCTTCGGACAGATCTCGGGCGCGCAGGCCCTGGCACCCAGGACCGGTCTCCGCGAGGGCGTCGGCTACCAGCCCTCCCCGGATATCGCCGAGGCCGCCGTCACCTTCGCAAACGGCGTGCAAGCCCTGCTACTTAGCGGACACATCGCCCCCAGGGTCGGCGACCACGCATCGATCTATGCGCACAAGCGGTTGGCAGTCTATGGGTCGCGGGGGTATGTGCAGTGGACGATGCACGGCTGGGGGCGGTTCACGCAGGAGCACGGCTACGAGAGCGGCTCCCACGACTACGGATATGAGGACGTTCGCGCCCAGGCAGCTCTGCTCGACGCGGCCTTCGACTGGGCGGCGGATGGCGAGAAGCTGCACCCCACCCGGCTGGCGCTCAACCTGGAGCAGTTCAGCATCATCCTGGCCACGTATGCCAGTGCGCTGACCGCGACCGCGATCGATCTGCCCTTCGATCCGCCGGACGGCCTCCTCGACGCCCTCCGCGCCCGCCTGGGCTAGACGAGGTCGGTCCCGGTGCCGGCGGACCGGAGCTAACTCCGTCGGCACCAGAAAGTGTGCTGATCTCGGACCAGCGTGCCCAAGTGATCAAACAGGGAGTGAAACGACCATGGACGGTTCAATGAAGAAAGCCATCATCTCCGGCAAGCAGCACGCGGAACTCGTCGAGATGCCCATCCCCCACCCCAAGGCGGACTGGGCGTTGGTCAAGATGACGGTGGTGCCGATGTGCACCGAGTACAAGGCCTGGCTCCATGGCCCTGGAGCAAGCGGGCGAATTCCGGCGCTGGGACACGAGGGGCTTGGCGAGGTCGTCGAGGTGGCCCAGCCCTGCGGCGTCGAGGTCGGCGACCGGGTCGTGCTGATGGGCGCGGGCCCGTGCGGTCGATGCGCCTACTGCCGTGCCGGTGACTTCCTCCGCTGCCAGAACCAGGTGAGCTACACTGGGTTCACCGGCGAGAAGGAGCCCACAGGCGCCTACGCCCAGTACCGCCTGGGGGCAGCCTGGCTGCTGCCCACCGTCCCCGACGATCTCTCCAACGACCACGCGGCGATGGCCTGGTGCGGCCTCGGTCCCACCTTCGGGGCGATGCAGTCGGCGCACGTGGACGCGCTCGACACCGTCCTGATCACCGGCGCCGGTCCGGTGGGCGAGGGCGCGATCATCAACGCCAAGTTCCGGGGTGCGCGTGTCATCGTCACTGAGCTTGTGCCCTGGCGGATGGAGCGAGCGAGATTGCTCGGCGCCGATGCCGTTCTTGACGCCCACGACCCGGACACCCTGGCCCGGATCCGAGGGCTCACTGAGGGCAAGCTGGGCGTGACCTGCGCTATCGATTGTGCAGGCGTGACGGACTCCCAACGACTTTGCATCGACGCAACGCGCCCCAAAGGCAGCGTCTGTTTCGTCGCCGAGAGCTCGGATCCGCTCGCGATCACGGTCAGCCCCGACATGCTCCGCAAGGGCTTGACGCTCATTGGCCAGTGGCACTTCAGCCTCAACGACTTCGACGAGATCATGCGTGTGATCCGCGGGTCGGGCGAGCTGCTGGATCTTCTGATCAGCGACCGCTTCCCGATGAGCCAGGTCCAGGAAGCACTGGCCCTCTCGGCCTCGCACCAGTGCGGCAAGATCATTCTGGACCCCTGGGCGTGAGCCGGGGTGATTCGCAGCCGGATAGGCATCCGACTTCGGCATTCGCGGACGAGAAAAGGAGCTCCGAAATGGCGATTCTCCGAACCGATAAGCAACTGAGAGTAGGTGGGCAGTGTTTTGCGACCGTCAGAACCCCTCGGGCGCTGGTGGAATACCATCTGAGCCACGGGTTCTCCGCGGCGTACGATCCCGGGGTTGAGGACCCCGTGCTGCTGGAGGAGATCAAGGCCGCCTACCGGGAGGCGGGCATTGTGATCGCCGAGACTGGCGCCTATGCGCTCAACATCCTTGACACGAACCCCGAGCTTCGCGAGGCAAACATCGACAGGACCTGCCGGCGGTTGGAGCGGGCGGAGCGCGTGGGATCGCTCTGCTGCGTGGGGCACGGCGGCACCGTGAGCACCGGCGGGTGGTTTGCACACAACCCGGAGAACTTCAGCCAGGCGTCCTTCGACACGACGGTATCGATCGTGCAGCGCATCATCGACACGGTCAGACCTGAGGCGACAACCTACGTGCTGGAGACCGAGTCACGTCTCCTGCCCGACAGCCCCGAGATCTACCGGGAGCTGGTCGAGGCTGTCGACCGCCCCCGATTCGGCGTGCACCTGGATCCCTTCAACATCATCTCCAGCCCCAGGCGCTTCTACTTCAGCGGCGAGTTCATCCGCAGCTGCTTCCGGGAACTGGGCCGGTATCTGGTGAGCTGCCATTCCAAGGACATCAAGATGGTGAAGGACAGCCAGACCCACTTCCACGAGACCTTCACCGGCGATGGTGAGATCGACTACCAGGCCTACATCGCGGAGCTCGTCAAGCTCGAGCAGGACGTGCCGATGATGATCGAGCACTTCCCCGAGCGCCAGCAGGACTGGGGCTACGGCTACATCGTCGAGCAGGCCGCCGCCGTCGGCGTCACCGTGCGGAATGCCGAGCTGCGCACCAGGTAGAACTGCGATTGAGGGCCCGCGTCGATTACCGCGACCTGTTAGAGGGCTATGATAGAGAGGGAGGATACCTATGGCACAGTGGGAATCCGGCTACGTACTGGCGAACGGTCTGCGCTTGCATTTCACGCGCACCGGCGGTGCCAAACCGCCCGTTGTGCTGGCGCACGGGTTCTCCGATGATGGCCTGTGCTGGACGCCGGTGGCGGAGGTACTGGCACCGGACTATGACGTGGTCATGGTCGATGCCCGCGGCCACGGGCAGTCGGATGCGCCGGACCAAGGGTACACTATGGCTGATATGGCGGGTGACCTGCACGGTGTGATCACAGAGCTGGGCCTGAATCGGCCGACGGTGGTGGGGCACTCGATGGGCGGCGGGACGGCGCTGGCGCTGGCGGGGCTCTATCCCGATGTGCCCGGCGCGATTGTGCTGGAAGATGCGGCGCCGCTGGGATTGGCGGCTATGCGCATGCCGGTCGACCCGAATCGACATGCACGGATCATGGAGAGCATCGTGAGGTATCAGAGCAAGCCGCGTGAGCTTTTGATCGCCGAGCAGCGTGCAGCAACACCTATGTGGTCCGAAGAGGTACTCGGACCGTGGGCCGATGCCAAGCTTCGTCTCAGCCCCAAGGTCACAGATTTTGATCCGACTGTTGCTGTCGACTGGCCGGCGGTGCTGCGGCGGATTACCTGTCCGGCTCTACTGATCGCCGCCGACCCCGATCGAGGGGGGATGATCAGCGCCGAGAGTGCGGTGGCATTCCAGTCATTCGTGCCGCAGCTGCGCGTTATCACTATTGAAGGGGCAGGTCACTGCGTCCGGTACGAGCAGTTTGGCCGCTATATGGATGTGGTGCGCGGTTTTCTTGCAGGCGCTTCTTCCTGCGTCTAGCCTCGCAGCTCGGTGCCCAGACCTGCGTCACGCGCGTTCAGGTAGGCTCGCCGGGCCGTGGTCAGGTCGAAGAGCGCCATACCGACGGACTTGGAGAAGGTGGTGCCGTGGCGACCGCGCGCCGGCGGGCGCCCGGAGACGATGAGGTGGCCCAGCGTCTCGATCTGATCCTCCCGGAGGAGCCCGCTCCGCAGCGGCGCGATCAGCTCACCCGACTCCTCCTTGGCGAAATCGAGGTCCACCCAGACCTTGTCAACGAGGCTGAAGAGCGCATCGGGGTACTCACGGACCTCAGGCTCGAACGACCCGATGGCGACGCAGTGCTTGCCCACGAAGAGCGCCGGATCGTCGGGGAAGACCGGCTGCCGGGCCGTCGTCGCCGCGATCAGGATGTCGGAGGCACGGGCCAGGGCTTCCGGCGAGTCTGCGACCTCAATCGAGGCTTGCACCGGTAACGAGAGCAGCCGCTCGGTCAGCGCCGCCACCGCCCGGGGATCCAGGTCATAGAGCACGATCCGCTCGATGTCCCGCACCGCACAGGCATAGAGGAGCTGATAGTAGCCCTGGACGCCACAGCCCACCAGGCCGACGGACCGCGCCCCGGCCTGGGCCAGGGTGCGGATGCTGACACCGGTCACGGCCCCGGTGCGCATCGCGGTGATGGTCTTGCCATCCAGCAGCGCCAGGATCTCCGCCGTCGCACGGTCGAACAGCACAACGAGGCCGTCGATCACCGGCCTGCCCTGGCGGCGATTGCCGGGATAGACGCTGACGAGCTTGGTGACCATCGCATCCTCAGCCGCGCAGGGCATCAGCAGAAGCTGGCTGCCCTCACCGGTGGCCATCGACAGGCGCTCGGGCATCGAGAAGGACCGCGCTTCGTAGATGCGCAGGGCCTCTTCCAC
>JALOOJ010000247.1 GCA_025454475.1 Anaerolineae bacterium
CCAACTCGTCGAATGCAGCCGGCCCGAGCGGATAGTCATAGTCCGCAAATCGCTCCACGTAGGAGGGCGGGCATGTAAAGGGATGGTGCGGCTCATCGTAGGAGACCACAAGCAAGAAGGGAGGCCGGGTCTTCTCGGCGGTTCTGTCGCCGGTTCCGACCCCGGCTCGGACCGCCTGTGCCCGGTTCTTCAGGAACTGAATAGCGCGATCGCCGTTCCGATGGGCCCAGGTGAACTCAGCGCAGATGTCATTGGCCCGTAGGTCCTCCAGGTTGTGCAGACCCTGTCGCCAGAGCGTGATCAGGCGGTCGGAACCGCGGTCGGAACCGCGATCGGGACCGCCCCCTTCTCGGGCCAGTTCATCCAGATAGTTCCGACCGTCGAACCAGTATGCGGGATCCCAACCCGGAGGACACTGACCCGTGCCGAAGTAATCGTGTCCATCAAGGTGCCACTTGCCGACGTAGGCTGTAGCATAGCCCGCATCCGAAAAACGCTGCCCCATGGTCTTGATGTTATCGCCGAGCGGCAGATTGTTCGTCCATGCGCCTGACGTATGGGGGTAGATCCCTGTGAACAGCCCGGCGCGCGCAGGCGTGCACAATGGGCATGTCGTGTAGGCTCGCCCGAACTTGACACCCGTCTCCGCCAGCCGGTCGATGTTCGGTGTACCCAAACCCGGATGGCCATAGGCGCCGACCACATTCGTGGCCTGCGTGTCGGTCATGATCAGGACAAAGTTGGGGCGAGTCGCCGATCTAGACATACTTCTCGTGCAGCGCCCTTATGTCGATGCGCCCCTCGGTGTTCTCCGCAATGCGAACGTTGGCCTCAACAACCTCGACATCGCGCATTCCGACCAGCGCGACATCCACGAGTGGGTTGGAGAGCACGAACTGCAGCAGCGCCGGGGTGTAGTCGAAGGTATTCCCCGGGTTCGCCCACTGGATCCAGCGTTGGAGCAGACCCGATGTCACCGTCCGCATCGTCACAATCCCCATCCGCTTCGATTCAGCCTCGAACATGCTCCCAAAGGGGCGCGTCTGCTCGGCCGGATGCTGGTAGAGCAAATTGTAGCAGAGCTGCATCACGTCAAACCGACCGGACTCAATGAACCGGTAGACGGCGGGATTGTTGTCCTCGGTCGTGAAGCCCAAGAACCGGATCAATCCCTCGTCACGTAGCGCCTCCATCTGCGCTACGAGCCCGCCCGGTGCCAGGAAAGCATCAACCTGCTCTCGACTGTAGCTCGAGCCATGGATCTGCACAAGATCGAGCTGCTCACGGCGCAGGCGCGTGAGGCTTGCCTCGACGCTGGCGCGCACGCCCAGTCCTTTGTGGGCACCGACGAAATCCGGTGTCACCTTCGTCGCCACAAAAACGCCGTCACCCAGCCCCGCCAGCGCCTCTCCGTATATCACCTCGCTGGCGCCCCGCCCATAGGCAGGCGCGGTATCGAAGTAGGTCACTCCTAACTCGACCGCACGCTGCAGCGCACGGATGACGTTGTCGCGCTGTTCGCGGTCCTCCGGAGAGTAAGAGCTCAAGTAGTTGGTCAGTCCAGCCGGAGCGCCGCCAAATCCCAGTCGGCTGACCGAGATTCCGGTTCTGCCCAGTTGTGTGTATTCCATTGAACCTCCCTCCACACCATGCGTCGCGTTCCGAAGCGCAGATTCCGTACCCTCGCAGGGCTACCGTCACACGACACTGCCTAAGCCAGCTCGAACACCAACACGTCATAGTCCTCGATCCGGGGCACCGTGGCCTGCCAGGTATCCTCGGCCTGAATTACGGGAAGCTCCCGCATATCAGAGAGTAGGAACGCTCGAGGCATGCTGTGCCCCATCACGACCGGAAGCGTGACCGTGACATCGTGTAGCGGCACCAACTCGCGGAAGAACCGCTCCCCGCCCGTCAGGTTGATCAGGTGCACCAGGCAGCGTCCCGGCTGCGTGCGCAGCGAGACCTGCAGCGATGGCGGCCCCCCCACCCGGACTGGGAGCACGTCGTGTGCGGCCCATATCACGGCATTCGCGATCAGGCGACGCAGGTCCGGATAGGGCACCGTCCACGCGAGCGTACCCAGCGCGCCCGCGAAGTGAACCGTGCGCCCACCCTGGCTATGCTCCTGAGCGACCGCGAGCGGGTCATCAGATGCCGCCGTGGTGGGATACGAGAAGCCTTCGGGGAACACGATGAAGGGCGCCGAAAGCCGTAGGGGAACCTCAGTGTCTGAGGAGACCGAGATAACGCAGTAGTCCCCACCCATCGGCAGAACCGCCGTACCCTCGATATTCGCAAGGAGTGGATGAGCGCCCGCAAGCACCATATAGCCCTGCTTATACCCCTCCTCCGGGCTCGTCATCGATGACTTGGTCTCGCCTGAATAGCGCGCGCCAAGGAGATCGGACAGCAGGAACTCGCGTCGCAGAAGGCCCTCTTGGTCATAGAGCGAGGTCTCGAACGTCGTCACAATACTCCCCCCACCAGCGACGTAGGCTCGCAGGGCCTCTGCCTCTTCCTCGCTCATACAGGCGAGGTTCGCTAGCACGAGCACGCGATACCGTGCCAGGGCGTTGTGACGACCCTTTCCCAGAAGCGTACGCGTCGAGATGATATCGAACGGGATATGCGCCTCGTGGAGTGCCTGCTCGACGCCCCGGATCTCACGAACGTAGCGCCCATTGGGGTCGCCCTTCCCGTAGAAGAACAGCGTCTCCAGCGAGTAGACGATGGCAACATTGGCACCCGAGGCGTCACCCTCGTAGTACTCCCGATTGGCTGCAAGGAACCCATAGAGCTCGCGGATCACGTCGAATCCGCGAGGGTCCTCGTGTGCCGCGGGCGGCCCGCCGGATAGGTTCACCATCGGATCGGCGCCATTTGCCGCGACTTGAGCCAGGTAGACCTTCTGCTCCGCGGGGGCCATCGCAGTCCGCCGCCAGGGCCACGCGAGGAAGTATGACGTTACGACCCAGGCAGGCGTATCGGAGACCGATGTCATGAACCGCGCGGTCTCAGAGGGCCAACTCAGGTACTGCCAAGATGCGTCACCCGAGGCCTCGTCATAGCGCGCGCGTGTCTGGATCTCGACCTGGACCGCGTCCGCGACCTCGGCCTGAGCCTCGACGTCGATCGCCGCACCTACCGTCCACTGGGGATCGCCGAAGCAGACGCTGTTGCCCACAAAGGCCATACCGGGCTTGATACTATGGACGATCTCACCCAATTTGGCCACACGCTGCCGCGCCTGCTCCAGCCGCCACGCAGTGTACGTTCGCCATAGAGGATCGGCCCAATTCACGTGCGGGGGAAGGTCCCGCCCGGTCAGCTCATGGAAGCTCCTGCGGCAGTTCGGGCAGTAGCATACCGATCGTGAGAACCCGAAGCTCCCTCCGCCGAACTTGACCATATCCAGGTCATAGCGCCCAAGAATCTCGGTCAGGATCTCGCGCACATACTCGTTTTGAAAGCCTCCCATCGGACAAGAGGCGTACAGCCCCGGCACACGCACCACAGGTCGCCCCGCCTCGTCCTGGGTGCACCAATCCGGATGGTCTCGCGCTGCCTGCTCGGGGATCTGGCCAAGGTCGATCATCCCCAGCGCCCTGATCCCAGCCGCGTGGGCCGCCGCAACGATCTCCCCGGCCAGATCGCGCCCCCCGAGGTAGGGGCTCTCCCGTTGGTAGCGGAGCTTGGTCGGATAGGTGGTAACATAGCCGCCCACGAAGAAGCTGAAAAACGTTGTGTGCATCGAAGCCAGGTCGTCGACGAAGCGCTGCACGTCGAAGTCTCGACAGTCCACATCGCGGATCGTGACGTGGAATCCGCGGTTACGGTGACGGTACCATTCTGATGGTCGAAACCATCCGGTTCTGACCGGCTCTGACGGCTGAAGCCAACCATCCTTGCCCATAGCAGACTCCAATCAGGGGACTCGAAACGCGCTTTGACGCGCAGGCGTTCTGACGCCCTTGCTCTGATGCTCTCAGTGCCGGGGGCGCTCGTCACGTACCTTCCGAGCGCCCCCAACACTTCCGTTAGCCGAGGCTCTTCGTCAGCTTGTTGGGATCGTCGCCGGGCGCCAGGGGACGGAGCCGCACTGCATAACAGTAGCCCCGCGCGCTAAGCTCGTATTGCGGGAGCACGCCGGGACCGCAGCTTGCGCTGCCTAGACCCGACTGCGCGAGGTCCAGGTGAAGCTCTATCTCGGGACGCCGCTTCAGTTCATGCGTGTGCCCCGCAGCCGCGAGGTCCGCCGCCGTGTAATGATGCGCGCTCACTTCGAGCAAGGGCATGCCTACAGCCAGAAGCCCTCTTCCGTCGATGCCGGTCAGAGCCGCCCACCGTACGTCCGTCTTGTTGCCAAACTCCTGAGGCCTTATGTAGGGCACATATTCGGCGTCCACCGTGCTGTGATAAACATCTACGGCTGCCCCCTCCTTGCGATCCACGTAGCTCTCGTGCGGCCCCCGGCCGTACCATCTGAACGTTTCATACACCTCGGGCAGCGTCAGCTTTAGCCCAACCCGCGGGAGCGGCGGCAAGCCCTCACCGACCTCGACACGGTGCTCGAGGACAACATCGCCGCTGCCGTAGATCGTGTAGTCGTACGCGATTTCGATACCCGGTGCACTCGCCTTCGTCTTGATCGTGACCTTGGCCACGTCAGACGCAACCTGGTCAACGATAATCGTCTCTGCCGTCTCCGTCAGAACATCCAGACCAGCCTCACGCCACTTGCCGGCCATCGCCTTGGCGTCGTTATCCGTCGGCGCGCGCCACAGGTTTGTCGTGGGTCCGCTCAACACAACAGGCCAGGCCACGCCCTGCTCATCGACCTTCTCCCAGGTCAACCAGTTCTGACCG
>JALOOJ010000088.1 GCA_025454475.1 Anaerolineae bacterium
ACAGGTGACTGTAGCGCCCGAAGCCCCGGCTGATGGAACCAGTGTCGCGGCGCCGGCCGCTGTAGCGCTCTCCGTGCAGCCGACGACGGTCGCCGTGGGCGACGTAGCTGAGGCCGTACTGTCGATCCGTGATGTGATTGAGCTCTACGGCGCCGAGGTCCACTTGCGGTTTGACCCGTCGATGCTGGAGATTGTGGACGAACACGGCTCAGCAGATGGGGTGCGTATGGAGGCCGGTGGCATTCTCAAGGTCGGCTTCACCGTGATCAACGCGGTTGACAATGAAGCCGGATCTGCCTCGTACGCCGTCGCACAGATGCCTCCAAGCCGAGCGGTCACCGGCTCGGGAGACCTGGTGGTGTTCCGGGTCCGCACGAAGGCGGCCGGAACGACGGCTTTGTCGCTAGAGAGCGTCATCCTCGCCAACGCCAAGGGAGAGGCGATTCCGCTAGCCGCCGACGTCGAAGGGGCAACCTTGGTGATAGAGTGATGAGTGACCAGGGATCGGTGGTGGGGGATTGGGTGCGGATCCGTGATTGGCCATCGGAATGTGCCGCCGCAGGCCGACCGTCAGCCTCCCAGTCCCAAGCCCATCAATCCCTGATCACCTCCGCGTCATCGTTGGACGTCGAGCACCACGCGGCCGATGCCGGCTCTGACACGGACAGTCAGGGTGACTTCGGATGTCTCGTAGGCCTCGTTCACCCAGGCGTTGCCCTCTCTGTAGAGGCCACTAGTGTCGACGTCGCCGATACCGCGCGTCACCTCGACACGAACGCCGACGTCGTTCGGGAGGCGGAGCGTGGTCTCTCCGACACCTCCCTGTAGATCGATCTCGGCGTCTCCAGTCCAGCCACCGCCCAAGTCCAACTCGACGCTGCCTGCGCCGATGGAGAGGTCGAGGCGGCTGAGGTTGGGATTATCCCCTACGTTGATGCGCGAGTCGCCGGCGCCAAGTGTGATGTCGAGCTCTGCGATGTCGAGTCCGACAAGATCGACGTCCTGCTCTCCCGCACCGCACTCGAGACGCAGCCTCATCGGCATTGCGTCGCTCAGCCGCAGATCCCATGCGTTGTGCGTCCCACTGCGAAGTGAGATCTGGTCGGTGTTGGGCTGACGAACGGTGAGGCTCCCTTCGCCGTCACTGACACTATAGCGCACCTCGGGCTTCCAATCAGCGACATTGTAGGTGAAGCTGCCCTCCAGAAGCGTATCTGCGCCCCCATCGACAGTAAGCTCCCCTGCGCCCATCCTCAGCGTTATCCTGGCAGTCTCGGCGCCGTCGGGCTCAACGGTCACAGTCTCGGTGACACTTTCGCCCACCGCGACCAGGTCTGGGGCGCTGCCGCTGATGGTACACCCAAGCAGGACGGCGAGGCCTACTGTGGCGATCAAAAGGATGAGAACCGGTTTCGCTGCCATACGTACCCCCTTTGGTGACATGCCGCGCTAACACGCAACGGTCTGGTAGTGTGTAGTACGCAGACGGGTGGGGCCGGGTTGCATCGCGAGCCGATTGACGTGCTGGTCGAGAGGGTGTATGCTTGCAGCCAGGACGCCTTGGTCGGGGTGTTCGCGTGCCTGCTGCTTGTCCCTGGTCGGCACGTCCACGCACAGCGAAGGGAGCGGAGCATTGAACACTTTGGGGCGCGTGCTGTTGGTGCTGGCGCTTCTTGCCATCGTCGCGGTCGGCATCTGGCTGGTTGGCAGCCTCCGTGCTCCCGCATCGATACCGACCCCAGCCGAGCAGGGGCTGCTGGAGCAGCTCATCCCGCAGCCGACGCCGACGATCTATCCGAGCTCGTCGACGGTGATACGTAGCGTGCAGCGCCTGGCGCGGCTGGAGACCATCTCGTACCGCATTGAGAAGGTCATCACGGCCGAGACAGGGCAGGGGCCGTTGGGCTTTCTGTTCGGGGACCGGGTACTTCTTGTGGCTGCCGGCGAGGTGATCGGCGGTATCGACCTTGCGAAGCTATCCCCCGCGGATGTCGCGGTGACGTCGAGCGGTACCCTCTTCGTCAGGCTACCAAAGGCAGAGGTCTTCGTGGCAACGCTGGACAACGAGAAGACATACGTGTACGACCGCGAGACCGGCGTGATCGGGTTGAACCCACAACTGGAGACGGCTGCTCGTCGCGAAGCGGAACGGATGATTCTGGAGGGAGCGCTCGAGGATGGGCTCGAAGCTCAGGCCCAGGCGAACGGGGAGGCGTTTCTCAGCACCTTCCTGCTGGCGCTGGGCTTCGAGGAGGTCGTGTTCACCGAGGTGGTGCCGACGCCCACTTCGGAACCCACGCCTACGGCCGCCGCCGCAGCGCCCTGATCGTGCGAGGGAGATGCCGATGCGGATCAAACAGCTGCCCGAGGACTTCCAGGTTGAGGAGCAGATAGCCTGGCCGGGCGATGACGGGCCCTTCGCCTATTACCGGGTGCAGAAACGTGGGCTGACCACAGTCGCTGTGCGCGATGCTATGGCGGCCCGACTGAAGGTGACGCCAAGCGCGCTCGTTTTCCCGGCGCTGAAAGACAAGGCCGCAGTCACGGTGCAGTATGCGTGCGTCCGTAAACGTGGGCCAGAGGTAATACAGGGCGAGGGTTACGAAGCCGCCCGCGTTGGCTGGGGACCACGTGCTTTGCGGCCATCGGACCTCGCAGGCAACCTGTTCGTGGTGACTGTCCGAGACCTCGATGACACATCAGCGCGCGACCTTGCGCCTGCCATGGAGAAGCTGGGGCGCTATGGGCTCCCCAACTACTTCGATGACCAGCGATTCGGTTCGTTGACACGTGATGGGTTCATTGGCAAGGAGATCCTCAAGCGCGATGCCGAACGTGTCGTACATATGTACCTGGCGGAGTCGATGGCGGGTGATCGTCGCGAGATCCGCAAGTTCAAGAGACTGGTGGCCTCACATTGGGGCGAGTGGGGCTTTCTGCTTCACCAGGCACCCCGACCCTCGAATTACCGCAGCGTCATCACCTACCTGAAGGACCATCCTCACGAGTACCGAACTGCCGCAAACCTGATTCAGGATCGGCTGCTGTCGATCTACCTTGCAGCATACCAGTCTTGGGTATGGAACCATATCGTGGGAACCTACCTGGAGCAGAAACACGGGAGCCCACATCGCGTTCGCATCGTGCGGAGCCGTTTTGCCGTGCCGGAGCCCTGCGCGGACGTATGGGCGCTCCGAGACGTGCTTGTGGACCTGCCACGGTTGACGGCACACTATGCCCCCGATTTCTCGGCAGCCGCTGCGGCGGTATTCGTAGCCGAGGGCCTGGATTTGCATGACTTCAAGGCGCGCATCCTGCGACGTGTCTATCTGACCAAGGGCGAACGCCAGGTCGTTTTCGCGCCGACTGCAGTAGGCGTCGGCGAATCCGAAGAGGACGAGGAGAACCCAGGGAAACGGCAGGTCCAGGTTCGATTTGCACTGGACGCAGGGCGGTACGCTACGCTCATCCTCAAGGTTGCGGCTGCACTCATCGGGGCAGACATTCTGGTGCGTTGAGGATAGGCTGCAGCTCTTGGGGAGCGCGGCCCTGGCCATGTCTGTGCTATAATCCCCCCTATGGAGACAAGCCAGCGACAGGTCGCTCGTGCCGCGGCGCTCGTCATGGCGGCCTTCGCCGTAAGCCGACTCCTTGGTCTCGTGCGTCAGGTCGTGTTCGGCGCCTACTACGGCACGGGACCCGAGATGGACGCCTACGTGGCCGCAGTGAGCATCCCGGACGCGATCTTCCTTGTGGTCGCGGGTGGGGCGCTAGGCTCGGCCTTCATCCCTCTGTTCACGGGCAGGCTGGCCCGGGGCGAGGCCGGCTCTGCGTGGCGACTGGGTTCGGCCGTTGTGACGCTCCTTGTGTTGCTCGTGGCGCCTGTCAGCCTGTTCTGTATCCTCTTTGCGCCCTGGTTGGTGGACGTGGTTGTGGCCCCAGCGCTGCCCCCGGACGTACAGGCTCGTACGGTGGACCTTATGCGCGTGATGTTGCTGTCACCGACGATCTTCGGGGTCAGCGGGGTCGTCATGGGCGCGCTGAACGCGCACCAGCACTTCCTGCTTCCGGCTATTGCGCCTATCGTGTACAACGTCGGGCTGATCGCCGGAGCGCTATGGGGCGGACTGACTCCGGTTGGCGCAATGGGCGCATCGATCGGGATGGTAGCGGGTGCAGCAGGCCACCTGCTGGTTCAGGTTCCGGGATTGCGGCG
The DNA here is from genome assembly GCA_025454475.1 of Anaerolineae bacterium. GTDB lineage: Bacteria > Chloroflexota > Anaerolineae > B4-G1 > SLSP01 > PWVB01. Next base: position 4,217 of record JALOOJ010000088.1, read on the forward strand.
CTACGGGGCGTGGTTCCATCCCACCCTTGGCAGAGGCGATGCCGGCGTGCGCGAGGTGGGGCGGCTGATCTTGCCCCGCATGCTTGGGATGGCGGCGGCGCAGATCAACATCATTGTCACGCGCAATCTGGCGTCGCGCCTGGGGCTGGGCGCGATCTCGACGCTGGAGTATGCGTGGCGGATTATGCTGCTGCCTCAGGGGATCTTCGCACAGGCGGTGGGCACGGCGGTCTTTCCCACCTTTTCGCAGCAGGCCGCGCTTGGACAGGTGGACGCGCTGCGGAAGACGCTCATCAACGCGCTCCGCACGTTGATGGCGCTGACCGTGCCCGCGTCGGTGGGCATGGTCTTGCTGGGCGAGCCGTTGGTGACACTGCTGTTCGAACGTGGTGCGTTCCAGGCGGAATCCACGCGCGCGGTGGCGTGGGCGTTGGGGTTCTTCGCGGTGGGGCTTGTAGGCCACTCGGCGCTCGAGATCCTGGGCCGGGCATTCTACGCGCTTCAGGACACGTGGACGCCTGCCGGCGCCGCGACAGTCTCTGTGGTGCTGAACGGACTGCTGGGTCTCACCCTCCCACGGTATTTCGGGCAGTTGGGCCTCCTGCCTCTGGGAGGGTTGGCGCTGGCGACGGCTCTGGCAGCATTGGTCGAGATGTCGATTCTGCTTGTGCTGATCCGCGCGCGCTTGGGAGCGCTCAGAGGGCGCGAGCTAATCGTGACGGCGCTACGCGTGATCTTGGCCTCAGCTGGGATGGGCGCCGTCCTGTGGGCGCTGCGGGAGATCGGGCCCAGGTCGGCGCTATTGCAGGCCGCGGTCGGTGTGCCGGTCGGGGCGCTCGTGTATGGGCTCCTGGCGTGGCTCATGGGTGTCGAGCAGCTTCGCTCTGCAGTGCGCACCGTGTTCAGCCGCGCTGAGGGCTGAGGGGGCGTCGCGGTGGTCATCTCGCTCACGACGGATTTTGGCGATGGTGACGGCTATGTTGGCACGATGAAGGGTGTGATGGCGCGAATCGCGCCGGGCGTTCCATTCGTTGACATCACCCACGCGATCGAGCCACAGGCTGTGGCGGAAGCTGCATACGTCCTCTGGACGAGCCTGCCCTACTTTCCGCCTGACTCTGTCCACTTGGCCGTGGTGGACCCGGGCGTAGGGACCGCGCGGCGGGCGATCGCTTCGCTGACTGAATGGGGCGTGCTGGTCGGGCCGGACAACGGCGTCTTTACGTATGTCTGGGCTGCGGCGACGCCGCGGCTGACGGTGGCGCTGGAGAACCCGGCGTTCCGCTTGAGCGAGGTGAGCGCTACCTTCCACGGGCGTGACGTCTTCGCGCCTGCAGCGGCACACATTGCGGCGGGAGTGCCGTTGGAAGCCTTCGGCCCGGCGGTGGCTGATCCTGTGCGGCTGCCTGTGCCCAGACTTGATGTGGTCGCTGGCGGCCTCCGTGGAGCGGTCTTGGCCATTGATCGATTCGGCAACGCGATCACGAGTATCGGGCGCCTGATCTGGGCCGGTCCGCGGCTGCGCCTCGCTCCGGCGTTCGGGCAGGCGTTGTCGGCGACTCTCGATGTAGATGCGGCGACCGTGATGGCTGGCACACGTGTGCTCGGCCCAGTCCGGCGCACCTACGACGAGGTGCGTGCCGGCCAGGCGCTGGCTATCATTGGCAGCGCGGGTATGCTGGAGATCGCCGTGAACCGGGGTCACGCAGCCCAGGAGCTGGGACTTGGAATCGGCGACACCGTTTCGCTGGTCGGTTGAAATCAGAAAGGAGTGGACCATGGCAGACGTGAGTGACTACTTCATGATCGAGGGTGGCGTGCCACTGGTGGGTGAGATCACGCCTGCGGGCAACAAGAATGCGGCTCTGCCGGTGCTCGCGGCATGTCTTCTCACCGATGACCCAGTGGTTCTGCGAAACCTCCCGGCGATTCGCGATGTGGAGGTGATGGGCGAGCTGTTGTCCGCTCTTGGCGTCGATGTTCGCCGGCTTGACCCACATACGTGGCGGCTTGAGGCAAGCGAGGTGCACCGTCCGGAGTCGGATCAGTTGGATCCCAACCAGTTCCGCGCCATTCGTGGCTCGATTCTGATGGCCGGCCCGCTGCTCGCGCGCGTGGGACGGCTGGCGATACCTGCCCCGGGCGGTGACGTGATCGGGCGACGGCGCGTCGACACGCATTTCCTGGCGTTTCAGGGGCTGGGCGCCGAGGTAACCGTAGTGAACGGGCACTTCGAGGTGCGCGCCGATCGTCTCACGGGCGCCGATATCCTGCTTGATGAGGCAAGTGTGACCGGCACAGAGAACGCCGTGATGGCCGCCGTGTTGGCGCAGGGAACCACGATCTTGCGCAACGCGGCATCGGAGCCGCACGTCCAGGATCTCTGCCTGATGCTGAATGCGATGGGAGCGCAGATCTCGGGGATCGGCACCAACACGCTGGTGATCCAGGGCGTGACCAGGCTCCACGGTGTCGAGTACACCATCGGCACCGACCACATCGAGGTGGGCAGCTACATTGCGCTCGCGGCAGCCACCGGTGGCGAGATCCTGATTCGCAATGCTCAGCCCGAGAATCTGCGGATGATCTTGATGACGTTCGAGCGGCTCGGTGTCGTGGCAGAACCGCGAGGCGTGGACCTCTTCGTGCCGCGGGATCAACCACTGGAGATCATGGCCGATATGGGGGGGGCCATCCCCACGATCTCCGACGCTCCCTGGCCTGCGTTTCCGGCGGATCTGATGAGTATCGCGCTGGTGGCAGCGACCCAGGCGACGGGCGTGATACTGTTCCACCAGAAGATGTTCGAGAGCCGTCTCTATTTTGTAGACAAGCTGATTCCGATGGGAGCTCGGGTCGTTGTGTGCGATCCACACCGGGCATTGGTCTACGGGCCGTCTACGCTGACTGGCGATACGATGACAAGCCCGGATATCAGGGCAGGTATGGCACTGCTCATCGCGGCTTTTGCCGCCAAGGGCGCCTCCAGGATCCACAACATTCATCAGATCGACCGGGGATATGAGAAGATCGAGGCCAAGCTGGCGCCACTTGGAGCGCGCATCAGCCGCTGGTGTGACGCGAACTGCGTCTGGCCGTGATGGCAGCTCAGCGCAGTAGTAAGGGCTGTGGGCATCGTGCCCGCCTGGGGAGATGGCGGTACCTCGGTAGTGTGGAATCCTCGCTGCGAGGACATCGTCGCTGATGGATGACGGGCTACGTGGCCGGCTGAGAAAACTGGGCGTCGTTCAGGGAATGGCGGGACTGCGCAAGGTGAACCCTGGCAGCCCCGATCAAGCGGCGACTGACGATCCGGCTCAGAATGAGGGCGGGTCGGTCTCGCCTGAGCCGCAGCCGGAGCCCAGGCGAAGGCGGAGGCTCCCTGGCTCGGTGCATGTCACTGCTCAGGGGCCCTTCTGGCTGCACCGGCAGACGTATGGCGCCGATTACGCACACGGGCGCCACACTTTCGAGGAGCTGACGGTGCTCCATAGTGACGCGTTGACGCTGATGGGGGTGCCGAACCTTGGGGCACGCCCGGCGTTCATCGACACCGAGACAACGGGGCTGGTCGGTGGGGCGGGGACGCTGGCGTTCCTGGTGGGGGTGGGCGTGTGGGATGGGGCGCAGCTTGTGCTCGACCTGATCTTTATGCGCAACCCGGAGGAGGAACCCGCGGCACTGGCGTACCTGACGGATATCCTGCGAGGGGCCACGGGGCTGGTGTCGTTCAACGGGCGGGGATTCGATGTACCCATTCTTGAGGCGCGGTACATTGTGAACCGGATGCTCCCCGAGGCTCTCGAGATTCCGCACCTTGACCTGCTCACGGTCGCGCGCCAGCTCTGGCGCGATCATCTAGCTTCGCGCAGGCTGGGCGAGCTGGAGCGGCGCGTTCTGGGCATCGTGAGAACGGACCAGGACCTCGAGTCCGCGCTGATTCCGATGCTCTACAGGCAGTACCTGGAGACGGAGGATCCGACGGAGATCGCGCGGATCTTCTATCATAACGAGGTTGACGTTCTCAGCCTGGTCAGCCTGCTGATCCATGCCGGGCGTATGGTCACGGTGCCGGAGGCGATGGGACTGGCGCCGGGTGAGTGGGCGGGTGTGGGGCGGGTGTACGAGAAGGCCGGGCGACAGGCGGTTGCAGTCGACGCCTGGAATCACGCCTTGGCTGCTGAGTCGGGCAGCCTGAACCCGGAGACTGCGGCGCGACTCTGGTGTGAGCTTGCGCTGCGGCACAAGCGGCGCGGTGAGTGGGCCGAAGCGCTGTCGATCTGGGACGCCTGGGCCGATGCGCTGCCCTGGGCGATCGCGCCGCTTGTCGAGAAGGCGATGTACTATGAGTGGACGGGTGGGCGGTATGAGGAGGCGTTGAGGTGTTGTGGGGCGGCGCTGGAGCGCGCGTCGGCTTTGCCGCTTGGGTCCGCGCGGAAGCGGCTGGAGGCGGAGCTTCGCCACCGGGAGGAGCGATTGAACAAGCGCATCGGCAACGCACGCGCGGGCGACGTGGACTCAGGACCCGATGATGCGAACCCATGCAGAGGCGCGGAAGAAGCAGCCATGGCCCGGAAGGTTCGCGTAGTCCTTGCAACACACAACGCAGGCAAGCGCAGGGAGTGGGCTGCGCTGCTCGATGGGCTCGGACTGGAGCTCGTGCTGCCTGAGGAGGTTGGGGCCGAAAGCGAAGTCGAGGAGACCGGGGCCACTTACGTGGAGAATGCACTGCTGAAGGCGCGCGCGTTGGCGCAAGCGACGGGACTGCCGGCGCTGGCAGACGACTCGGGTCTTGAGGTGGATGCGCTTGACGGAGCTCCGGGCGTCCACTCGGCGCGCTTCCGGCCCGGTGCTGACGCGGTTCGATACCAGGCGCTCCTTGACGCGATGGCGGAGGTCACTGAGGCGGCGAGGACCGCGCGGTTTCGCTGCGCGGCAGCACTGGCACTGCCCGACGGTCGAAGCTTCACAGCTGAAGGGCGATGTGAGGGCGTCATCTCCAGATCGCCCGCTGGCGATCTCGGCTTCGGCTATGACCCCGTGTTCTATATGCCTGAGGTGGGACAGACGATGGCTGAGTTGGCCTTCGAGGTCAAGAATCGGTTGAGCCACCGGGCTCGCGCGGCGCAGGCGATGCGTCCGATCCTGGTGGAGGTGCTGGGTCGTTGAGCCCGCAAGCGCGCCGCCAGGCCCTTGGGATCACGGCCCTGGCTCTTGCGCTGGGCAGCGCAGCCGGTTGGGCGGTGAGTGGGCGGTTCGCTGTCCTGCGTGCTTCGGTGATGGTTGCCGCCTGGTTTGGGGCGCAGATCCTGGCGACGACTCGGGGCGGAGTGTTGGCCCGGGGGCTGGTTGTGCTCGCTGTGCCGGCAGGGTGGGTCGCAGGTGCGATGGTCTGGGACTGGGCGTTGGTCGTTTGTACCGCGGCCGCCGGAATCGTTGGTTTTGCTGTACAGTGTGCTAACCGCGCCGGCTCGAGCGTCCGGGCTGAGACGCGCGGAGGCAGAGGCTCGGCGCCATTCGACCATCGCCGCTCGGGCTGGATTGGTGCCGCATATGGGCTGGCGCTGGTGGCGGCAGCGCTGGGTTTGGTGCCGGTCTGGGTACTTCTGGTGCTGTTGTCGGTGCCCTGGGCCGTACGGGCAGGCGTGGACTGCTCAGACGACGCCTGGGGCGACTGGTCCCTTGCGTTCAACGGCCAGTTGCTGCTAGCTTTCCTGATCAGGGGGATAGTGCGGTGAGATGATGGACATAACCTCGATGGAACGGGAGCTGCGGGAGTTCCGACCGCCCGCGGCGGCCGGCTTGGGATTGCCGGATGGGCTGGTCTGGCCGCGCTATGGCGGTCGTTCAGTGGGCAACCTGGCGGCCACCGTGTGTCAGGCTCTGGGCGTGCCCAATGCCCTGCCCCAGGGTGCCCTTGCGCCTTTGGCACAGGGACTGGTCGACGACCTGTTTGAGGGTGTGCGGCGGGTGGTGCTATTGGTGATGGACGCGATGGGGTGGGTGGCTCTGCGGCGCGCAATGGCCGGCAACGACGACCTGGTGTTTCACGATCTGGCCGAACGTGGGCGGCTGATTCCGCTCACGACGACGTTCCTGTCGACGACGAATAGCGTGCTCAGCACGATCTTCACCGGGCGCCCTCCGGCCCAGCACGGGCTATTGGCCTACGAGCTGTACCTTCGCGAGTGGCTGATGGCGGTGGAGTCCATAGGCTTTTCCTCGCCGGAGGAGCCTTTCACCAACACACTGCTCAAGTGGGGCTTCGAGCCGGAGAAGTTCCTGCCTGTACCAAGCGTGGCTCAGTGCCTGGCGACGCGAGGCGTTGCGACGGTGTCGGTGACCCACAAGTCGATCGCGACGACGCCGCTCTCGCGGATGCATTTCCGCGGCGCAAAGGAGACGCGCGGCTACAGTTATGCGTCCGATTTCTGGGTGTCGCTCCGGCAAGTGCTGCGCGACCATCGCGGCAGTCGGCTCTTCCTGGCTGGCTATTGGCCAGCAGTCGATACGCTTGCTCACAAGTACGGGCCCGAGGATGAAACGGGGGAGGCCGAGCTTCGCTCGATAGCCCTGCTGATGGAGGACATCCTCCTGAAGCGCTTGCCTGCAGAGGACCGCGAAGGTACGCTGTTGCTGATGACCGCCGACCACGGTCAGATCGCGACGCCTACGGCGTCAACAGTGGTGTATCCGCAGCACCCGGCCTTGCGTGACGCGCTCTGGATGCCGCCGATCGGTGAGGGACGGGTGCCCTTCTTCTATGTGCGCGACGGCGCGTACGATCGGGCGCTTGGCTACCTGCAGGATCACTTCGGCGAGCAGTTCTGCTTTCTCTCACGCCAGCAGGTGCTCGATTCAGGCCTGCTTGGGCCTGGTCCCGTCTATGACGAGGTGCCGTTTCGGCTTGGCGACATCATCGGCATCGCGACCGGTGACGGTGCCTTTGCGCGAACGTCGGAGGACGCCAAACGCCTGCCTGGGCGCCACGGCGGTCTGACGCCGGAGGAGATGCTCGTGCCTTTGCTGGCGGTGCGGCTCGAGGCCTGAAGACGGCGACTGGTGATTGTAGCTTTGTGACTGGGTTCCATGATCTCGGATTCGGGATCCGTGTCCATGTTTCGTCCTGGGGGTCTGATGACTGACGTACGACTACTGCTCGTGGGGCTTGGAAATCTGGGTCGGCGCTTCTGTGAGATCGTGGCGGAGCGAGAGGCGCTGCTGGCTGAACGGTATGGTCTGCGGCTGAAGCTGGTGGGCGCAGCAGACAGCCGAGGCGCGGCGTGTGACGCGTCAGGGCTTGATATGGCGACTGTGGCCGCCATCAAGCGCAGCGGCGGCACTATCGGCGACTACCCCGGCCTGGGGCATCCGGGCTGGGGGGCCGTCGATCTGGTGCAGGCGTGCGAGGCCGATGTGCTCCTTGAGGCATCCCCGGTGAACCTCGTTCAAGGGGCGGAGCCCGCGCTGTCATGCATCCGGCTGGCAATGCGCAGACGGATGCATGTGGTCACGCCCAACAAGGGTCCCTTGGTGGTAGCGTTCCGTGAACTGCACGAGCTTGCGCGATCGCAGGGCGTCAGTTTGCGGTACGACGGAACCGTCGCCGGCGGCGCACCCGCGCTGAACGTGGGCTGTCGGGATCTGCGGGGCGCGCGCGTACGCCTCATCGAGGGCGTGCCCAACCTGACGACAGGTTTCGTGATGGATCTGCTCGCTGACGGGGTGCCTTGGGACGAGGCCACCGCGATGGCTCGCGACGCCGGGGTTCTGGAGGGAGATGGTGCTTGGGACCTGGAGGGTTGGGACGCGGCCGCGAAACTGGTGATCCTGGCAAACGCCGTGATGGGTGCGGACGCGCATATCAGTGATGTCGTCCGGGCTGGAGTGGCCTCGGTGCCCGTCTCGGAGCTCCAGGCTGCTCGGGAAAGAGGCGAGCGCTACCGGCAGCTCGTGCGCGCCGAGGAACGCCCTGATGGTTCGTGGGCGCTAAGCGCTCTTCCGACTCCACTGGGGCTGGACCACGCATTGGGCCATCTTGGTAGTAAACAGATGGGCGTGGTCTACACGTCGGACATCTATGGTGCGATCACGCTGGTCATCGATGAGCGCGAGCCGATCCCGTCGGCAGCGACGATGCTGCGTGATCTGCTTGACATCTACGTTGACGACAGCCTGACGCTGGTGATATGACCTATGAAAGAACGCCCCAAGTTCTATAGTGTCTCAATAGTGGCCCTGACGGCTGGTCTGGTGCTCTTGGCCCAGGTCCTGGTCATCAACGGATGTCTGGTGCGGGGTGCGCGGCCTGCACCGTCGGCCACGCCGACGCGGACGCCGCAAGCTATCCCAACTGACCTCTCGCCAGAGGTAGCTACCGAGACGTCAATGCCGACCACGGCACCGCCGACCGCCACCACGGTCCCGCCAACGTCGACGCCCAGGCCTACGGCAACGTCTGTGCCGCCGACCGAGACCGCAGCGCCACCCATCGAAACTGCAGCGCCGGTTCAGGCAACCGTGACGCCCACAGAGGCTATTGCCGCAATGACTGAGATCAGCGAGGCAGTGGAGAGCGCAGAACGGGTCACCGTGCCGGTTGTGCCGCGTGTCGATGACCCGGCGTCGCCATTCCATAACGCCGTGTGGGTCGGATTGTACGGCACGCCTGCTGGGCGGGGGCTCGGCATTCTCGGCCGCGCGACAGCCACCGAGACCGTAACAATGGCCGTGCAACAGGCCGAGGCGTACCGAGCGCTGATTCCCACGATGAGCGTGGTTCCCTTCTTTCACATGGTCGTGACCATCGCGGATCCATTCCCTGGCCCCAGCGGTACCTACGTTCACCGAGTTTCGGCCGAGAGAATCCAGCTCTGGATCGATGTCGCCCGGGCAAATGGGATGGTCAGCGTCCTCGATATCCAGCCAGGCTACAGCTCTCTGGAATCGGAGCTCGCCTTTGTCGATCCGTTTCTAAGACAGCCGGGCGTCCACCTTGCCCTCGACCCGGAGTTCATGATGCTCGACGGCGTCTCCGTGCCTGGGCAGCGCATCGGCACAATGACGGGTGCCCATGTGAATCAGGCACAAGCCTGGCTCGATGCTATCGCCGCTGAGATCGGCGAGCGTAAGGTCCTGATCATCCATCAGTTCGACGATCGAATGTTCAGCGGAAAAGCCGATATCATCGACTATCCGGCAGTGGCGCTAGTCTGGGACGCCGATGGGTTTGGAGGTCCAGGCGCGAAGGTTGCAGACTACAGGCAATACGCTGCGGAGGCGGGATTCGAGTATGGCGGATTCAAGCTGTTCTACGAATACGATGTACCGGTGATGACGCCGGCACAGGTTCTGGAGCTTGTGCCGCTCCCCGCGTTTGTCGTGTATCAGTGAGAAGGGACCAGGCAGTGGTGATCAGGAACTCGGGCAGATCCACGGATCGCTCAGTCGACGGTCCCCGACCCCCAATCCCCAGTCTCGAATCCCAGTCACGGCCTACTCCAGCTTGAGTTCTTCCCCGAGCAGGTAGTGGCTGAACCAGGCGAGGTTCTGATGCATGACGGCGTGGTTCTCGCGCGGACGCGTGATGGGATGCCCCATGCCTGGGAAGACGAACAGCTCCACAGGCACGTTCATCTCCTTGAGTCCGCGGTATAGCTCCATTGCGTTGGAGATAGGGACGCGACGGTCCTCTGCGCCGTGTTGGATCAGCATAGGCGTCTTCGCGTTGGCGAGGTTGCTAATGGGTGCTGCGCGGGTGTAGCGCTCTCGGTCGCGGAATGGGGAACCTGACAGGTAGTCCAGCGTGAAGTCGGGGACATCGTTGCTGACGTAGAAAGTGTACCAATCGGAGATGCCGGCGCCCACGGAGACAGCGCGGAAGGCTCCGGAATGAAGGCCGGCGAAGGCCGAGATATAGCCTCCCTGTGACCAGCCCATACAGCCGACGCGTTCCGGATCGACGCAGCCCAGCGATACGAGGTACTCGATGCCCGACTCGATGTCCCACAGGTCGCCAACGCCCAGGTTGTTCACGTTGAGTTCCTGGAAGGCCTGGCCCCGTCCAATCGATCCGCGGTAGTTCGGCTTGAGCACCAGGACGCCCTTGTTGACGAACTGCGTCGCCGGGTAGTAGCGGGTATCCTCGCCGGTGAGAAGGAACGCCTCGGAGAACCAAGTCGGCCCCCCGTGGACGATGAGAGCCAGAGGATAGCGCCGCGCCGGATCAAAGTCCGATGGCTTACGCAGAACGCCCTGGATGATCGTACCATCGCGGCTGGGCCATTCGATGGTCTCGATCGTGCCCAGGTCCCATCCCTCAACGGACTTGCCGAACTCGGTGACGCGACGGAACTGCCACGACTCCGGACCGGGGCAGCCAACGTAGATCTCCTCGGGCTGCGACTCATTCGTGCCGATGAAAGCCATGCGCCCGCAGTCCGATACGTGCACATTGGCGCTGGGGTACAATCCTTCCAGGTCGATGGGGGTCGGGACGAGCGCATCCACCCGCGACCGATGCGAGTCGATAGAGCTGGTGCCCGTACCGCCCATTCCTATCGGATCGAGCCGCGCAAGGCGAACGGCTGTCCCATCAGCGTACGTGACGTAGATTCCGCTGGGAGCCCACTGGCAGGCGAGGATGGTGCGGTCCAGCGCCGCGGTCACGTTGTGCATAGCGGCGACGAACGCATCGGTGTCCTGTGTACCCACAGCCGTCTCGGTGTCGATCAGCCAGAGGTCGGCGCGCGTGTAGAGCTTGTCGTCGCGGCCCTGGTGTTCCACGATCAGAGTGCGACCATCGGGGGAGACCGCACGGACCAGTGCGCGGCGCGGTAGGGCGAGCTGTGTGATCCGACCAAGGTAGCTTACGTCCTCCTTCTTCTCCTCGGGCTCCACAGATGGCTGGGGGAGCTCGCTGCCTGTCTCCACATCGGGCTTGCCGGCGCCGGTGGAGAGGCCCTTGCCCTCCTGAGGAGCCGCGGGCGCCTCGGGGGAGGTCGCGGGCTTCTCCTTGTCTGGTTCCTCTGCCGCCCGACGCATATGCTCGGCAAGGGCAGCCTGGGCATCCAGCGTAATGCAGAAGCCGGAAGTCTCGCGGAGGTAGACGAGGTCATCCCGCTTGCGGCAGTGGAGGTAGACCGCATCGTGCAGCGGCGAAGGGACGACAGCCCGGATGGAGAGCGGTTCGTCCAGAAGCTTGCTGAGCTCGATGATGGGCTCAGGTAGAGGCTTGGCCTTGTCGTCGGTCGGCCCGCGCCCGCGCTTCTCGTGCGCGCGCAGCTCCTCCAAGCCGACGTAGTACAGCGCCGAGGTGCTCGGCTCCTGCTCAAAGTGCCGGTAGTACCCAAACTGTTGCTCGCGGGTCTCGGACTTATCGCGTCGAGCGCTGTCGGCGCGATACAGTATGCCTCCGGCGAACGGCGCAAACCAGTCGACGCCGTCATCATCGTGGGTCACTTGCCATGGGTCGCCCATGAGATTCTCGTAGAGGTAGACCTGAGAGGAGTTCCAGGGGCTTGGGCTATCCCACAGCACGGCAAGCGTGCGGTTGCCGATCCAGGCCATCTGAAAGACCACGCCGTCGCGGGTCAACGGTGTCGTTGTGCCGGTGGCCACATCGTGGATGTAGCAGAGCCGTTCGTAGACGTTATTCTGCCAGTCAGCGGACAGCACTGTGAAGGCCAGGAGTGCCCCGTCAGGCGAGAGTCTCACACTCAGGAGCTCGTCGAGCATGATCAAGTCGCGAGGCGTCGGGCGGTAGGGCGGTCTGTCCGGGTCCAGGGTCGGTCTGTCAGCTGGTATCACTGGGTCGCCTCCTTGCGTACGGAGAGAGGGGGATCTCCGCTCCAAGTGAGCGGATTCCCATTGTAGCATGGGTGACATGCGGTTGGATGGCGGAAACCTGACGATTCTAGCTGGTCGTGCGCCGCAGTGAAAGCACCGGAACGGTGAGGGGGGCGTGACGGCCCTGGATGGCTTAGGACGCTTGTCAGACACTCGCTGGGAGGTGACGAACGCGTCCTGACGCCAGGAACGACGCGAGCCTGGGGGAGAGCCACTCAATGTGGGCACCCAGGTGCTGTGGCTGGTACCTGGCTACGTAGTTGGCAACCCAGAGCATCCGCCCGGCCTCGAAAAGGTCGACCTCGCCGGCGAACCGCTCTGGCCATGGTGTGTGGCTCTCATATCCAGCGCGGAAGGCGTCCGTATAGGGCTCATAGAGACCCGACGCCACGCTGTCCATCAGGTCCAGCCAGGCCATCGCGATGTCCTGAACGGGATATCCCCAGAGGGTGTCCTCGAAGTCCAGAGGCCTGAGCCGTCCCCTGTGCAGCTTGATGTTGTCGTGCCAGAGGTCATTGTGAATTACGCGGAGGCCTTCGGGCGCCGCGTAGCGGCTCTCGAAGGCGGCATCTACCTTCGCGCGCGTGAGAGCCAGAAGCTCCTGGCTCTCATGGGGCAGCGCCGCAAGGCATTCCGGGCCGAAAAGCACATTGAGCTCCTCGCGGGCGAGGTACGTGTTCATATGACGCGTGGTGAAGCCCTCAGGCGGCACGAAGGCTGCGCCGTGGGCGTGCATCCGGGCGAACAACGCACCCATCTGGGTCAGCGTGGTGACGGATAGCCGCCTCCCGAGCGAGACGCCCGGGATCCAGCTCATCAGCGTGCAACGGATCGGTCCTGAGACTCCTTCGGCGAAGGCGCGCACGAAGGCATCACCGTCGGGAGCCCGCAGAGGAACGGGCGCACCGATGTCCGTGTCACGCGCCAGGGCCTCGAGCCACATCACTTCGGAGCGCAGGTCGGTGTCGGTGCGCCATCCAGGGGTGCAGCAGCGCAAGACATAGGTCTCACCGCCCGCAGTCCACACTCGGAACAACGTGTTGGTCGCCATACATAGCAGTCGCAGGCGGCTGGTGTCGAGGCCGAACTCCGTCAGTGCCGCGGTTGCCAGGATGCGCAGACGGCGCGCTTTCCCGAGATCTGTCAGGCTCGTGAAGTCCTTCACTTCTTCCAACCTCTATCGCCGAGTTGGGCAGACCTTTCCATCCATCTCGGACGACGGGATTATCGTACCTTGTGGCCAACTTACAATCCCAGGGCGGGCACACCTCATAGCGCGGGAAGCCGCCGAAGTCTCCGCGCAGAAGGGCCTTCTGGGGGCCTTGGGCGTTCTGCGAAGCGTCAGAAGAACTGCCCAAGGCTTGCGATAAACCTTGGCGGGGGTAACGTGCCCGGGGCCTGCCGCAGTTGACAAACCTGGTGTTCATCCTATACTGATAGTTAGCCATATCAGTCAAAGACGACGAACGGGAGGAGTAGGGGGTCGGGCGTTAGCGATACCGTCAGCACGTTTGACGGCTCAGAGAGGGGGGCCATAGGCTGCAAGCCCTCTGCGATGCAGGCTCCTGAAGGTCGCCCGGGAGTTGAGCCGCTGAAAGGCCGGGTCTCCGGTCACTAGGTGGTTACGGGTTCGCCCGTTACAGCGAGGTCCCTTCGCCGGAACGCCGCTGCAACCAGCGTCGGCTGTGGGACACAGAGATGCACGGACCGGCCAGAGCCGGATCTGTGAATCAGGGTGGTACCGCGGAGCCCAATCCGTCCCTGTGATGGATTGGGTTTTTTCGTGTCTGGGCTATGACTTGGCTCCCGGTGCAAGGAGGGGAGGCGGACCGATGACATTGCCGAAGCGGTATGATGCGAGGGAGGCCGAGCCGCGGATCGCCCGGTTCTGGTCCGAGCGAGGGGTCCACGCGTTCAACCGCGGAGAAGATGCGGCGCCGGTCTTCTCGATTGACACTCCTCCGCCGACGGTCTCAGGGCACCTGCACCTCGGCCACGTGTACTCGTATAGCCACACCGACTTTGTGGCCCGGTATCACAGAATGCGGGGAGAGAACGTTTTCTACCCGATGGGATTCGATGACAATGGGCTACCCACGGAGCGGCTCGTAGAGCAGTGGGAGGGGGTACGCGCCGAGGAGATGGGGCGCGAGGCGTTCATTCACAGGTGTATGGCGGTAAGTGAGCAGGCAGAAGCCGACTATCGCGCGCTCTGGACTCGGTTGGGCCTCTCGATCGACTGGCACCACACGTACCGCACTATCGAGCCATCGGCACGCCGGGTATCGCAGATGTCGTTTCTCGACCTGGCACGGCGTGGACTGGCCTATCGACGGGACGCCCCGACGATCTGGTGTCCAACCTGTCACACGGCGATCGCGCAGGCTGACCTCGCAGACCTGGACCGCGAGAGCGTCTTCTACACTCTGGCGTTCGGGCTCATCGGCGGAGGCACTCTGGAGATCGCCACAACGCGTCCGGAACTGCTACCCGCTTGCGTGGCGGTCTTCGTGCATCCGGATGATGCACGCTATGCCGGGTTCGTGGGGCGCACGGCCCGTGTGCCTTACTCGGGTCACGAGGTGCCTGTGCTGTCCGACCCGGGCGCCGACCCGGATACGGGAACAGGCGTGGTGATGTGCTGTACCTTCGGTGATGTTACTGACATTGGCTGGTGGTATGGCCACGCCCTTCCGCTGCGGGTGGCGATCGACCGGCGGGGGACTATGACTGATCTCGCCGGCGCGCTGGCAGGGCTCACTGTGGCGGAAGCGCGGGCAGCGATCGCGGAGTCCCTGGCGGACCAGGGATCGCTCCTCGCGCGACGCAAGGTGGAACAGACCGTACGCGTCCACGAACGCTGTGACACGCCCGCGGAGTATGTGGTGGCAAAGCAGTGGTTTGTCCGCGTGTTGGCGCACAAAGCCGCGCTGCTCGAAGCCGGGGCGCGGGTGCAGTGGCATCCGCCCTATATGGAGACGCGGTTCCGTGAGTGGGTCGAGGGACTAAGCTGGGACTGGTGTGTCTCGCGCCAACGCGTCTATGGTGTGGCCTTTCCCGTATGGTACTGTGTCGAGTGTGGTGAGGTGATGCTGGCTGATGATGCCCAGCTTCCGGTCGATCCGACAACGACCGGACCCGTCCGCGAATGTGGTTGCGGGAGTAAGCGGTTCGTACCAGAGACGGATGTGATGGATACCTGGGCCACCTCATCAGTCTCGCCGCAGATCGTAGGGCGGTGGCTTGATGATCCGGCCCTATATGCCATGGTGACGCCCTTCTCGCTTCGTCCGCAAGCGCACGAGATCATCCGTACGTGGGCGTTTTACACGATCGTGAAGTCGTGGCACAGCTTCGGTACAGTGCCGTGGCGGCACGTCGCGATCTCGGGCTGGGGACTGGCGTCGGAGGGTGCCGGGAAGATCAGCAAGAGCCGCGGGGGTGGGCCTAGGCCGCCTTTGGAGATGATCGAGGACTACTCCGCCGATGCGGTGCGCTATTGGGCGGGAAGCACCGGGCCGGGGCGCGATGCGGTGATCAGCGAGGAGAGAGTTCAGATCGGCGCTAAGCTTGTGACCAAGCTATGGAATGTGGCCCGATTCTCTGAGCGCTTTGTGCGGGAATCGGGTCACGGGAGTCTCTATGGTGCGCCGTTGCCTAGCGACGGGTCGCTGACGCCTGCAGACAGATGGCTTCTGTCGCGACTGGCGCGGGTGGTACGTGTCGCCACAGAGCACTTTGAGGGCTACGACTATGCCGCGGCGAAGGGCGAAGTCGAGGGCTTCTTCTGGCGTAACCTCGCCGATAACTACCTGGAGATGGCGAAGCTTCGACTCTATGGCGACAAGGATGCCCACGGCCTAAGAGCAAGGATGGTCGTCGCCACAGCGCTGGACACCATCCTCAGGTTGCTGGCACCCTTCCTGCCCTACGTTACTGAGGAGATTTTCCAGCATCTCTTCGTGCCGGTGCCCTGGGAACGCTCACTGCACCGGATGGCCTGGCCCGCGGTCGATGTGCGGTGGGAAGATCCCGACGCGGAGAGTCTGGGAGAGATGCTCTTGGAGATCGCTTCGGCAGTTCGCCGGTACAAGAGCGAGCAGGGAATGTCGCTTGGGGCAGCGCTGAGCACGCTCGTGCTTGATCGAGTGAGCGAGGCGGTCGGAGCCCAACTGGTGGCTGCTGCCCCAGACCTGCGCAGCGTGACGCGGGCTGGCGAGATAACGATCAGGGAGATTGTGGGCGAGACTGTGGTTCTCGATACTGAGGCGATACGGGTTGGCGTGGTGGCGTGATACCCAAGCACGGGACGACGGTGGGTTGAGGAGAGATAGCCGGCGGTAGGCCGAAGGAGGAGACGATGGCTGAGGAGCTTTCGAAGACGTACAACCCTGACGAGCATGAGGGCCCCATCTATGAATGGTGGGAGGGGCAGGGATATTTCCGACCTGAGAAACTGGTCGAGCTGGGGACGGCAAGCCGCGATGGCGCGCGCTTCTGCATCACTATGCCACCGCCCAATGTCACCGGGATCCTTCACTTGGGCCACGCGATTACGGCGGCGATCGAGGACCTGGTCACGCGCTACTACCGGATGCAGGGCGCAGAGACGCTCTACCTGCCTGGGAGCGACCACGCGGGGATCGCGACACAGAATGTGGTGGAGCGGGAGCTGGCCAAGGAAGGCCTCACGCGCCACGATCTCGGGCGTGAGGCGTTTGTGGCCCGGGCGTGGGAGTGGAAGGCCATCACGCATGCGCGAATCACGAACCAACACCGCAAGCTGGGCATCTCGTGCGACTGGGAGCGTGAGAAGTTCACGCTGGACGAGGCGCTCAGCCGCGCAGTACGCACGGCGTTTGTGACGCTGTACGAGCGCGATCTCATCTACCGCGGCCCGTACATGGTAAACTGGTGTCCGCGATGCGAGTCCGCGATCTCGGATCTGGAGGTCGAGCCGCACGAGCACGCAAGCCACCTGTGGCATGTACGCTACCCAGTCGTGAGTGAGGACTGGGCCGGGCCGCAGCACGCCTGGGGCAGCGGAAGGTGGGCCGAGGGGGCAACTGCGTTCATCCAGATGGCGACGACCCGGCCCGAGACTATCCTGGGCGACTCGGGAGTTGCGGTACATCCTGAAGATGAGCGCTGGCATGCGGTGGTAGGAAAGTCGGCGTTCCTTCCGGCGGTGAATCGGCCGATACCGATCGTGGCAGACGAGGCCGTGAAGCCCGAGTTCGGCACCGGTGCAGTGAAAGTGACGCCCGCGCACGATCCCACCGACTATGAGATCGGAGTGCGGCACGGCTTGGCGCAGATCAATGTGCTAACGACGACGGGAATGATGAATGCTGCTGCGGGACCCTACGAGGGGATGGATCGCTTTGGCTGTCGCAAGGCGATCGTGGCTGACTTCGAGAAGGAGGGTCTGCTGGTCAAGGTCGAGCCCTATACGCATACGATCGGTCACTGCCAGCGATGTGACACGATCGTCGAGCCGATGATCAGTACGCAGTGGTTCGTGCGCACCAAGCCACTCGCCGAGAAGGCGATTCGGGCCGTGGAGAGCGGCGAGATGCGCATCGTGCCCGACCGCTTCGAGAAGGTCTACTTCCATTGGATGGAGACGATCCGCGACTGGTGTATCAGTCGCCAGCTCTGGTGGGGGCACCGCATCCCGGTCTGGTACTGTGACACCTGCGGCAAGGAGTGGAGCGCTCTCGAGGATCCGGGCGCCTGTCCTGAGTGCGGAAGCGACGCTCTCCACCAGGACGAGGATGTCCTCGATACATGGTTCTCATCCGGACTCTGGCCCTTCTCGACACTGGGATGGCCCGACCACGAGGCCGCCGATCTGAAACGCTACTTCCCGACCGATATGCGCGAAACCGGCTATGACATCCTTTTCTTCTGGGTGGCCCGCGAGACGATGCTGTCTCTGGAGTTGATGGGCCGTGCGCCCTATCGGACGGTCTACCTTCACGGGCTCATCCGCAACGAACACGGAGAGAAGATCAGTAAGTCGATGCCTGACGCCTGGAAGTACGACCCGCTGTACATCGTCGAGGAGTACGGTTCCGACGCGTTGCGCTATACGCTGGCGACATCCTCGACTGCCGGGAATGACATGAACCTTGACCCGCGGCGGATCGAGGGAGCGCGGAACTTCGCCAACAAGATCTGGCAGGCGACGCGGTTCATCTTGATGAACCTGGATGGTGCCCCGGTCCAGAGCCTTGAGGCGCTCGACCGGGCGCGGCTAACCCTGGCTGACCGGTGGATTCTTAGCCGCATCCAGAGGCTCACCGCGGACGTGACGCATCTGATGGATGAGTACCAGTACGGGGAGGCTGGGCGCCAGGTGCGCGACTTCCTGTGGGACGAGTTCTGCGACTGGTACATCGAGGCGGCAAAGGCGCGGCTCTACGGAGAAGGGGCCGACAGATCCACGCCGCGAGCGGTGCTTGTCGCGGCACTGGAGCAGGCGGTGCGGCTCCTTCACCCGTTTATGCCGTTTGTGACCGAGGCGATCTGGCAGGCGCTGCCCGAGGGCAGCAAGCGTGGCCCCGCGCTGATCGTGGCCCGCTGGCCCGCGGCTGACCCCGCCTGGCTAGATCCGGACGCGGAGCGTGAGATGGCAATACTGATTGACTTGGTGCAGGGGATCCGCGCGGTTCGCGCTGAGTACGGCGTTGAGCCCGCACGACGAATATCCGCCGCGATCGTGATGGAATCCGCTGAAGCGCCGCTGACTGGGGAGCGCGAGATGCTGATTGCCCTTGCCCGGCTAGACCCGGCACAGACGACGGTTTCGGCATCTATCCTGCCGCCGGCGCAGTCTGCATCGGTTGTCGTGGGCGACGTAGTGGCCTATCTGCCGCTCGCGGGCATGGTTGATCTGCAGGCCGAGCGTGCGCGGCTGGGTAAGGAGCTGGTCAGTCTGGAGTCGCGCATCGCGGCAAGCGAGAGCCGGTTGGCTGGGCCCTTTGCGGAGCGGGCCCCGGCGGCAGTTGTCCAGCGCGAGAGGGATACCTTGGTGGAGATGCGCGCCCAGGCGGCGCAGGTTCACGAGCAGGCCGCGCGCCTTCGCTAGGGCAGGCAGCATTCAGGTGGAGACGGCCCGACGTGCCGTCTCCACCCGGGCTCGATCAGTCCACCCACAAAGGCACGATTTCGAACGCGTCGACGTCGACGAGGCCCTGATCGGTGAGCTTGAGGTGCGGGATGACCTCCAGCGCCAGGAAGCCGAGCTGCATCAATGGGTCGTGCAGTGGGGAGCCGAGGGCGCGGACTGCGGCGAGCAGATCGTCCATCTGTCTCCGCACGACCTCAGCAGGCTGATCCGACATCAGGCCCCCGATCGGCAACGGCACAGCAGCGAGGAGTTCGCCGTTTCGGACGGCGACAAGCCCTCCACCGAGGTCGCGGAGCGCGCGGACGGCTGCCAGCATCTCCGCGTCGCTGACGCCAGCGACGGTGATGTTGTGACAGTCGTGGGCCACTGTACCGGCGATGGCGCCCGCTCTGAGTCCGAGGCCTTGCACAAACCCCAGCCCCACATTCCCAGTACCACGATGGCGCTCGATCGTTGCGACCTTGAGCAAGTCACGGCTTAGGTCGGTGATCGCCTCGTCGGCGGCGATCTTCGCGGGCACAACGCGAGCTTCGGTGACGAGCGTGTCCGGACGGACACCGATGGCCCGCAGGCGTGTGCCCCGCGCCGGGATGCGAAATGATAGCGCATCGGCGTCGACGTCGACGTGGTGCCAGACGGCGCCCATATCGGCGGCGCCCTGGATAAGAGGCTCAAGCATCTCGCCATCGCGCGCCACAACGCGTCCACCGGCGACGACGATCTCTGCCTGGAAGTCGCTGAGTGATAGTGTGACGACGAGATCGGCCCGCCGGCCCGGGCTGATGGCGCCGCGGTCGCGAAGGCCGAAGGCCTCGGCGCCGTTGAGCGTCGCCAGGGTCACGGCGGTCACTGGGTCCAGCCCCGCGGACACCGCTCGCCTGATGTGGTTGTCGATGCTTCCTGTATCGATCAGGTCAGCAGGATGGCGATCGTCGGTGGCGAAGGCAAAGCGGCGCGAGCTCGATGCGGTGATGGCCGGGAGCAGGTCAAGGAGATTCCGCGCCGAGGTCGCCTCGCGCAGGAGCACGACCATCCCGAGGCGTACCTTTTCGAGGGCTTCTTCAGGTGTGCCGCTCTCGTGGTCTGTCGACGGACCCGACGCAATGTAGGCCTGGAGCTGCCGACCCGTGATGCCGGGCGCGTGACCGTCGATATGGGTGTCCTGGAAGGCAAGGAGCTTGTCAATGGCGCCTGGGAGACCCAGCGTGGCGCCGGGCACGTTCATGAACTCAGCCAGACCCAGGACGCGGTCCAGGCCGCGCAGCGGCGCGAGATCCTCTGCCTCGAGCGCAGCTCCAGCAGTGCCCATATGGGTGGCTGGGACGCACGAAGGTAGGTTGACGAAGACGGTGAGGGGAAGCCCCGCGGAGGCGTCGAGCATGTAGCGGATGCCCGCGATGCCGGCGACATTCGCAATCTCGTGCGGATCCGAGACGACGCTCGTGACGCCGTGGGGGAGGACCACCCGCGCGAACTCCACCGGGCTGCACATAGACGACTCGATGTGAACGTGGGTGTCGATAAGGCCGGGCACGATGTACTGACCGTGTAGGTCCAGCTTCTGCTTCCCGACGTAGCCATGACCCACGCCCGCGATGCGGTCGCCAGCGATCGCGATCTGGACATCCAGGACCTCGCCGGTGAAGACGTTGACAACGCGGCCGTGGTCCAGAAGCAGATCGGCAGGCGCGTCGCCCCGGGCGACGGCGAGAAGCTGGGTCAACTCGGTACGGTCCATGGTTCCTCCTCTGGGCGCTGGCTGAAGACCTACGAGCTCTCGGACTGGGGAAAGGGCGGGATGACTTGGGGAGCTCGTAGGTCTTCAGCGTGACACGTTGAGACTCAGGCGCGTTCTGAGTGTCCGCGCTCCTCAGGGCCGCAGCAGGAGCGCGGCCGCTGCGCCCATCAGCCCCAGTCCCACCAGACCGAAGATCACGCCAACGATGCGCAGCATCGTCACCTGCTGGGAGAGATGCTGCATCAGTGCCCTGTGGTCACCGCCCGAAAGCCGCTCTGCGGTGAAGCTCTCCAGAGCCGTGACGCCGACCGCTGTGATCTGGTCACCCGACCTGAAACCGAGATGGCGAATCGTGCCCTTCACGACGCCGTCAACCTCGGTAGCTGGATGGGCTTGGCCTTCGGCTGGTACATAGACAATAGCCTCGTGTAGGGTGCGATCAACGATGGCATTGCGGGTCGCGTTCAGAACGGCAGAACCATCGGCGAGCGTGATCCGGCAGTCAGGGACAACGGTGCGGAGCGTCTGCCAACTGCCCTGCCAGCCGTCGTCCTCATCGTACTCGATCTGCCACTCCTGCTCGGCGTAGATCACCAGATCGTCGCCGGAATCGCCGGACAGAATGCCCGTGATGACGGCAGCCGTCCCATTGGAGCTTGCCGCGAGCATCGCGGCGTCCAGGCTGGGTAGATCCGCGATCCCGCGCGCCTCGCCCCTTGTGCGGTTTGCCTGTCCAATGCCGGTGAAGGCGCCGAT
>JALOOJ010000248.1 GCA_025454475.1 Anaerolineae bacterium
GACTCCGGTGCCCGGCGGCTGACGGCGCGGAAGGCGCGATGGAGACGACACTTTCGCGCGGATAATGGTGTTCGCGGCACACGGCGACACGGTCTTCAGGCAAGCAAGGAACCGGCAATCCCACGCCTACGGGACTTCGCCCGGACCCCTGATCTTCCTGTCTCCGGCGGTCTGTCAGGCAGGAGGCTGCGGTTCGTAGTAGTGGCTTTGGCCGTCAGAACCGCAGAAGAGGCTGCTACGAACCAATCTGCCTGAGTTCTACTCCCCTACCTCGGGAAACATCGGGTACGCCGGCCCGTGGAGGATGCGCCAGGCGAGGCGCGCACGATGGCGGAAGCAGCGCCAGCGCGCATGCCAGGCCGGGGATATTGGCGCAGCGAGCGCCTTGAGCGCGTCGAGGTGTGCCAGCGCGGTGTGGTAGCCGGCGTCGACGGCGGCACGGCTTCCGTCGGTCGAGAGCATCCCCACGCCGGGCAGTGAGACCTCCAGAAGCATGTCCGGCGGGCAGACGTCCATACGGGTACGGTTGACGAGCTGCTGGGTGAGGCTTATGCCCGCCTCAGCGATCATGAAGGGCAGGCGCCAATCGTGGCCTTCGATGTTCAGCCGGAGCAGCCCGCCCAGCGAGAGTCCTCGCGACCGCTGGTGCCCGGGAATCGGCGTCAGCTCGAACTGCTGATTCGGCGTGATGGCGACCGCCAGGACGCGGTCCACGTCGTAGCGCCGGGCCACGTCGAAGGGCACGTTGTTGAGCACGCCACCATCGACCAACCACCGCCCCTGGTGGTGCACGGGTGCGAAGAAGAGCGGTAGCGCCGCCGTCGCCAGGAGCGCCGGTATCAGCGGCCCCTGATCAAGGATCACCAGCTCGCCCGTCTCCAGGTCCACCGCGGTCACAGCTACGGGAATGCTCAGCTCCTCGAAGGTGAGTTCGTCGCCTCCCAGCAACTCGGCGAGTTTTGGCGCTAACTTGCGCTGATCGAAGAGCGCACGCCAGGACCGATCGGGCGAGGCGAAGTCGAGCACTCTGGTGCCCACAGCGAAGGCCGTGATGTCGTCGAGCGGCACTCCGGCGCCGTATGCTCCGGCGATGAGCCCGCCCATGCTTGTGCCCACCAGGGCGTCCACGGGTAGCCCATTCTCCTCGAGGGCCCGCAGCACGCCCAGATGGACGAGGCCGCGGACTCCGCCCCCGCTCAGAGCGAGCCCGATGCGAGGTGTGCGTGCCTTCCGTTGTGGTGTTAGGAACATCGGGAACCAGTGAGCGACAGGATGAAAGAATGCCAGAATGAGAGAAGCAAAAATGAGAGCTTAGGCGAGTCGGGATAGGCTCCCCAGTGGGGCCTAGAAGACGATGACGGGCGTGCCGACCCGGGCATCGCCCTGGACGAAGTCGTCGTCATAGCCGCCGATGGGGTAAGTCCAGCGATAGACGAAGCGTGCCGCGTCGTGGGAGACGTTCACGCAGCCGTGGCTGCGCCGAACACCGAAGTCGTTGTGCCAGTATGCGCCGTGGATGGCCGTGCCCGCGAGGTCGATGAAAGTGTTCCAGGGCACGCCTGGCAGGTCGAAGATGTCGCCAGGCGCGGGGCGATCTTCCGGCTTCATGTCGGCATACGGGACGTTGCTCATGTGGCGCGAAGCCTGTTTGAGGATCACGCTGTGTTGCCCCGTGGGTGTCGCTAGTATCCCCCCCATACCCGAGGCCACCAGCGTCTCGAAGACGATCTCGGACCCTTCGTAGCAGACGAGCTTCTGCGCCGTCAGGTCCACCTCGATACGCTTGCCGCCGGCGAACGGATGGATCGGCGCCATCTCAGCCCTGGGGATCCGCCGTACGTCCTGGGCGAGCACCCACTGGTGATTGGTGCTCTGGCGCGGCGGGTAGTCGTCGACCACCTTGTACCAGCCCACCCCGCTCTCGTCGGTGACGGCATCGATGACGTGGAAGACCAGCCCGCCATAGAAACGGTATTTGCTGCCCGCGTTGGCGCTGGGCGCCGTGCGCCCTTCCGTGTGCACCACGGAGATCTCCCCCCAGAACCCGAAGTCGTTTTCGAGGGGCAGGAACGGCTGCGCAGGGTAGACGCGCACTGGCAGCACCCATGCGCTGTGAGCATAGCCTTCGTCAGTCTCGTACCACAGGTCGTTGTGAGCCGAGAATGGCGCGCGGACCTCGCCCAGGATGGCGAATGACTGGTCACGGGTGTAGGCTGTCACGCGCTCGCTGGAGGCTGAAGGCTCTCTGTAGATGGTGACTGTGTGGATGGCGCGCCCGGTGAGCACCGAGTCACTGGGCACCTCAGGCTCCGGGCTGATGGGAATCGCCGCGGACTCCGCCAGTGCTGCCAGGCGCGGTGTCAGCACTGCGGCTGCCGCGGCAGCCAGTCCCTTGAGTACGGCTCGACGTGTGACCATGGCATTGAGTGTAGCACAGCCGAGATTGAGGGCAAGCGCGGTTGGGGTCTCTTCCGACTGGACCGCAGGCGCCCCGTCCGCTCTGGATCCGACGGGGGCACGTCACCCGCGGTCCCAGGTGCAGGGCATTGCCTTCCGCTGGCTCTATAGGATAATCAGCGTTCACGCTCTGGCATCGGGAGGGCTGCTTGGCCAAACGCGAGTTCACGCTCGAGAACGAACACCGGTACAACCGTACGACCGCGGTGCGCTGGATCATCTCGCATTTGATGCGCTATCCCGCGCTGCCGCTTCTGATGCTGGGCGCCGCAGTCGCCAACAACTTGGCGTATGGCGGGATCCAGATCTATGTTGGGCGCGCTTTCGACCTGATCTCGCAGCCCTCGTGGGCCAACCGTGCGCTCTTGATCGTGGCTGCGAGCGTGCTTGCCTCGGCCGCCGTCCAGGGGTTGACGGGCCTCCTCCGCAACTTCGCGGTGGCTTTCATTGCTCAGGGCATCGAACGCGACGCCCGCGATGAGTTGTACGTGAGTCTGCTGGGTAAGAGCCAGACTTTTCACGGTCGCCAGCGCATCGGCGACATCATGGCGCGCGCGACGAACGACGTTCGCATGCTCAACGCGATGTTCAGCCCCGGGATCATGCTGATCACCGACTCGCTCATGGGACTGGTGATCCCGACGATCCTCATCGGGCGACTGGAGCCCCGACTACTTCTGGTCCCCGCGATATTCACCGTTCTGCTGGTGATCACGGTCTATGACTATAACCGGCGGTTGAAGCCGGTGACCGTGGCGCAGCGCGAGCAGTATGGGCAGATGAACGCGCGGCTAGCGGAATCGGTCGCGGGCATCGAGGTGGTCAAAGCGAACGCGCAAGAGCAGCAAGAGTGGCACGGCTTTGCTCGCAATGCCCGTAACTATCGCGATATCTTTGTTCAGCAGGGCGTCATCGAGGCGCGATACTGGCCGATGCTCGTCTTCGGTTTCTCATACGCCGGGTGTCTACTGCATGGCCTGCTCCTGTGGAGGGCCGGTATCCTGACCCTTGGCGAGGTTATCGCCTTCGTTGGACTCTTCAATGCCCTGCGCTATCCCACATTCATGTCGATATTCACGTTCAACCTCGTCCAGATGGGCGTGGCGAGTGCGGAGCGGGTGTTGGCCCTGATCAAGACGGAGTCGGAGCTGGATGAGAACGCGGGCGGCGTGGCGAAGCCCATTGCGGGCGAGGTCGTCTTTGAGAATGTCAGCTTCAGCTACGATGGCAACGAGGTGCTAAGGAACGTCAGCTTCTCGGTTCAGCCCGGGGAGACGGTCGCGATCGTCGGGCAGACCGGTTCGGGTAAGACGACGCTGACGCGCCTTGTCAACCGGATCTTCGATGCTGACGAGGGGCGTGTGCTGGTCGACGGCGTGGATGTCCGCGACTGGAGCCTGGAGTCGCTGCGGTCTCAGATCTCGACGATCGAGCAGGATGTGTTCCTGTTCTCGCGGTCGCTCGCGGCGAACATTGCGTTCGGCTGCGCTGACGCGACCAAGTCGGCGATCGAGGATGCCGCGCGCGAGGCGCAGGCCCACGAGTTTATCGAGGGCTTCACCGATGGCTATGAGACCGAGGTGGGCGAGCGTGGGGTGACGCTATCGGGCGGCCAACGCCAGCGCATCGCGATCGCGCGCGCATTCCTGACCGACCCACGCATCCTCGTCCTGGACGATTCCACCAGCGCGATCGACAGCGAGACCGAGGATCGCATCCAGCAGGCGATGCGGCGGATCAGTAGCCAACGTACCACGTTCATCATCACCCATCGGCTGAGCCAGATCCGCTGGGCGGACCGCATCCTTGTGTTGCGGCGCGGCGAGCTGGTCGACCAGGGGACGCATGACGATCTGATGGCGCGATCCGATGCCTATCGTCGCATCTTCGCTCGCTACGACATCTGAGAGAGAGGGAGACCTATAGCCTATGGGTTTCATCCTTGACGGGCTCGACTCTGAGAACTACGACCGCACGTACAGCGATCGCGATCTCCTGCGGCGCATTGTGGGCTACTTCCGGCCCTACCGGCTGAAGATGCTCGTAGTGGCGGGACTGATTCTGTTGAACTCAGCCGCAGGCACGGCTGCGCCTATCCTGGTCTCGAATACGCTCGACCTGCTGAACACTGATCCCGCGCAACGTACCATCGTCTTCGCGGTCGGCGGCGTACTCGTGCTGAGTCTCGTGGCCTGGGTAGCTAACTACGTGCGCCGGATCTACGGGGCCGCAATCATCGGCGATGTCGTTCTCAAAGTGCGTGAGGATGTCTTCGCCGCGACGGTCCGTCACGACCTCTCCTTCTTCGATGAGCAGGCGTCGGGCCGGATCGTGAGCCGCGTCAC
>JALOOJ010000249.1 GCA_025454475.1 Anaerolineae bacterium
ACCGGCACTCGCGACGATCGGCAGGACCGTCACGCCAAGTTCCCGCAGTCGATCCATCGGCAGGAAGGCAGTACCATCGGTGATCATCTGAATCTGAGGGTTTCCCGCCACGCGCTTGCTCCTATCTAGGTAGGGACGACCAACTTACGCCCGGACGGATTCGCGGACGAGTCAACCGAAAGGGGCAGCCAACAACCTGGAGCAGGGACATCCCTATCGCCACGGTTACTCAATCGACAGTATGTAGGGATAGTGGGGTTGCCCACCGTTAACGACCTCGAACTCCAGATCCGGATAGTCGTGGGAGAGCTCTTCGACCAACGCACTGGCCTGGTCCTCGGTCACCTGAGCCCCATAGTACAGGGTCACCAACTCACGGTCTTCCATCTCGGCTTCAGCCAACAGCCAGCGCACCGCCTCCTCAAACGAAGCCGCGTCCACCACCAGCTCGTCTTCGAGCAGGCCGATAGCGTCTCCCTCATGTACGTCAATACCGTTCAGACGCACAGCGCGGGTCGCGGATGTGACCTCGGCGGTGATAACGCCAGAGGACGAAGCCAGCATCGCGGCCGCATTGTCACCCAGTGGCGCATCCTGGTCCAGGGCTAGCATTGCAGCGACGCCCTGAGGAATCGTACGCGTGGGCACGACCTCGACCCGCTTGCCGTCCGCCATCTGCGCCGCCTGTTGAGCAGTCATGATGATGTTCGGGTTATTGGGCAAGATAACGACGTCTTCTGAGGTGGTTCGGCTGATAGCCTCCACGATCTGCGCCGTGCTAGGGTTCATCGTCTGCCCGCCCTCGATCACAACCGCGGCACCCAGGCTGTAGAACACGTTCGCCAGACCCTCTCCAGTGGAAACCACGACAACACTGATTGCCATAGGTTCAGCCTGCCCAAGGAGCGCCGCGGGCAACGGCGGACCTGACCGCACCACATCGCGGCTGGCCGTATAGGCCTCGTACTGCACCCGCATGTCTTCAACCACGACATCGGTCACGGAGCCAAACCGAGCGCCGAAGCTAATCGGGGCTCCGGGATCGGCCACGTGGACGTGGATCTTGACCGCCTGTTCATCGCCGACTGTGAGTGGGCAGTCGCCCAGTGCCTCAATACCCATGCGGATCTGCGGAACGTTCAGGTTTGTGCCCAGAATGATCAGCTGCACGTCATAGGGATAGGCGCTGTCGAACTCAACCTCCGCGCCACCCTCAGGATGTGCCATCAGCTGAACGGTCGCGAGATCCATCTGTGTGGGAATGGCTGCCACTGGGAGTCCTTTCAGATCGCGCAACATACCCTCGAAGATCACGTAGAGCCCTTGGCCTCCCGAATCGACCACCCCGGCCTGCCGCAACACAGGCAGTAGCGTAGGCGTTCGCGCCACGGAAGCGGCGGCGCGGCGCACCAGTCGATCGAGCAGCTCAACGATGTCGTGCGACGCTTCTGAAGACGCCGCAGCTTCTTCAGCCATCTCCCGTATGACGGTGAGAATCGTCCCCTCAACCGGTTTGACGACGCCCTTGTATGCAGTGTCGGCGGCGACGCGCATAGCCTCGGCCATAGTCTCAGTCGTGATGTGCGCGTGACCATCAATCCCGTGCGCAAATCCACGCCAGATCTGAGACAGGATCACGCCGGAGTTGCCGCGAGCGCCCATGAGTGCACCGTGCGCGAGCTTCGTCATAAGCCGGCCTGCGTGGGGCTCATCGACATCGGCGATCTCGTCCCACGCCGAGACCATCGTGAGGTTCATGTTGGTGCCAGTGTCTCCATCCGGAACCGGGAAAACGTTGAGTGCGTTAATGGCATCCTGGTGCTGGCGCAGCCATAGGAGAGCCGCCGAGATCATCGGTTTCAGACGCAGCCCATCCAAGGCTCGTAGCCCGTCGCCGTCGGGGATACCCACTGTGCGCCCTCCCTAATCCAAGTCGCTCACGCGTAGAGCCTGAATGTGGACGTTGACCTGATCCACCGGCAGTTCCAGGGCACGTTCGACCTGGTACTTCACGACGTCCTTGATGCTATTGGCCACACTCGTGAGACGTGCTCCGTATTCTACCACCAGGTAGAGATCGACGACGATGTGATCGTCGCGGACGATGACCTCAACGCCGCGCTTTCGGTCAGCGGATAGGATATCCGCCAGCCCTGTCGCGAAGTTGCGCGGCACCGTTCCCACCACGCCATAACAGGTCTGGACGGCCTCACTGACAATTGACGCGATTGCCGCTTGTGCCACCTCGATTCGACCTCGTGCTTCCAGGTGGTCGTCCATAGCACCTCCTCCGGTTGCGTCTTCCATGCTTTGTGGTATCATAGCTCAGTCATCGAAAAAACGAGGTGGATCATGGCTAAATGTGAGATCTGTGGCAAGACGCCGATGTTCGGGCATAACGTGAGTCACTCCAAGCGCGCAACCAATCGGGTGTTTCGTCCGAATATCCAGCGCAAGCGCGTGCTGATCGACGGCGAGTATCGACGCCGCTACGTCTGCACACGCTGCCTACGCACGCTTTCGCGCGACACGAAGTAGTCTGGCACGACCGCACCTGAAGCGGCCCCGCGCGCCCCTCTATGGGGTGAGCGGGGCCGTTTTCTGCGTCCTGCTCGTGGCCCCCGCTCATGCCGTAGCTGCTGCCAGACGTAACGCGCCAATCGCCGCCGCGATTCCCGCTTGCGCAGCGTAGATCGCGGAGCCTGCCACCAAGGTATCGGCCCCCGCGGCTACAACTTGGGGCGCCGTCTGCGGGTCGATGCCGCCATCCACAGACAACCAAGCGGAAGGGGAATGTGCGTCCAGGAAGGCGCGAACACGCGCGATCTTTTCAAACACCTCGGGGATGACTCTCTGGCCGCCAAAACCGGGGTTAACCGTCATCACCAACACGAGATCGGTGTATGCGCCAACATAGGCCAACGCATGTTCACTGGTTGAGGGATTGAGCGCAACACCAGCACGGAGGCCCAAGCCTCGGATCTGCTGTAACACCCGATGCAGATGCACAGTAGCCTCCGGATGCACAGTCAGGATATCTGCGCCCGCCTCTGCGAAGGCAGCAACGAATCGCTCAGGTTGTTCAATCATCAGGTGAACATCCAGCGGCAAAGACGTAACGGCACGAACCGCCGATACGACCAGAGGTCCGATCGTGATGTTCGGCACGAAATGCCCATCCATCACATCGACGTGGATAACGTCCGCGCCAGCGTCCTCCGCCGCGCGTACTTGGTCACCCAGTCGAGCGAAGTCCGCTGACAGAATCGAGGGCGCAATCCGTACGGGTCTTCCCATAACCCGTTTATGATACACTGGATGAACCAAAACGCAACCTTCGTGAGGCTCAGCGCAAGACTGCGGTACTTGGCGCCTAAGGCGCGCTCGCAGGACCAGACGTCCACAGTGGCAGCGCATCATATGCATCCGCCCATGTCGCTGTGTAGAAGGCGAGGTAGTCGGGTATCCCCGAACTCCACAATCCATCCACGTGACCGCCGACGTGAACGTCATAGGTGACGTCAGCTCCCAAGTCGAGGAGGAGATCGCGGAGGCGAATCGTGCCAGCATTAGCCCAGTCAGCGTCGCCCGCATCGAGGTAGATACGCAGGCCATCTGTGCCTTCGCGCGCCAGAAGGAATGGGTCATACTGGGGCAGCGGCCGATTCAGCGCCAGAGCCGGACTGTGCCCCCCGACGGCACCAAACACGTCGGGGTTTCGCATCGCGATCTCCAGTGCCCAGACGCCGCCCCGTGAGATTCCGCCTACTGCACGTCCACTGGAGTCCCTAACGGTGCGATACGCACCATCAATGCTGGGAACCAGCTCGTTGACCACGAACCCTTCAAACGAACCACTCCCGCCACTGGAATTGACGTAGAGGCCGTCCTGGTTCACCACACCGGGCATCACTATTAGGAACGGGCCGATCAGTCCCCGGCTTATCCAGTCGTCGCTCCACTCATCCACGCCTAAGCCATCCCAGTGCCACTCATTGAGCGGCCACCCGTGGAATAGGTAGAGAACAGGAAAGGCCCGATCGGGATACCAATCGTAGCATGGCGGGAGATGCACCAGGAAACGCACCTCTTCGCCCATTGACGCGCTGCGGAAAGCGCCGGCCTGCGTCTGGCCTGAAAGGAACGGGCAGAATGCGGGCGTGGGTATTGCCGTCGGCGCTCGAACCTCCAGTGGCTCCGCGGTCGCCGTCGGCTCATCGACCACGGGATCATCGCCCTGCACCGGCACAGTCGTGGCGACGGGTGTGATCGTCGGCAATGTCACCGGGGGTACGGTGGCTGTTGCGGTCGGGATAGAAGGGGTTACGGGCGACGCCTCTGCTGCTGCCGAACGGCTCGGCCAACCAGAACAGGCCGTCATGGTGAACAACAACAGAAACAGAACCGCGGATCTGCTGATCAATAGCAGTCCTCGGGGGTGTGACAACGATAGCGGAATCGACATCGATACACGTGTTCCAATCGCAGTCTCGGCCTTACAGGTTGGCGGCCCGCCCGTGACAACGCCAACCTGGGCATAGTATCGCCAGACAGAGCAGCCAACCGGACAGCCAAACCCGAAGTGTAGCAGCCTCACTCGAACCGTCAAGCCGCCGGAGTCGGCACGAAGGTCATCCGGATGTATAGGAACAGAGAGCGGCCCATCGGAGGGATGGGCCGCGGGGTAATAAGACAAAGAAGAGCTTCTTGGCGATGACCTACTCTCCCAGGGGGCTACCCCCCAAGTACCATCAGCGCTGGTGAGCTTAACTGCCGGGTTCGAGATGGGTCCGACTGCAGCTTCCTTAGCTGAAGCGAATCTGTACCACGGGATGCTTGGTCAAGCGTCAAGTTCTCCGTACCACGTCGTGAAGCCCTCGGCCGTTAGTACGGGTTGGCTACACGCATTACTGCGCTTACACCTCCCGCCTATCTAACTGGTAGTCTTCCAGCGGCCTTACTCCCTTTACGGGATGGGGGACCTCGTCTTGGGGCAGGCTTCCCACTTA
>JALOOJ010000089.1 GCA_025454475.1 Anaerolineae bacterium
GGCGGTGCTCGATCGGTTGGCCAAGCATCATGCGCAGCTAGGGAGCTACGGTGAGTCCCTGGGGTATGCACGGCGGCAGATCGATCTGGAGCCGTGGAGAGAAAGCGCTCACCGGCAGGCGATGATGGCCCTGGCGGTCAGCGGTCAGCGGGCCGCGGCGCTTGCTCAGTACGAGAGATGCGTCACGGTCCTTGCCGAGGAGTTGGGCGTGGAGCCCGAGGCTGAGACGGTCACACTGTACGGTCGTATACGCAATGGTGAGCTCTCGTCTTCCACAAGCTCGGCTATGCACAGGTCTGTCGTGACGTCCACGACCCGAGCGCCGCTTGGGGTCGAGCCCCCATCTCAAGCGCCGCAGATGGAGCCGGACGTCCCTGATACCGAGCGACGTATCCTCACGGTCGTCCATGCCGAGGTGTCTGCCACAGCGGACCTGCTGGCTGATCTAGGTACGGAGGGTTGGGTCGTCGTCCTCAGCCAGCTTCTGCGAGCGGCCGGGGCGGAAGTGCGCCGGTACGGTGGCGAGGTGGATAGGTATGATCAGCAGGGGCTCACAGCGCTCTTCGGTGCCCGAGGCGTCCACGAAGACGATGCCGAGAGGGGGACGTTGGCCGCGCTGGCGATGCGGGCTGTCGTCCGGACACACTTGGCGGAGCTTCCTGAGAGTGCACCATCCTCGAATGGCGATGATCTCGGGCCGGGGCCTGATCTGGGCCCAGATGGACTAGACCTGCGGGTAGCCGTTCATACGGGGGAGATGGTTGTCATACCCGTTGAAGGAGCGGGCGAGACCGGTCGCTGGGCAGTGGTTGGCGACGCGATACCGTATGCCGATCGCTTGCTGGCGCAGGTCCGGCCCGGAGAGATCAGGGTCAGCGAGGCCACTCATCGCCTGATCGCGCCGCTGTTCGCCTGGGGACCCCATTGGGGCGAGGACGCTGACACACAGTCATATGTCCTTCTGGCGCGCAAGGCACTCGCGGACAAGGGCCGTGGAATCCCCGGTATGCGCTCCATGATGGTGGGCCGCGATCGTGAGTTGCAGCTCCTTCGCGAGCGCGTCGAGCGCTTGGGCGCCGGCGTCGGCGCGATCGTCACCCTGGTTGGGGAAGCCGGAATAGGAAAGTCTCGCCTTGTGGAGGAGTGCCAGGCGGCAGTTGAGGTTACCAGGACCCCGGTGCAATGGGTCGAGGGGCGCTGCGTTTCCTACGGCGGCACAACGCCCTACTTTCTCTGGGCGAATGTACTCCGGTCGCTTCTCGGCGTGACGCCCGACACCCCGAAGGCTGTTGTTGGTCACGCCTTGCATCAGACACTGCGCACCCTTGACGCTGAGCGTCGCGAGGCGACGTTCGCCTATCTTGGTCGGGTCGTCGGAGCTCCTTTGAGCACCCAGGTTCAGGCGATGCTTGCCCAAATCGATGTTGAGACCCTCAAGGATGTGACCTTTGACGCAGTGGAGCGCCTCCTTGAGACCGTTCTGGAGCAGCGGCCCCTGGTCATCGTCTGCGAGGATCTGCATT
Source organism: Anaerolineae bacterium (assembly GCA_025454475.1). Lineage (GTDB taxonomy): Bacteria > Chloroflexota > Anaerolineae > B4-G1 > SLSP01 > PWVB01. Next base: position 1,524 of record JALOOJ010000089.1, read on the forward strand.
GGGCCGATCCTACCTCTCTGCAGCTCCTGGAGCGGTTACTAGGGCTGGTCGAACGGGCTCCACTCGTCCTGCTCTGTGTTTTCCGCCCCGACCGCAACCACGGCTGCTGGCACATCCGCGAGATTGCGCGGAATGACTATCCTCACCGTCACGTCGATCTGGATCTGAGGCCGCTTTCTACTTCGGATGGCGAGGTCTTGCTCCGGAATCTGCTTCTCTCGCTACCGGGGCCCGACGGGCGTGAGACCGCTGAGGCCCTGCCACCCGAACTCAAAGCTCGGATCCTGAGCCGTGGTGACGGCATTCCCTTCTATGTCGAGGAGATCCTGCGCACGTTGACTCGCGCCGGCGTCATCATCTGTGACGCAACCTCCTGCAGGTGGGAGGTCAGCGGAGAGGCGACGGAGATCCATATCCCTGATACGTTGTACGGCGTTCTCCGAGCACGCATCGACCAACTGTCAGTGGGTGCCCGCCATGTATTACAGCTGGCAGCGATCATCGGCAGCATCTTCCCCTACCGCCTGCTTGCGGAGATCGCTGAGCGCGGGACTTTGGATCAGCATCTGGTGACCCTGCAGGCGGACCAGTTGGTCCGGGAGAGGGTGCGTGTGCCGGAGCCGGAGTACGTTTTTACGCACCAGCTCATGCTTGAGGCTGCTTACGACGCTCTCTCGCGCCGGGTGCGGCGCGTGCTACATCGGCGCGTCGCCGAGGCCCTGGAGCGTCTGTACCCCGAGCACGTCGAGCGTCACCGGGGTCTCCTGGCGTACCACTGGGAGCAAGCTGGAGATGCTCTTCGCGCAATCGACCACCTCCGACGAGCTGGTGAGCAGGCAGCGGGGCTCTACGCCAATGAAGAGGCGCTGGGCTACCTAGATCGAGCGCTTGGCCTGATGCCGTCCGACGATCTCTCCGGCCACTTTTCCGTGCAGTCTCTTCGCGAAGCCGTCCAGGATCGACTGGGAGTGCGTGAGGCTCAGCGGGAGGCACTGTCACAACTCCACGGGATCGCAACAGCCCTGGACACGGGCGGGTCCGATGGAAGGCGCCGGCTTGCGCAGGTTGCCCTGCGCGAGGCCAACTTCCACAACCACGTGTTTGACCATAGATCTCTGGAAAAGGCGGCCCAGCAGGCGGCGGCTTTGGCCCAGTCAATCGGGGACAACGCCTTGCAGGCTCAGGGTCATTCGGAGTGGGGCACGGCGCTCATGCGGCTGGGGGAAGGCATCCAAGCCATGGCTCATTGGCGAGAGGCGCTGGGCCTAGCTCGGGCGGGTGGCCATCGATTCCAGGAAGCGCAGGTCCTGCGCGAACTGGGCGTCACCTCTTACGAGGTCGGCCAACACCACGATACCGCAAGAACCTACCTTGAGGAGAACCTGCGCATTCACCGAGAGACCGGAAACCGTATGGAGGAGGGTAAGGCGTTGAACGCCCTCGCAATGATCAACGTGCGCCTCCATAATCTGTATGCGGCTCTGGCGGATGTTGAGGATGGTCTCAGGCTCTGCCGGCTGACGGGTAACCGCCGCGAGGAGGCGTGGGGGCTCACTACCCTGGGGTGGACGATGTGCGATCTGGGTGACTACACTACCAGCGAAGTGCGCTATCGAGAAGCCTTCCAGCTATTCGGCCGGGTGAGGGATCCCCTTGGGAAGAGCTTGTCCAACGCCGGCCTCGCCTGGGTCGCCCACTACACGGGTGCGTACGAAGCGGCCCGTGAGCATAGCGAGCGGGCACTGCTTTTCGCCGGCGAGATCGGTGCCGGCGTGGCCACGGTAAGCGCGACACTCGTACTGGGCCATACGCTGTCAGCCGAGAGACGCTGGTCGGATGCCACGGCGGCATATCAGCGTACGCTGGCGTTGTGCCAGCGTATGTCCTGGCAAAACTGGGCACTGAGCGCGCACGCTGGGTTGGCGCGCATTGCGCTGGCGCGAGGCGCGCCGGAAGATGCCCTGCCGCACGCAGAGGAAATCCTACGACGTGTCGCGATCGGCCCCGATCTATACGGGACCTATGACCCGATACGCGTGTACCTAAGCTGCTATCGTGCCCTTCAGGCTTCCAACGATTCCCGTGCCGAGGAGACGCTGCAGATGGCGCACCGCCTGCTCCAGGCGTGGGCCTCCTCGATCGCTGACGAAGACCTGCGCCGCTCGTTCCTGGAGAACGTCGCTGCCCATCGGGAGATCGGTGCCGCGTACGCGGGAGCTGGCTGATCCCGATCGCATGCCGCAGATCGGGGGCCGTTCTGAGTTCTCCGCGATTCCCTAATCCATTAGTCCAGATTCCGCCGATCCCATCGCTGCTCAATCGTCACGTGGGTGCGGGGGAGGAGCTCGGGCGCGTCCATCGACGCGTCCATATGGGCATAGCTCGCCTTTTCGTAGCTGCTGAAGCCGGCGTGGTGGCCATCGCGGTCCATCGCCACGAAGTTCATGCCGGCCAGGTAGCGTCCCCCGAGGTCGTTGAGGTCGACCATCGCCTGGGTGCCGGCGTCAAGGAGTGTCGCACCCATTCGCATTGCGTATATGACGCTGTGAGCGGTCGCAGCGCGGATGGCCATCTCGCCGGTGCCCGTGCAGGCGGCCGCGCCGTAGCGGTCGTCGGCATAGAAGCCGGCCCCGGCGATCGGCGAATCGCCCACGCGGCCGGGGTACTTCCACGCCCAACCGCTGGTGCTCACACCGGCGCAAATATGGCCCTGGGCATCTCGGGCGACCACGTTGACCGTGCCGTGGGTGCGTTGAGGATCCGTCGCAATCTCAACCCAGCGCCAGAGGTCGGGTAGATTCGCAACCTCCTCCAGCTTCCTGGGTGCCAGATCCTGTTCCAGCCGCCGCGCCCACGCTTCTCGCGCGGGCGCCGTTAGCAGCTCGGCGGGTTCAGCTCCCATCTCGCGAGCGAAACGTGCCGCCCCATCCCCGACGAGAAAGACGTGGGGGATGCGCTCCATGACCAGACGGGCGAGCGAGATGGGGTGAAGATAGCCCTTGAGCGCGGCGACCGCGCCGCTCGTACGATCACGGCCATCCATCATCCCGGCGTCGAGCTCGACCTCGCCCAGGATGTTGGGGAATCCACCGAGGCCCACAGAGTGATCCTCGGCGTTGGCCTCGACGGCCCGAATCGCGATCTCGACGGCATCCACTGCCGAGCCACCGCGGCGCAGCAGGTCCATGGCCGCCGGCAGGCCGACGCCGGCGTTCTCACTCCCGATAAGGCGTATCATTGGGGAGCGGGTAGGGCTTGGACGAAAAGCTGGGTCTGGCTGTACGGCGCGTGGCGGATCAGCACGTCAAACGGTGCCGAGGCTCCCGCCTCGATCGTCTGGACGAGCAGCGCTACACCCGTGCTGACGATCTCGCCGCGCCCATCGATCAGTGCGCCCGTGACGGTCACGTCGCGAACCGCCACCGGGTTGGTGTTGACCACCGATCCGGTGATGTGCACGTAGCCCAGGGTGTCCTGGTAGTGCGAAACGCCGCGCACCTCGACCGGCACCGTGCGCCGCTCGGTGGGTCGGCCATCGGGGTGCAGCATCACTTGGGTGATGCCCTTGTCGATAGCCTCCAGCATGAACGGGCAGCTGTCACCCGGCTCAAGGATGGGACACTGGACGTTTATCTTGATCGGACCGAAGCGCGATCCGTCGTCGCGGAAGAAGGTGGCGTTCATACCCAGGGCTGTGTAGGGCTCGGTGGCGTCGTTGCGCACCAGGCCCGAGATCCCAAACCGGTAGCCCTCGAACTCCCGGTTCATGCTCACGATCACAGTCAGGGGCGGCGCGGGTGTTTCGTCATCGAGGATGGTGAGGGCGGAGGTCGAGACGACCTGTGCCGGAGGCTGTGTGGGCAAGGCCACGACCGCCGGTGGCTGGACAGGCGCACGTGTTGGCAGGGGTGCCATCGTCGACAGCGTCTGGGTGATGGCATCGGAGGAAGCCGAAGCTTCCGTTGGCTCAGCTTCCTCTGTCACTTCGGTCGGCTCCGCAATATCCGTGGGCTCCGGGGTTGGTGTGGCCTCGTCCTCTGCAGTGCGATTCCCCCCAACCGGGGCAAGCACGCCGATACCCGGCACTACGGCAACGGGCTCCTGTGCGATGCGCGGTTGCACAGGTGAGGATTCCTGGACCGTAACAGCCGTGGGTTCCGCGGGGGGCTCCGTCGTTTCGGAGCCACAGGCTGACAGGACAGCGACGAGAACCAGCGCGCAGACGACGAGACGTATTGTGAATCGGCCAGGCATAACGAGTGTTCCTCCAAAGATAGTGTTCTTCATCATCATAGCGTAGCAAGGCCCGAGAGCGAGCACAGCCGTCAGGTTGGGACCAGGGGCTCCATCCAGGCCTCGAACACCGCACGGATATTGGCCTCCGGTACGTCGAGGCCCCATTCGCATTGGGCAATCACGCCGCCCGTACCGTCGTCCAGCGCTTGTCGGACGCGGCGCACGCCCGCCTGGACGTCCTGGGGGGTGCCGAAGGGCAGCAGGTGCTGACGGTCGAGCTCGCCCCAGAACGTGATCTTGCCCTTGTGCTCGCGCGCGAGCGCCTCGATGTCCATGCAGAAGAGCTGTGAATTCAGCGCGTCGACGCCGATCTCGATCAGGTCGGGGTAGATCGCTGCGATGTGGCCGTCGGAGTGCATAAAGACGGCCTTACCGGCGCCGTGGATGATGCTGCAGTATTCGGCATAGAGCGGCTTATAGAGCTCGCGCCACATCGCGGGTGAGATGAGCAGCCGGTGTTGCGCGCCCCAGTCGTCCATGAAGCCAATCGCGTCCACGTCGGTTTTGGCCCACAACTCCAGTTCACGCACGAAGTAGGCGTGGACGAGGTCGCGGAGCTGCAGTACCTCTTTGGCGCCGTAGGCCAGGTCGATGAAGAGCTTCTCCGACCCGCGTAGGAACTGCATCCGCTCGAAGGGGCGGGCAGTCCCGGCGCCGACCAGCACGAACTTGTCTGTTCCAGCGCACGCGGCATTCACGCGGCTGAAGTCGGCGCCATCGAGCATCTCCCAGGGCGGCTGGTAGGACGCCAGCGCCGCCCAATCATCCAGCGGCGCGTGCTTCACCTCGCCGATCACGCCGGTCTCCGCTACCTCCCACCCACAGCCCCATTCATCCACGTAGGACCCCACCTGATTCGGCACGCCCCGAGCGCGCTCCGCCGGGCCGTAGCTGAAGTCCGGGCCCGTGAAATCTGAGGGATATGCCGCCTGCAACCTTGCCAGCGCCTCACCATGGATCAATGGGACGCCGGGGAGCGTCCAGAGATCCCGCGGCGCCCGGTCCGGATGGTCGAAGCGCAACGCCTTGATCACGCGCTCGCGGCTGCTGATGGGGGCATAGCCCATGGGTGGTACCTCCGTGATGATGTCCTCCCTAAGGTACCCCCAAGCGCCGAGAAGGCAAGGCGCGTCAGTTGGATCGCGGGCGACTCACCCGCATCCGGGGCGGGTCGCCCGCGGTCCGGGGGAGCCCAGAGCGGGCAGGGATGCCCGCGGTCCGGGCGAGCCAGGAGCGGTACGGCGGAAGGGCTTTGGGCTTGCGGAAAAGCCCAAAGCCCGGCGGATCCTGCCTACGGCAGGATCTGGCTCAGGAAGCGCTTGAGGCGCTCGTGCTTGGGCGCGGTGAAGAGCTCCTCGGGCGTGGTGATCTCGACGATCTGACCTTGGTCCATGAAGACAATGCGGTGGGCGGCGGCGCGGGCGAAGCCCATCTCGTGCGAGACGACGAGCATAGTCATGCCCTCGCGTGCCAGGTCGAGCATGACGTCGAGCACTTCCTTGATCATCTCGGGGTCCAGGGCCGACGTGGGCTCGTCGAAAAGCATAATCTTGGGCTCCATCGCCAGCGCTCGAGCGATGGCCACGCGCTGCTGTTGGCCGCCCGAAAGCTGCTCGGGATAGGCGTCGGCCTTCTCAGGGATGCCTACCTTGGCCAGGAGTGTGTGGGCGAGCGTCTCGGCGGCACCCTCTTCCATTCCCTTGACAATGATGGGCCCCAGCGTGATGTTCTCCAGCACGGTCTTATGGGGGAAGAGGTTGAACTGCTGGAAGACCATACCTACTTCGGCGCGGATGTGGTTGATCTGCTTCTCGTCGCGGGTCAGGATTTCGCCGTCGATGGAGATGGTGCCACCATTTGCCGACTCCAGACGGTTGATGCAGCGCAGCAGCGTGGATTTCCCCGAGCCGCTGGGGCCGATGATGACTACAACCTCGCCCCGTTGCACTTCGAGGCTCACATCGTTGACCGCTTCGAGGTCGCCGAAGCGTTTTGACAGGTTGCGGATCTCTACGATCGGTGTGTCTGGCATCGCAGCGCTCCTTTCAGACCCGAACCATCGTGGTGCGCGTCAGCCGATCCTGCAATGGGGCCGCGCCAAGCGTGGGGTGAGCCCAGATCAGGCTAAGTCCCGGGATCGGCAGCAGGCTGATCAGGAGCCGCCCCACTGCCTGTCCGATAGAGGGTATCGAGCCGCCGGCATCCACGAGCCGGAGGCCCACCGACATCATCCCCGGGGTCTGGCCGCGCTTCGACCAGAAACCGAGCAGGTAGGCGGCCGTTAGCCCGCCAATGACGGCTGCTGTGAGGGTGAAGGTCATTGCCGGGGTGACGGCGAGCCCTCTCATCGCCGCAATGATGGGTGTGGCGATCAAGTCGACGATCACGAAGTCCACAACGACGGCTGACAGGCGGTGCATCACCGTGACCGGTGCGTCCTTACGCTGCCGCGACATCCCCTGCTCGATGTAGTGGACAACGCGGGAGAAGACGAGCGTGACCAACAGATAGACCAGCGCGACCATCGTGTAGGTCTCGAAGTAGGCGAAGGTACGCGATGCGTACTCGCGCCCACGGCGCAGCATATCCGAAATGGCCAGCACCGACACGAGGGATGAATCCTTGAGCATCGCGATAAACTCGTTGCCGACCGGCGGCAGGATGATCCGCACGGCCTGCGGGACGATGACGTGGCGCATCGCCTGGCCGCGGGTGAGACCCAGCGCGCGCGCAGCCTCCATCTGACCCTTGGGGATTGACTGGATGCCGGCGCGGAAGGTCTCGCCGATATAGGCGCCGTAGCAGATCGTGAGGCCCAGGATGGCTGAGAGATTGGGCCCCAGGCGCAGGAACTTCGAGAGTGCATAGTAGATCCAGAAGAGCTGGACCAGGAGCGGAATACCGCGGATGATCTCGACATACAGCGACGCGGCGACGTTGATCGGCAGCGATGGCGCAGTCCGTCCCAATCCGGCCAAGAGCCCTAGGAGGAGTGCGAAGAGCATCGACGTGATGGTCATCTGGAACGTGACCACCAGACCATCGCCGATGAAGCGGACGATCTCGCTGTAGGGATCGGGTTTGAACACCACGGCTCCCACGATAAAACTCACACCCAACGCCAGCGCGATCCACCACGCGATCATGAGGCTGCGCTCACGTGGGATGGCCGCGCTGTCGTCCTGCCAGACCCCGGTGTGGGGACGGGGGGCTTCAGATTCCAACTGGCTGGTCATAGTGTCTCCTTTCCCGCCTCGTCCCGCGGCCGCCCGAAGGTCCGGGGAACGCTAACGGGTGACGCCGGCGGTGGTAGCTGCCTTCGCGGTCGTACGGTATGGATGGTCGTGAAAGGCAGAGAACACGGCTGTCCGAGCCCGTGTTCTCTGCGCAAACCCTGTCGACGTTCACCGATCCTCAGAGGTCAGCATACTTCGGGGATCGGCACCCCTCAACCCCATTCAGCTAGCGCAACCACGTCTCTTCGAGCTGCTTGTCGACGCCGGCTGCCTGAACTGCGTCCAGCCCGGCGTTGATCTTGGCCAACAGATCGGCATTGCCCTTCTGCACCAGGATTCCGTAGTACTCATCGGTGAAGGCCTCGCCCACGATTTTCAGGGCGGCCCGGTACTCCTCGCGCTGTAGTGCGAAGTCGGCTGCGACCGGGGTGTCGCAAACTACAGCGTCAATCCGGCCGGCGACCAGATCCTCAAAGGCGAGCCCGACCTCGTCGTACTCCTTAAGCTCGACGCCTTCCATCTCCTGAATCGCGAAGGCGCCCGTGGTGCTGATCTGCGCACCAACGACACGACCGCTCAGTGTGTCAGGTCCAGTGATGTCGCTATCGGCTTGCACCACGACGATCTGACCTGCGTTGATGTAGGGATCGGAGAAGTCGTACTGCTCCTTGCGCTCATCGGTGATCGTCACCGATGAGATGATGGCGTCATACTCGCCGGCACCTAGCCCGGCGAAGATGCCGTCCCAGGCCACATTCTTGAACTCAATATCCAGGTCGGCCTCCTCTGCCACCGCCTTCATCAGGTCGATATCGAAGCCGACGATCTCCTTGTTCTCATCGACGTATTCCATCGGTGGCCAGGTGGCATCCGTGGCGACCACGATGGTGCCCGATGAGGACTTGCACCCCGCGACCAGACTGGCAGCGACCAGCACGGTCAGGACAAGCAATGTGATGCTGCGATGGAAAATCCTCTGCATGTCTGCTCTCCCCCTTCTCAGTCATATCTACGGTGTTGCGACACTGACCCCTAAGCGCGCTATTATCACCGCAACAGGATGAAAGTCAACCGAATGGGGTGACATTCGGCATGTCTGTCCGCACCCAGGTTTCGGGCCTTAGTCTGCGCGGGCATAGGGCTCTGGGCGTGGGTTGAAGTTCTACCAGAGGCGCCCAAGGCCTGCGGAAAGGCCTTGGGCGCGAGTGAGGGCGGGGTTCGTGTTACGGGCGGGCGGGACTCCCGTCGGGCCAGCGGGTCTGGGTCCAGCGCTCGATCGTGTCCTCGCAGGGGTACTTGGCTGCCAGGTCCTCATCGATGTCAATGCCCAGGCCGGGCTTGTCGTTGGGATAGAGATAGCCGTTGCGCACCTCGGGTAGCCCCGGGAACATCTCGTAGACGTGCTCAGGGAAGCGGCACCACTCCTGGATGCCGAAGTTGGGCGCCCAGAGATCGAGGTGTAGGTTGGCGGCGTGGCCCACAGGCGAGGTGTCGCCGGGGCCGTGCCAGGCCGTCTTCACACCATAGACGTTTGCCCAGAGAGCCGTGGCCCGGGCGGGCGTGATACCGCCCATCTGGCTCACGTGCATGCGCAGGAAATCGGTGAGGTGCTCCTCGATGAGTAGTTTCCACTCGTGGGGGCTGTTGAACAGCTCGCCCATCGCCAAACGCGTGGCACACTGCGCGCGCATGTCGCGGAACCAGGCAATGTCCTCGGGCGCCAGCGCATCCTCCAGGAAGAAGAGGTTGATGGGCTCCACGTCTTTGGCGAACCTGACGGCGTCGATGGGCTGTAGGCGCTCGTGGATGTCGTGGAGCAGCTCGATCTCCTCGCCGACCTCGCCGCGCACGTGCTCCATCATCTTGAGCATGCGCCGGCAGTACTCGCGGGGATCGTAGTATGCGCCGTCGGGCGCGCCTTCGGGCTTAACCATCGTCTGGGCTCTGCCGCCGTAGCCGCCCATCTGGATGCGGATGAAGCGATAGCCCTCTTCCATGAACCGCTTGACGTTGTCCGTGACCTCCTCGGGGCTGCGGCCATCGGCGTGGGTGTAGACCGCGGCGGCCTCACGTGACTTCCCGCCCAGCAGGTCGTAGACGGGCATGTTGGCCAGCTTGCCTTTGATGTCCCATAGCGCCTGGTCGATGCCGGAGATGGCGTTGTTCAGCACCGGGCCATTGCGCCAGTAGCTGTGGACCATGGCCATCTGCCAGAACTCCTCGATGCGCGCAACGTCGCGGCCCAGGGCGAAGGGAATCAGGTGCTTCTCGAGTGCCGCGACAACGGCATTCCAGCGCTGGGTGAAGGTGGCGCATCCAAGGCCATACAGCCCGGGCTCCGAGGTGATGACCTTCACAATGACCAGTCGCGAGCCCGCGGGCTGGGTGGTGATGACCTTCACATCCTGAATGGTGATGGGTTTCGTCATGCGGTGAGCCTCCTATTGTGAGAACATCTGTGCAGAACTTGGGTCATTCTAGGGCGAAGGCTTCCTGTGTCAACGTGAGAAGCCTCGCGAAGCAGAGGGCGCCCGCAGGAGCACACTGATGTGTGCTCCTGCGGACCGAGAGGAAGGACGTGAAGCTGAGCGGCTTCACTGTATCGAGAGGGTCGCTGCCGGATGCGGCGGCCCTCAGGCTACCATACTGATGGATGCCCTGTGTTGACCAGGTGCCGGGCGCTCTAGAGTGGGTGCGATGGTGAGCGCTGGTGCAGTGTCAGGCTTCGATGGCGATGGTTGTGGTTGGGAAGCGCCCGGCACCTTGATCACGGTCTAGACGGACAGATAGCGCTCCAGCAGCTTCTGGCTGCGTGGATCCAGCCGCGAGATGTCCGGGATCTCGTGGCGGGCGTCGTTTACGTCGATGACCAGCCAGTGGGTGTCCGTGACCTGGCGTGTGGTCTGCGTGATGTTGTTGCGCATCACGAATTCCTGTGGCCCCTTATCCGTCTCCACTGTCCAGTAGAGGAAGCCCAGCTCTTCCTTGATCGCGTCAATGCGCTGAATCTTGGGCACCAGGTAGTAGAGGCTCAGCTCAGCCGCCACCGCGTCGCGATCTGCAGGCTCGAGCTGGGTCCAGTCTTCGATGATGCCGATCTCGGGCTGGCGATCGGCGTTGGCGTCGCGCACCGACAGGAAGGCCACATTGTCAGAGACCGGGAAACACGGGCGCAGGATAACACGGGGATAGTGGACGCTAACGCTGTCCTCGGAGACGGTGAGTCCGAGCGTGTCACCCCGTCGACTGAACTCGATCTGCTCGGGTTTGAGATAGACAACCTCAAATGCCTTGGCCATCGGGCTCTCCTCCTACAGGGTCGCCGTGGTGCCGTCGATGCGCGCCATCTGCGACTGCATCTGCACCAGGTTGTAGAATGCACCGTGGCTGTCCATCAACTGCTGCGGCGTGCCTTGTTCTTCCAGCTTGCCCTGGTTGAGTACGAGGATACGGTTAGCATTGTAGAGCGTCGACAGCCGGTGCGCGATGACGATGGTCGTGCGTCCCTTCACCAGCTCATCCAATGCCTCCTGGATCTGGCGCTCGGTCTCCGTGTCGACGGAGGAGGTGGCCTCATCCAGAATCAGGATGCGCGGGTTGTGCAGGATCGCGCGGGCGATCGAGATGCGCTGGCGCTCGCCACCCGATAGGCCGCTGCCGCCCTCGCCAACGATGGTGTCGTAGCCTTCAGGCATCGCCGTGATGAAGTCATGGGCGTTGGCAGCCTTGGACGCGCGCACAATCTCGGCGTAGGTCGCGTTTGGCTTGCCATAGGCGATGTTCTCCGCCAGCGTTCCGTGGAACAGGTACGGTGATTGCAGCACCATGCCGACCTGTTGGCGAATCTCCGACATAGACAGATCGCGAATATCCACACCGTCGATGCGCACCGATCCCCCGGTGACATCGTAGAAGCGGCACATCAGGTTGACGAGCGTGGTCTTACCCGCGCCACTATGGCCCACCACGCCGATCATCTCACCCGGATTCACGTCGAAGGTCACATCGTTGATCACCGGGAAGTAGGGATCGTAGCCGAAGGTGACGTGGTCGAATGTCACGCTGCCGGAGATCTGCGGCTTGCTTTGAGGGCGCGCCGGCTCGGCCTGCTGTGCCTCGTCCAGCAGCTCGAACGTGCGCTGTGAGATCGTGACGAAGCGGTTCATCGCCTGGCTGACATGGGTCAGGTTGGACAGCGGGCCGTAGAACATGCCCAGATAGCCGATGAAGGCCATCAACGTACCGACCGTGATCCGGTCGGCGAGGACCGCGCGACCGCCGGCGTACCAGATGATCAGGCCACCGGCGCTGAAGGCAAAGGAGATCATCGGAAAGAACTTACCCCAGGCCAGGTTGACCTGTAGCTGGCTGTCGAGCATCTGGGTGTTGCGGCGGTGGTAACGCTTCTCCTCCTGCTCCTCCTGGGCGAAGGCCTTGACGACGCGGACGCCGGCGAGGAAGGTGTTTAGCATCGCGTTGAGCCGCCAACGGGCGATCCAGAACCGCCGAAAGTGCGGCTGCATGTAGCGGTAATAGTAGTAGGCCGCGGCCATGACGAACGGGGTGGGGATCAGGACATAGAGTCCCAGCGACGGTGCCATTGTGAAGAGCGCGATACCGATGCCAACGACCATCATCAGGTTGAGCGCGAAGTTCGTCATCTGGTTGAACAGATCCTGAAGCTCGCTCGTGTCCTGGTTGACCCGCGTCATTACACGCCCGGCCTGGTTCTTGTCGAAGTAGTCGACAGGCAGCTTCTTGAGGTGCGAGAAGAGCTTGTCGCGCAGACCTGCCGTGAATTGGCCGCTCACGTTGATCGTGAGCCAGTTCTTGGTGATGGCGAAGAGCACGGTGGTCACGTGAACCCCGAGGAGTCCCGCGACCAGCCAGATGAGCAGTTCCGAGCGCCCGCCGGCCTTCAGCACATCGTCGATCAAGATGCCCGTGAGCCGCGGCGGGATCAGGTTGACAACTGCGTCGATCACGAGCAATGCCGTGATCAGCGCGATCTTGCCCCAGAACGGCTTGGCCTCCTGCACGAGGCGCCGGAAGATCTTGCCGCGCTGGATGCAGTTCGGGCACACCTTCATTGAGGTGTCGGCGAGATAGCGCCCGCAACTCAGGCAGACGTGCTCGTCGTGGTTGGCGTCGGGAACCGGTGTATCTTCCCCAAGCTTGGCACGCTCGCGTAGATAGTGGGCGATGCGACCGAAGCGCTCGGTGAGGTCGTTGGTATAGTGGAGCAGGACGTGGGGCTGCTGCTCGACGGTGACCTGAATCAGGCCGTTGCCGACGCAGCGCTCAATCTTGGCGTCCTCAATGTCACTCAGCGCGAACTGGTGGCGCTGGTATGCACGGCCATTCGGGCGATCGAGCACCAGCAGGTCGTTGCGATCGATGAGCAGCCACTGCTCGCCAAACTGTCCGTCCGGTCCAAGATCCGTTTTGACGGCGAGCTGGACCTCACGCACGTCGTGTCCGTTCGCCCTGAGCTCTGCAATGACCGGCGTTGGCAACTCTGCCGGATGAACGGGGTGCACGTCGACCTGAGCATCGACGACGACCCCCGAGGTGAGTGGATCCTCGGAGCTCTTTCCGCTGCGTCCTCTAGCCATTTCCGCCTCCTGTGGCCTTTGAGCTCTGAGCTCAATTCCCCAATGAGGCGCCCCACAAAAAAAAGGAGGGCACCTTGCGGCAACCCACAGGCTGCCATCTGCACCAGGTGACCCTCTTCCACGCCTACGAGGTTAGCTGTCGGGCTCGGGCGGAAGAAGCTCGCCCTACGATGGCTGCGATTCTGCCATCAGCAACACCGATTCGCCCCGTGATTGGTTCCCCCGTTGCGCGCCATAGCTACTGTCCGGCACGCATTAGGCGTCGACTGCTCTATTCGCTTGTTGTGATATCGATATCATAACATGAAATGGACCTCCGTCAACGGGCAACGCAGGCTCAGGCGTCCTGCCAGCGCATCGGTAGCAGGTCGGACAGTTGGGTTATGCGGTGCGGACCAAGTAGGATCTTGGTCTCCAGGTTGCCGTTGTCCACCTGGTACATCAGCTCGCGGCACCGGCCACATGGCGGCAGAAAGGTGCCATCCTCAGTGAGCGCCACGATCTTGATGATCCGCGACTCTCCGCGCGTCACCATCTGGGCGATGGCCGTGTGTTCGGCGCAGAAGCCGATGCCGCAGGCTGCGTCGATACAGACGCCGATATAGACGGCGCCGCCCTCGGTGACCAATGCCGCGGCGACACTGCCCGCCGAGCATTCCCCCGACAGCTTGCGATCGCCCACCACGGCCTTCGCTGCCGCGATCAGTTCCGCATTAGTCATACACGCTCCTCCCTGGACCCTCTCCCTATCCGCGGTCTACGCGCTCTGCCACACGCACGGGTTTTCATAGAAAGCAAAGTCCACCTCAGGCAAAGCTTGCGCCAGTATCTCGGTGAAGTGGCGCAGGCCCGGGTTCTCACTGACCTCGTGGCTCGTCTCAATCATGGGGATGCCGATCTCCTGCGAAAAGCGGAAACCGTAGTTATCCGACTCACCAGCGATGAACACATCGCATGCCTGTTCGATGAGCTCTTGCTGATACCCCACATTGACGAATAGCCCGAGTCCGCCCCATGGTAGACCTACTCGGTGGACCTGCTGATCGAGTCCCGTGACAGGGCTGATCCGCACGGCGTCGAGGCCCAGACGCGTCTTCACGTGGTCGGTCAGCGCACGAAGCGAGCATCTCGGGATCTCGTAGACCTTCAGCAGCCCTCGCGCGACAACGGGTGCCCCAAGATCAAGCGCGTTGGCGAAGTCATCAAGGATACAGATCTCGTCAGCCGAGACGTGGAGTCGCAGAAACGTCAGGTCATTCGCAACGAGTAGGTCGTGACGTTGCTGGTTGGTAGGCCAGCTTGCCCAGTCTGCAGGCAGCCGATCGATGTACGGTGCCTCATACGGATAGTAGAGGCTCTCGTGGCCG
>JALOOJ010000090.1 GCA_025454475.1 Anaerolineae bacterium
AACCGCTGACCGAATTTCGGCCCGAGGACCCGGTTGGCAGGCAGCAGGCGATAGGTCACCAGCTCGCCCTCCTCCTCGACGAAGCTGACCGTCTTCACATTGAGCTCGTCGGCGAGTAGCTCAAGCAGTTGGGTAAGCTCTTGGCGATGACGCGGGTCGGTGGCAATGAGGGCCTGGGCCAGCGGCTGCCTGACCTTGAGGTTGTTCGACGAGCGGATCGAGTGGCCGAGTGTCGCGGCTTGACGGACGGCGCTCATAGCGTCGACGAGATTCTGCTCGGCCTCAGTCAGCGGTTCGGCCGTGGGCCACATACAGTGATGCACACTTTCGGGCGCTGACGCATCGACGGCCCGCACGAGGTTCTGATACATGGCCTCCGGGATGAAGGGAAGCGTCGGAGCGAGGACTTTGGATATTGTGACCAGCACGGTGTAGAGTGTCTGGTAGGCGGCAGCCTTGTCGGCGTCGGACGTAGGGCTCTCTCCACGGGCAGCCCAGAAGCGGCGGCGGCTGCGCCGGACGTACCAGTTGCTCAGGTCATCGAGGAATGCCTCTGCAGGTTGGGCGACGCGCAGAGGAACGTACGCCTTGTAGCCTTCCGTCATCTCGATGACGGTCTGTCGTAGCCGCGCGATGATCCACCGATCGAGGATGGAGGGCTCGACCAGTCCGGAGCCCGACCCCCCACCCTGGCCCTCCCGCTTTCCCGCCGGAACGGGATATGGGGTGGGGGTCTCCGTAGTGCTGGTCCAGGGAGCGTGGAGGTGCGGGTGGCCCTCGCCGAAGCGCGCGGGGTGGTCGAGCAGGCTCGCGGGCGGCGTCCAACCATCAATCGCGGCGTACGTGATGAAAAAGGCGTACACGTTCCACAGCGGGATGATAAACCGGCGTCGCGCCTCATCCGCGCCGCGATAGCCGAAAAGAAGGTTCTGGTCGAGCTTTTGATTCATGAAGAGCCAGCGCATCGTGTCGACGCCCATGGTCTCTGCGGCGTCGTCAAACCAGACGGCATTGCCCCAGGACTTATGCATCGGGCGCCCGTCCTCGGCGAACAGCGTTGCATACCCGTGGACGATTTTGGTCGGGGGACGATTCTCGAACACGGTGCTCATCGTGATCAGGCTGTAGAACCAGTTGCGGAATTGACCGGGGAACGACTCGCTGATCCAGGCTGCTGGGAACCACTGCTCCCAGTAAGGGCGATCCGTGCGATAGCGCAGCGTGGAGTAGGCCACGCTGCCGGCGTCGAGCCATGGGTTGCCGACGTCCTCGATGCGGGTCATTGTGCTGCCGCACTTCGGGCACCCGATCTTGACCGCGTCGACGTAGGGTCGATGCGGGGTGTGGCCTTCGAAGGCTTCCCAGCCCTCAACGGCTCGGTCGCGGAGCTCCTCCTCGCCGCCGATGACCTCGTGATGGCCGCAATCCGAGCTATCACAGACCCAGATGGGTAAGGCCAGCCCCCAATAGCGTTTCTTGGAGATCATCCAGTCCTGCATATTGCGCAGCCAGTCCATCTCTCGGGCGTAGCCAAACTCCGGTATCCACTGGATCTCGTCGACGACGTCCATGATCTGGTAGCGCAGGCTCGCCGCTTTCTCCGCTTTGGTTACTTCCTCGCGGGGCTTTTCATAGAGCTCGCCCATATTGATGAACCATTCATCGACCAAGCGAAAGACCAGGGGCGTGTCGCAGCGCCAGCAGACCGGATAGCGGTGGGTGTAACCATCGACCCGATACAGGCGGCCCTTATCTTCCAGGTCGTGGAAGATGGCGTGGGCGACGTCGCCGACATCGCGCCCGGTGAGCCAGCCGAAGCCCTCCCGGAAGAGGCCATTCTCGTGGAGCGGGGCCACAGCGGGCAAGTTGTGGATCCGGCCCAGCTCGAAGTCCTCGGCGCCACAACCAGGGGCGATGTGGACGATGCCTGTGCCCTCCTCCTCGCCCACCGCATCCCAGGGGATGATACGGTGGAGGTCCGCGACGCCACGGTCCTGCAGGACCTGTAGCTCATCATACGGGCCATCGTAGGTCCAGCCCACCATCTCCACGCCCTTGAGACGCCCCAAGATCTCGTACTGGCCCTTGATCACCTTGGGCAGCGTGCCCTCGGCGAGGTAGTAGATCCACCCATCCTGGGCTTTAACCTTGACATAGGTTAGCTCAGGCCCGACGGCTGTGGCGACGTTGCTCGTGAGCGTCCAGGGCGTGGTGGTCCATACCAGGAGGGCCTCCCTTTCCCCCGCCCCAGCCCTCCCCCGATGGGGGAGGGAGTCAGACGTGAGGACACTCTCCCGGTGGGCATGGGAGTCCGAACGGAGCGGGAAGCGGACGACGGGGGCGTCGTGGGTGAGCTCGCGGTAGCCGTCGGTGACGATCTCGTGCTGGCTGAGCCCGGTCTCACAGCGCGGGCACCACGGCATCACATCGTGGCCCTTGTAGAGCCAGCCCTTCTCCCAGACACGCTTGAGGAAGGTCCAGATTGTGTAGTTGTTTTCGGTGGCAAAGGTGAAGTAGGAGCCACCGAGCTCAGGCATCCCAAGCTGGCCCACGACCTGTTCGGCAGTCCCGGTGACGGGACCGTTGGGCCCCTGGACGGTGACCTGCTGACTCGCGTCCTCCACCAGTTTGTCAGCGAGATAGCGTAGGGTGTCGGGGTCATTCCAATCCATCCAGTAGCCAAGGCGGATCGACTGCTCGGTCTGTCGGGCAGCTTGGCGCAACACGCGGGCCTTGCACTCGGTCACGAAGGGGGCTAGACCATAGCTCTCGATATCGTGCTTGGACTCAAACCCTTTCTCCTTCTCGACCTCGACCTCGACCCAGAGGCCTTGGCAGTCAAAGCCATTCTGGTAGCGCTCCTGATAGCCGTGCATGGCCCAGAACCGCTGCCAGAGGTCCTTGTAGCTGCGTCCCCACCCGTGATGAACGGCCATGGGGTTGTTCGCCGTGATGGGACCATCGATGAAGGACCACCGTGGTGCCCCAGCCCGCAGCTCGTTGAGCTTGCGGAACGCCTCTGTCCTGGTCCAGAACTCCAGGATCTCGTGTTCCTGTTTGACGAAGTCAACCTGTGCGCTCACCGGTTTGAATGCCATGTCGGCGCCTCCCATCTTGATGACGCATCCGGGGTAGGGCGAAGCTGCAAGTTCGCCCTACCCGCGGAAACGAAAAACGCTCCCGCCCTTACCAGGGACGGGAGCGTGCATCTCAGCTCTCGCGGTACCACCCTGCTTGCCCCGCGTCATGCGGGACCGCTCGGTCGATGGCCAACACCATCGTGCACTGGGTAACGGGGGTGCAACCCCGGCCCGGTCTAGTTGTCAGGTCAGCTGCTGGCTGACACACGTTCGGCGGGCAGCTCCGGAGGGATTTTCGGCACAACCCTCGCCGTCCGGCTCGCACCCTCCCGGACTCGCTGTGGCGTGTACCTGTGCTTACTCGTCTCCATCGACGCTTTTGAAGTACCCTAACACCTTTATTATGCCACAGGAGAGGGTGGTGTCAACTCCAAATCGCCAAGAGCATAGGTGCGATGTGCCGCTCATGCACTATACTGGCTGGGTTGTCGTCGTGCTTCTTCCCGACATGGGCTCCGGAGGGTGCAGAACCTATGAACATCATTGTAATCGTCGCGCATCCCGATGAAGGCGAGATCTACGTTGGCGGAACATCGTATCTCCTTAGCCGCCTCGGGCACCGTGTGAAGTTCCTTTCACTGACCAATGGAGACGCAGGGCACTACTCGATGGCCCCGGAAGCTCTTGCGATAGAGCGACGCCACGAGGCGATGAACGCTAAGGCAGTCCTTGGTCTTGCGGACTATGAGATCCTGGCGTACCACGACCAGCATCTCGACAACACTGCTGTAGTCCGTCGACAGGTTCTCGACCGGATCCGTGAGTGGGACGCAGACATCGTGTTCTCATACTACCCGATCGACGGAGGGCACATCGACAATATGTGCGCGGGACGAATCGTTCGCGATGCCGTCCCTGCGCTCGGGATGATACCTATGCCCGTGTGTCTGTATGTCCGTGACTACTTCACGGTTGGTTTCAGCTACATCCCAGATATCGCCATTCCCATCGACCGAGTGTGGGATACCAAACTTCGGGCTTGCGCCTGCCACAAGTCGCAAGTGTGCGATGCAATTCCCTACGGTCTAGGGATCCTGGATGAGGTGCGCTCAGACCCGGATCGACAGCGCGCGGTTATCTATGACAACACCTATGCCTTCACGCGCAAAACGCCGCCGATCGCGCTGACGCTCCGCAAGTGGTTCGGCCCGGCGCGCGCCAAGACGGTGAAGTATGTCGAGGCATTTGAGATCGCGGAGTTCGGTCGTCAAGTCAACGATCGCGAAGTCATGCAGTTGTTTCCAATGCTTGGCGAGTCGGGGGGCGCAGACGTCACGTGCTGACTCTATCTAGGTGCCGGGGACTGCGGAAAGTCCCCGGCACCTACGGACGGATCACTACCCAGGCCCACCATCTTCTGCAGAGAGAGCCAGCGAGCTTCAGGACGTCCCCGGCACTGCAGACATAGGCTAGAACGACGCGTTGGCGTGCGAGATCTCCAGATCGTTGACGCGCACAAACCGTGGAACGATGATGGCAGTCGGATTCCGGGCCCCGTAACTATGTGACGTGTTGTAGGGCACCGTCTGCTGTGAGAGCCAGGCTACCTTGTCACCGAAGATGTCCAGAACGCTCTGCGTCAGCCGCACGTTGAAGGGGATCGCGATAGAACCATCCTGCTTGAGCAGCAGGGCGCCGAAGCGCGAGCTGCCGGTGACGAGGCCCTTGGTGGGGTTGACGATGTTCACGTAGTGTAGGAAGGGGATGTAGAGCAGGTCCTTGTCCCGCGGCGCTGCGGCCAACGCTGCCAGTGAGTCAACATCCCCCGACCCGCCGTGGAGCACCAGGCTCTTGTGTCCCACGGAGTGCCCGGTGGGCTGTGCGCCATACTCGTCTGCGTCATCCTGCGCCCACGTAAAGGCTGCGAAGACGCCGTGCTGAAAGAGCGGAAACGGACCGCGCGGGATGCCGGTGTAGTCACGGCGGTAGGGGAAGGTCTCTCGGCGGCTGGGATCATCCACCAGCGTCACCTTGTCTGAGAGTATCTTATGTCCAACCTGGTCCTCGCGCAGACAGGCGTAGCCACGTCTTGCCATCCCGCCGTTGAACCCAATCCAGTTCATGAAATTCAACAAATCCGCCGTCGCCGCGGGGCCAAACACGACATCGTAGCTACCCAGGGGAAGTTGGCCTGCTGGGGCGTGCGTATATTGCTCGACCAGGAAGGCCAAGTCCTCCCGCAGGGCCTGCGAGTCCAGATCGGATTTACGCTGGGCGGATTGCTCAGCCTGCACCTCCCACTTGAGGGTGTCATGGGCCAGGACGACGGTTACCTGGGCATCCGTGGTACGGAAGAACTGGGTATGCTCTGAGCGTGTGTTGATCTGGGCCACCGTGTTGACGCCGCTGGAGAAGATGCCGGACAGCTTGAGATGTTGGGTCTCCAGCCCAGTCACTGCAGCGTTGACGGTGGCTAGCTTGCTGGCGCCATCGATCTCAGCAAGGGCGGCATCGTAGCAACTCTCGTCGGCGTATGATTCGCTGAAGACCGGGATCGTTGGATCGTAGGCCAGAGGTTGCGCGTGCTCGACCATCTCGGCGGCGATGTCGATGCCCTGTCGCATCTCAGCCATCTGGGTCAGGTCGGTGATCATCTCGTAGCTGGCTCGCTTCCGCCCAGCATAGGCTGTGATCTCCAGGCGGATGAGATGCTCGCTCGTGTTAAGGGACACAGCCGAGTTGGCGAAGCGCATCAGGGCGCTGTCTTCCTCATGGTAGAACAGCGCGATCTCGCACGGTTTGCTCAGCGCGTAAGTGCGCAGGTCGGTCAGGGTCTGGAGGATGCGAGCCTTCATGCCTATTCTCCTATTCTCACACCGTCGAAGCGGCAAACAGGGACGCCGTGGCCCAACTGCATGACCTGATTGGGCTGTCCTTTGCCGCAGTTGTCGACATATACAACCTGCCACGTGGACGGATCACCAACAGCCGACAGAGCGTTCCAGAACCGGAGGGTATCATCCTTATAGGTAGCGTTCTTCACTACATGGGTGATCTGACCGTCCTCGACCAGCCACCCGATCTCGGTGCCGAAGTGGAACTGCTCGCGGTTCGAGCCGATGGACCAGCTCCGGTCGCCGTCAAGGACGATACCCCGGTCGGTGGCGGCGACGATCTCGTCGAGCGTGCCGTCGGTTCCAGGATCGATGTTGATGTTCGTCATACGCTCGATGGGCACGCGGTAGAAGGCGGTGGCGCGGTTGGCGCCGCCGCTTTCGGGGAAGATCACGCGGTGTGCACGGGCATTTGCCTCCTCCACCATCTGGCGGCCCGTAATCGCGCCTACCAGAATACCCCGATCGATCAGGAGAGCATCTTTGGCGGGGACGCCGTCGTCGTCGAAGCCGAAGCTGCCGGGGCTATTGGGGAGTGTTGCATCTGCACGGGCGGTCAGCTTTTCGGAGCCGTAGCGCAGCTTGCCGAAGTCATCGAGCGTCACAAAAGACCCACCAGCAAAAGCCAGTTCGTACCCCAGAATACGGTCAAGCTCAAGGGCGTGTCCGATCGTCTCGTGGGTCTGCAGGAACATCTGCCCTGGGAGAAGGATGACTGATCGATCATCAACCGGGCACTGAGGTGCTACCAGGATCTGGTTAAGCTCGCGAACGATGCGTTCGGCGTTCTCGGCGAAGTGTTCCTTGTCGATTGATTCCCAGCCACGGGTGCCACCGCGCTGGTTCAGGCGGAATGAGCGTTGGTGGGCCGCGCCCTGCGCATCCATGCCAAGGACACTGAGACTGCCGAACACCTCAGTGATGTTCTTCTCGATCTCACTGCCTTCAGAGTCGACGAAGTGGATCTGCTTGCGCATGAAGGTGAGATCACCTATCCGCTGGAAGATCCCTGACTGGTCCAAGAGCTCGTCCATGGTCTTGAGAAACGCGACTTTGTCCGAGAGGGGCACGCTGAAGGGGTCGATGTGGCAGGGGCTAGTGAATGCGGTCTGGACCGCATCCTTCTCAGCAAGCCGCACTGGGAAGGTCACCCGTTCCGCGGCGATGCGCGCGTTGTCAAGCGCCTTGTCGAACACCGCGCCCAGGGCACTCGTGTCTGATGAGGCGGAGAAGCCCCAGGCGCCCTGGTAGAGCACGCGGACACCCACGCCGCTTTCGCGTGAGGCCGCAGCTTGTTTCAGGTTGCCGTTCCACATCGTCAGCGCGTTGGACTCCTCGAACGGATACCACCGGCAGTCCACGTAACTTGCGCCTGATCTTCTGATGCGGTCAAGGTGCATCTTCATCTGATCCAGCATCCTCTCTCCTCCTATCGTTTCTCAAGCTCATAGGCTCTCCGGGGATGGTCGTGTCCAGGCACCGCGCCCCAGCCGCGGATGGCTGGATGTAGGGTAGTACGGATCATAACCGAGGCAAGCCGACTGCGGTCAGATGCCTGGACGCTCAGTTTCGCGGGACACGCAGCACCAAGATGCGGCGCCTTGACCAGCGATGTTGAGCCTCACGTTGCCAGAAGCCATGCCTCTCTCATCCAGCCGCGGACCTGTTCATCGACATCGCTGACCGCGTAGAGCTCGAGGTGATGTGTAAACCGCCCGTGAGCAGGCTCCACAATCTCCTTCCAGCGGGGTGATGGGTCAAGGTGGCGGAGGGCAACCGTGAGCACAAGCGGGGCGAGCTCGCGTCGCTGGTTCCCTTTGGTCGCGAGATATTGCCTGGGCATCCAGACCCATGCGAACGCCCTGCGCCGGCGGAACGCGATCTGACTCTTGCTCACACGCAGTTCCACCTCACCGATACCATCCAACCCTAAGCGCACGGCCTCAAAGAGCTGTCTAGATTGCTCCTGCTGCTGAAAAAACTCATCCAGTGTCATAATGCGCGACGCAGATGCGCGTAGATTACGTGGAATCGCGCAGCCCGTGTTCGATATTTCCCTGAAGAGGATCCTCTAGGGTCTCTTGGCTGCATCCTGGTCGTAGCGAGATTGCAGGCCACCATCCTCTCGCGCCTGTAAGGCTTCTCTGAACTCCCCGGTTGCCGCAACATCGTGGCGATACTGGAAGGGCCACATGCTCTTCTCGTGAAACAGCGCAACGCGATCCCCATCTTGAAGCTTGTGATCCAGGTCAGGCTGCAGCCCTGGCATTGCGCTCAGATTGCCATTGATGAAGGTGATGCCGCGCGCCTCCGTCGGCAGGTCGAGGGCATACAGTAAGTCCCTAATGGTCTGACCGGCATCGAGATCCACTATCACTTTGGCATGGATATTGCGATCGCTACCCCCGTAACGGGCCAGGGGTCCGTAAAGCCGCACGTCGATCTGCATTAGCCGCCTCCGACAGGGGGAAAGATGCCGACTTCTGCGCCTGGGGCCAGCTGGTAGAGGCTGGCGCGAGCGCGCCCGTCTACAAAGGCCACTTTCACTTCACGGTCAGGGATCCCCAGTTGGACTACCAAGTCGGCGATCGTGCTACCTTCAGGTAAGGTCACCTGGAAAGGCTCGCCGGATTTCCGTCGATCCGGCGCATATCGGTTCAGCATCGCGAATAGCTTCACTGTTACGTCCATCATGATCTCCCGCGCACCCAGATGAGTCAGCACATCTCCCGAATATACCAGATTCGGCGCCCAAAACAGCACGCCGGGAAGTGGACCTTCCCGGCGTGCTGTGATCCAGGCCTAGAGCTCGCCGTACACCGCGTCGTAGACCTCGTCAGGCAACCCGACGACGACGTTATGCGGTGGTAGGGGCTCGATGTGCATGAACTCGGGCAGGCGATCATGCGCCTTGGTCAGCCCAGCCTTTTCGTTGAAGGCACGCTCACGGCGCAGGATCTCCGCGCCAAGCTCGACGAGCTCGTCACCGGTCATGTTGGTGCCGAACATTCCATTGACCTCTTCGACCATCCCCTCGAAGCCACTCGGGATGTCGAGAATGGCAAAGGCGATAAAGAGGCAGTGGCCGCTGGAGTCGATCAGGGCCGTGGTTTTCTGGAAGGCGCGGCTCAGATCCGCCTTGCCCTTCTCTGCTTTCAGGGGATCCGATGCGCCGCCCACACTGAGGATCTCGGGAGCGATCGTGTAGCCGGCGGTATGGTCGGCGCCCATAGTTGTGGTGGCGTAGGTGACGCCGATGCCTTTGACGGCGCGAGGATCGTAGGCGGGCATAGCCTGTCCCTTGACAGTTGGGCTGCGTGGGTTGCCGAAGGCCTTAGCGACATTCGCGGCTCCCATCCCCAGAAGCCGTCCCCTGGCGGTCCCCTTGCCAATCTCGTGCATCAGGCTGATGGCACCCTCGGCGTCGCCAAAGGGGATCATGCCCGAGTCCATCGCCACACCGATTGTGACGCCCGCCTCGATCGTGTCCAGGCCATAGGCGTTGCAGAGTGTGACCAACTGGCCGATGGCATCGAGGTCGCTGATCCCGCAGTTTGGCCCGAAGGCCCAATCGGACTCGTACTCGATGCAGGAGACAGCCTCCTTGCCATCCTTGTCGTACAGGGTGTTGGAGCACTGGATGATGCACCCGGGGCTACAGGCGTGGTTGTAGACCTCCTTGCCTGTGCGCTCCTTGTTAGTCTCGAAAATGGCCTCGCCGGCAACGTCGGCGGCTCCCTCAAAACGGCCCGCGCTGAAGCTGCGGGTAGGCAGACCGCCGGCCTCATTGAGGATGTTGATCAGGATGGCGGTGCCGTACGAGTTGAGCCCCCCCTTGGGCTTGGTGATGGCGTGTTCCATCAGCGCTTCACGCATCTTCGCCTGCCCTTGCTTGAAGAGCCCTTCGTCGGCGATATGGACACCGGGCCCGTCCGTAGGATCGATGACGATGGCCTTGAGTCGCTTGCTGCCCATCACAGAGCCCAGACCGCCGCGGCCTGAATAGCGGGTTGGGTTGCGCTTCATGTCGTTGAAGGCAACGCCGGAGTTGGGATAGCCGAACTCGCCTGCCGTACCGATGGCAGCCACGTGAACCTTGTTGCCGAAGCGGGCGTAGATCTCGGGATACACCTCATACAGATCCCTGCCCGTGTACTCGTCGGCGGGCATAAACGCGACTTGCGGCTTGCCGTCAACCATGGCAATATGCGCCATCCAGAACCCCTCGCCTTCAGGCTGTCCTTCAACGACCAGGGCCCTAATGCCCATACGGGCGAGCGCGGGGGCCCATCCCGAGCCGGCGTTTGATTCCTTGATGCCGCCGGTGAGCGGCGACTTGGCACCCACGGATACTCGGGCTGAGGTTGGTGCCGACGTGCCAGTGATCATCCCAGGCGCGAACACAAGCTTGTTTGCAGGGCCCAGGGGATGGCATTGTGGGTCTACCTCGTCGTAGATGAGCGTAGAGGTGAGCCCGCGCCCTCCGAGGTGCTTGTAGCGCTCAAGGATATCTTCCAGTTTGTAGGAGTGATCGGTCATATTCAGACGTAGTATCCACATAGGGCAACCTCCTTGGTGATGTACAGTCGCTTGGGGCAGGCCAGTACTGCCCAGGTTTTACAGAGCACCCGCCGTCGGCGGGCCAGATCCCCACAACAGAAAAGGAGACAGTCTTCCCGTCACTGGTCACGGGAAGACTGCCTCCTTTGCAAACATGGCAGGCGACGGAATTGCTTCCGGCACCCTATCGCCCTAAGGACCCAGTGGGTCCATTCGGGTCGGAGGTCAGTTTCGTTGTTTGGCGCACGAATGTGCGCTGCATCATGCCAACACCATGATAAGGTCACGCCGGCTAACTGTCAAGACTGGTTGGTCTGCTATGGTGGGCGAATGTCACATCCACGAGGCGCTTGACAGAATGGGCGGTTCAGGTGAAACTGCTATGAGCATACGAGACTGTGGCAGCTTTTTTGACCTCTGCGCCAACCGGGTAGAATGTGGGTGGCCCCCATACGGGATGCGCCGACTTCACTAACGGCGTCCATGGATGCGTGATTTCAGTTATATCGAGGGAGGAGTCTGTGAACGGTTACACGGGGAAGATTCTTAGGGTTGACCTGACGAACGGGACGTTGGAGGTTGAGGAGCACGACGAGCTGTTCTATCGCCAGTATCTGGGCGGGGCCGGTCTGATTGCCTACTATTTGCTGAAGGAAGTGCCTGCGGATACCGATCCGCTAGGACCCGATAACTTGCTGATCTTCGCTGGGGGCCCGATGACGGGTGTCCCGATTGCGGGATCGGGGCGCAGTGCCGTCGGGGGCAGGTCGCCGCTGAACGGCGGGTACGGTGAGGCGGATGTGGGTGGGTTTTTCGGCGCCGAGATGCGGCGCGCGGGTTACGATGCCGTCGTCGTGCGCGGTCAGGCGGAATCCCCAGTCTATCTGTGGCTGCACGACGGTGAGGCGGAGATCCGCCCGGCTGATCATCTTTGGGGGATGACGACGGGTGACACTCAGGCGGCCGTCAGGGACGAACTGGGTGAGAAAAACGCACGCCTTGCCCTGATTGGTCCCGCCGGTGAGAAGCTGGTGCGCTATGCCTGCGTGATCAATGACCTGAAGCACGCCGCGGGCCGGACCGGCCTGGGCGCGGTGATGGGTTCGAAGAAGCTCAAGTGCGTCGTGGCGCATGGCACGGCGCCGGTGCCGGTGGCTGACAAGGAAGGCGTGCAGGCTCTCGCCAAGTTCATGACGACGAACTGGAAAGAGATGGCATGGGGTATGCACGAGCTGGGGACCCCGGGTGGCCTGACCGGGCTCCATAAGCAGGGAAAGCTCCCGACGCGTAACTTCCAGGATGGGCAGTTCGAGGGCAACGAGGCGATTGGCGGCGAGGCGCTGCGCGACACGCTACTCATCGACCGCGGCGGGTGCTATGCTTGCCCAATTCGCTGTAAGCGCGTGGTTGAGGTCAATGACGCGGACTATCAGGTCGATCCGATGTACGGCGGTCCGGAGTACGAGACACTGGGCTCTTTCGGTTCGGTGTGTGGCGTCGACGACCTGCGTGCGATCTGCAAGGCGAACGAGATCAGCAATGCCTATGGGCTGGACACGATCACGGCAGGCATGGTCGTGGCATTCGCGATGGAGTGCTTTGAGAATGAACTGCTCTCGGTTGAGGATACCGGCGGGCTGGAGCTGAGGTTCGGCAACGGCAAAGCGATGGTGGCGATGGTCCAGCAGATTGCCGACCGTGAGGGGTTGGGCGATCTGCTCGCCGAGGGGTCGGCTATCGCGGCGAAGAAGATCGGTCGCGGCGCTGAGGCATTCACCGTTAACGCGCACAACCAGCCGTTCCCAATGCACGAGTGCCGCTCGCGCCATGGTCAGGCGTTGGGCTATGCAGTGTCACCCACGGGCGCAGACCACATGCACAACATGTGGGACGAGGGGCTCGTCCGCGACCCGGTTGGCGAAGGATGGAAGGAAATGGGCGTCTACACGTCTGCGCCCGCCACGGACCTCTCCGCGACCAAGGTGCATGCCTACACAGTGACCGGCAATATGAAGTGGCTTGAGAACTCACTGGGCCTGTGTGCGTTCATCCCCTGGTCCACCGACCAGAAGGTCGACATCGTGCGGGCCATCACGGGATGGAAGACCAACCTGTGGGAGTTGCTCAAGGCGGGTGAGCGTTACGTCACGATGATGCGCCTGTTCAACATGCGCTGCGGCTGGACGCGTGAGGACGACAAGCTGCCGGCGCGCATGGCTGAGTACCATCGCAGCGGATCGGTCACCGAGGAGCCCGTACTGCCGGAGGTACTCGCCAAGGCGGTGACCCAATTCTACGGCATGATGGGGTGGGACACCGAGACAGGGATGCCAACAGCCGCCCGGCTGGAGGAACTGGAGATTGCGTGGGCGGCACCGCAGATGGCGGACGCCTGATCCCTTCAATCATACTGCCCTGCTGAGGGTAGTGGATCACACCGAGGTCGGTGAGGCCCCAACACGGGGTCCCGCCGACCTCTCTGTTGACCCATAGTAGGCGTCGGCTATACTCACGCGGCAATGGGCAAGGTCCGCCGATCTGCGCTACTGGGTGTGCTGCTGCTGGCTATTGCGCCGGCTTGTGATGCGTTGCCGGCGTCGCCGTCTCCCACGCTTCTGTTGCCTGCGACCTGGACTCCCGCATTGCAGCCAACACCCACGTTAGCCTCCCTGTGGACGCCGCAGCCCACCATCACACCGCTACCCCCTGACACCGGTTGGGTCGTTGTGCATCCGGGCATCGAGGTACGGAGTCTCGATGTGCTGGTGGGCCAGATGACGGAGCGGGTGAGTGTGGCGCGGCTGGATCTTCAGACGGTGTCCCTTCGGGTGGCTTACACGCCGGGAGTCGCCTATCCGGTGAGCGTTTGGGCGCGGCAGCTTGGCGCGCTGCTGGTGGTGAATGGGGGATACTTCACACCTGAGGCCATGGTCACGGGCCTGACGGTGGTCGATGGGCAGCCCTTCGGCACGCCCTATGGTGACTTCGCGGGTATGTTCGCCGTGGCAAATGACGGCGCCGTCTCAGTCCGGTGGCTTCGCACCTGGCCTTACGATCCCAGCGAGTCGTTGCAGGGTGCAATCCAGAGCTTTCCGATGTTGATCAAACCGGGCGGGGCCATGGGATTCCCGGCAGATGGGGATGACGGGCGCGCCTCGCGCCGTACGGTCGTGGCGCAGGACCGGCAGGGGCGGGTGCTGTTGCTGATTGCGCCGCGCGGCTACCTGAGCCTGCACTCGCTGGCGGTCTGGTTGGCTGAGAGCGGCCTTGACCTGGATGTGGCACTCAATCTTGATGGTGGGACGTCGTCAGGCCTCTGGATAGATGGGGGCCCGCAGATCGAGTCGTTGATTCCCGTGCCGGTGGCGCTGGGCGTGTTTGCGAAGTAGTGAAGCTCGAGCGGGCGCGAGGCTAGGGTGTCTCTACCGTGACGCGGCCCAGCTCGAGGAAGTCACCCATCGCGACGCCTGATACTGAGAGCGGCAGACGTTCTCCTGAGTAGCGGTACATGCCGACCCGTAGGTCGTAAGTTCCCGGCGCCAGGTCGGACGGCAACAGCAGTCCGTAACGGTCCACAATACCTTGGTCGGGCAGCCAGGCTGTGGTGGGCAGGAAGCCCGCTTGGGGTTCCATATCCGCCTGGGCAAAGATCGTGCCTCCAGTCTCCCCTCCCACAAGGTGGACGAAGACCTTGAGTGGTTCCTCGATGGTCGTGTACGCCTGCCAGAAGAGCGTTACGGTTACGCAGTCCCCAGGGTGATGCGGCTTCACTGCGACGTCATAGCCCGTGAGACGAATGCGGTAGTCCACGAGCGCGGCAGCCTCGACAGAGGGTGATGCGGGCAGGGGACCGGTGCCGTAGCGAGCCAGGCGCACGGACGTGATCCACGTCTCAGTGGCCTTGAAAGCGAGACGCGCGAGGGCGCGCTCAATCGCGCGGTTGGGGTCCGATTCGAGGTCGCCCCAGAATAGGACGAACAGCCGCGCATTCGGGTGATCCCCGACAATGCCATTGACCCAGGCCTCAGCCTCGGCTGCCGTCGGACGGTAGGGCGCCGGATAGATGGGCAGCGAATCGCCGCGCTCTTCGCGGTCGGCGCGGTCGGAACCGTGGTAGTAGTAGGTGAAGACCTCCCACTGGTTTGGCGCGTTGAGCAGGATGACATCGCCTGGCTGTCCTTCGTCGCGAAGCAGTTGGGCAATGCCGCGGTAGTCATCGCGCTTGAAGGTCGGGTCGGTGTAAAGGTGCAGCAGCGATGTGCGCTGGGCCAGCAAGAGACCGACCAATAGCCCCGCCGCCGCGAGCTGCTTGGCTGCTGCGGGCAGGCGTCGCTTTGCTGAAGTGGCGCTCGGGATCTCACGTTGGCACAGAGGGAATGCGAGAGCGACGGCGAGGGGGGCTACGCTGATTACCAGGAACTTCAGGTAAGCCGGACGGTAGAGCCCCGCCAAGGCGATAAGCGCTGGCGGTATCAGGGCCATTGACAGGCCTGCCCAGGCTGCGAGGCGCGTTATGCTGCCAGATCGTGCTCGCACCGAGATTCCCAGGGCCCACATCCCCAGAAGGCACACGCAGACAAGCGCGATGGTCGGAGTCCGCTCGGGGAGCGTCGTGCCGACTAGCAGTGTGTGGGTGAGGGCGGTCAGAGCCGGCGCGCCGGCGGCGAGATCAGGCGGTTGCCAGCCAGTTGCGCCCAGAGCGATGGGCGCCCAAGGCAGATAGAGCAGGCCGCCGAGGGCGTGCGCGGCCATCCACCGTCCCAGCAACGACCAGCGCGGTGAGCGATCGAGCTTAGCGAGCCGATCACACTGATCAGCTCGATAGGTGAGCCAGAAGA
This sequence comes from Anaerolineae bacterium, assembly GCA_025454475.1. Lineage (GTDB taxonomy): Bacteria > Chloroflexota > Anaerolineae > B4-G1 > SLSP01 > PWVB01. Next base: position 15,373 of record JALOOJ010000090.1, read on the forward strand.
GGCCGAATGCGAAGGAGAGACCTACCAGGGCGAGGCTGTAGGCGTATTGGGTATAGAGGCCGAACGCGATGCAGGTGGCGAGTGCCAGGGTGGTGAGCAGGGGCCGGCGGAGCGGGCCGCTCAGAAACGGGCCGCTTCTGAGTGGCTTGCTCGGAAGCGGGTGCACATCCTGGCGCACCAGAAGCAGTGCGGTCCATAGCGTTAGCGCTGAGGCGAGCCCTAGCTGGGCATACATGCGGGCCTCTTGGCTATATGTGACTGCAAGGGGATGCACGGCGACGAGGGCCGCTGCGGCCCAAACGCTCAGCCTGTGGCCTTCTGGGCGGTGTTCCGCCTGGATCGTGCGGTCGGAACCGCGGTCGGAACCGCGGTCGGAACCGCGGTCGGGTTCAAAGCGGGCGAGTAGCCTGAAGGCCATCTCCGATCGCCTGCGGTCCGCATATCTGGGGCGGTCGGAAGCGGCGGTCTTGGCGATCGCGGCGGCGACAGCCACAGTGAGCACGCCGCAGAGAGCCGAGAACGCGCGCAGCGCATACTCCGATTCTCCGGCTATGGCGCGCCATCCGTGTAGCAGCAGGTAGTAGCCCGGTGGGTGGATGTCGCCAGCCGCGCCGTCGAGGATGAGCCGGATGGGTCGCTCGACG
>JALOOJ010000250.1 GCA_025454475.1 Anaerolineae bacterium
CGATCCTGGGCGACGCCCGCCCGCTGACCTGGACTCCGGTCGACAGCGGGTTCTGCGTTGATCTGCCGCAGCCGGCTGGCGACGTGACAGACGCCATCGTGCTGTCCTGGCCCCTTTCGGAGCCCTAGGGCACAGTTGAGATGATGGTTGGGGGTTGTAGGTGCGACTTCAGTCGTTCCGGTGCCTCAAACGACGGGAGCAGAACCGCTGAAGCGGTTATTACGAACCAACTAGGCTAACCGGGAGGCTGCCTCGGAATGACCACACAGACAGTCGTCGTGAGCGTTGCCGAACCGGCGGGCCGTATCAAGCCGCTGCAGGGCGTCAACAATGGGCCGGAGGGCTACGGGTCATTGGTCGACGTATCGCCTGCCTATCGGGACCTGGCGGTGCCATACGTGCGGCTCCACGATCCCAACTGGCCCCACCCCCGCGAGGTTGACATCCCGCAGGTCTTCCCGGACTTCGGCGCCGATCCGGATGACCCCGCCGCCTATGACTTCCGCCGAACCGACGCGTATCTGCAGAAGATCGTCGACGCCGGCGCCCAGATCATCTACCGGCTGGGCGTGAGCATCGAGCACACCGACCGCAAGTACTACACCGATCCCCCGAGGGACTTCACCAGGTGGGCCGCGATCTGTCTCGGGATCGTCAAGCACTACAACTACGGCTGGGCCGATGGGTACCGAGACCGCGTTGCGTACTGGGAGGTCTGGAACGAGGCCGATATCGGCGATGCCATGTGGTCGGGCACCCCGGAGCAGTACTTCGAGCTCTACGAGACGACGTCCAAGATGCTGAAGGCGTATGATCCGGGGATTAGGGTGGGAGGTCCCGCCACAGCGCGCTACGAGCGTCCCCACCCCGCTGCAACCTTCCTCGAGCGCTTCCTGGCCCATTGCAGGGCGCATGACTGCCCGCTGGACTTCGTGTCGTGGCACAAATACACGGTCGACCCGCGCGTCATCGAGGCGCACGCGCATGAGGTGCGCGGCCTGCTCGAACGCTACGGGTACGGCGGCGTCGAGAGTCACCTCAACGAATGGAACTACGGCCCTGCCAACTGGGACATCTGGGGCCCCGACAAGGAGCTTGCTCGCCGTGAAGCGTTTGAGCGCCAGAAGAACGAGGTAGGCGCCGCCTTCGTTGCGGCGACGCTGATCCTACTCCAGGACGCTGGGGTGGACGTGGCGACCTACTACGACGGGCAACCGATGGCGCTCTTCTGCGGGCTCTTCGACTACTATGGCGTGCGGCAAAAGGCCTTCTGCGCGATGCGATCCTTTCGGGAGCTTCTCGACTACCCGGGCCGTGTTCACGCCGAGCTCATCGGCGACGGCGCCGGCTTGCGCTGTCTGGCGGCTGCCGACCCGTTCACAGGAGAGACCGCTGCCCTACTGAGCCGCTTTGACGGCGAGCCTGGGCCTGTCGACGTTCGGTTCGAAGGACTACCCGGTGACGCCGATCTCACTTACAGTGTGGTGGTGGTCGATAGAGAGAGCACCTACGCCCAAGTAGAGCGCGGTCATCTGGGACACGGCGTCAACACGGTTGCCACGCATATGGATCGTTATGCAGTCGCGCTGATCAAGGTGGATCGAGCAGACCGCCCGGGGGTCCGTGAGCTGACAGCCGATCGCTAATACGGGACACCAGATCATGGACGCGCCCGCCGCCATCACCTATGTCCTTGCGCTAGACCTGGGATCAACCAACCTCAAGGCCGCGCTCTTCCACGCGGCGCGTGGGTGCGTCGCCGAGGCAAGCGTCCCCGTCATCTACGCCCGCAACGAGACCGATGGCGCTGTCTCGCACGTCGAGCTCGATGCTGAGATCATCTGGCAGTCAGCCCTGACCCTGGTCCTAGATACGTGTGCCCTCGCGGGTGTCGAGCCGCGCGCGATCGATCGCATCGCCGTGGCGAGCCAGGCGCAGACCTTTGCGCTGTTTGACGATGCCTGGAAGCCCCTCACGCCGTTCGTGAGCTGGCTCGACACGCGCGGGGCGCCGTATGCCGACGAGATCGCTGCAGCGCTGGGGGCGGACTTCCACGCGCACTGCAGCTTCTCGAGCGGAATGGCGGAGATGCAGCTCTCCAAAGTCCTCTGGTACCGCCGCGAGGCCCCGGATGTCCTTGCGCGCGCGCGACACGTTGCCCTGCTTCCAGCGTACGTCATGTGGCGACTTGCCGCGCTCGATGTTACCGACCCGAACCTGGCGGCGATGAGCGGCCTTTTCAGCCTGCAGCATGGTGCCTGGTGGCAGGATGCGCTGATGCTATCGGGCGTCACGTCGGAGCAGCTCCCTTCGCTCACCCCTCTGGGGCTACCCGTTCGAGCGCGCAGCATCAGCCCTGAGCTCACGCTAGCCGAGGATGTAGAGATCGTCCTGGCCGGTAACGACCAGACGGCAGGCGGCTTTGGCAACGGGTGCGGTGAGGACGATCTCGTCGCCACCCTTGGCACCGCGCTTGTTGCCTACCGCTTCGCCGGAAAAGAGCCCGGGCCCTTCAGCGGCCTCGGATGCTGGGGCCCCTACCCTGGCGGCGGTTTCTACGAGCTGGGCGTGCGCAACCACGGCTGTCTGGCGCTCGACTGGGCCAGAGACGTGGTGATGCCCGGTCAGAGCGTTGGCGCATTCGTCGCGCTCGCCCAGCGGGCCTCCGCTGTGCGGACATCGCCGACCTGTGGCACGTCCGGCTGCTTCTACCCCGAACGCATGGCCACCGCACGAGCGTGGATCGGGCCAGCCGATCCCGCACGGCGAGCGCTGGCCGTCCTGGAGGGGATCGGCTTTTCCCTGCGCCAGCTCATCACAGAGGACATGGAGGTCAGTGCCTGGCCTGCGCTGGTCACTGCCATCGGCGGCGGAAGCCGCAGCCCCTTCTGGCTGCAGCGCCTCGCCGACATCCTCGGATGTCCCGTACGCCGCGGCGTTGGGGATGCTCGCATCGGGGCCGCGACGCTCGCGGCCGCAGATGCCCGCGACTTCGTGCCGCCCGCGTATCGAGGCGGCGCTGCCGAAGGTCAGCCCCTCTACCGCCCAGCGCCTTCTGCCGTGGCCCACTGCACGGCGCTCTACGAAAGCTGGTGCGCCCACCAATGACCGCAATGGCCTTCCATCGGCAGCCTGTGGCCCCGTCGGAGCGAGCACAGTCGTCCCCATCTCGAGTCCCTTGTACCGTCTCGCCTTTCCCCTATCGCCCGTCCGCCACCGAGGTAACCCATGCCCCCTAGCCCGCTTCTCGGCCTCTGTCCCATCGGCAAGTTCGTGTTTTCCAACGAGGACGCCATCCGCGTCAAGTGCACGCTCCAGGAGAAGCTCCACCTCTGGCAGGTGCCCTACATCGACCTGGAGGGCGTGCTCGAGGATGGGCTCGTGAGGGATCAGACCCACGTCGACACCGCTGTCGCCCACTTCCGGAAAGCCGGCGCGACGGCCCTTTTTATGCCACACTGCAATTTCGGCACAGAGGGCGCTGTGGGCATGATCGCCAAAAAGCTCGGCGTGCCGGTACTTCTCTGGGGGCCGCGTGATGAGGCGCCGCTCGATGACGGGACCCGCCTGCGCGACACACTCTGCGGGCTCTTCGCCTCGAGCAAGGTGCTCTCGAAGCTGAGCGTCCCCTTCACCTACATCGAGAACTGCCGCCTCGACGACCCAAAGCTCCGCCAGGGCATTGACACCTATGTGCGCGCGGCCCATATCGCCGGCGCACTGCGCAGCGGCATGCGGATTGGCCTGATCGGTCAGCGTATCGACTTCTTCTGGTCGACGATCGTGAACGAGAGCGAGCTGCTCCAGAAGTTCGCCGTTGAGGTGCTGCCCTTCGACATGGTCGAGTTCATAGCCGCCTCACGGCAGCGCGCCAAGGCCAGACAAGAGCACTACGCGAAGGAAGTTGCCGAGCTGCGCCGTGCCTACCGGATTGAAGGGCTCGAGAATGCGGCCCTGATGAACGTGTTGGCGGTTCGTGACCAGATCCTGGACCTCGCGGCGGACCACGGGCTCGAAGCCATCGCCTTCCAGACCTTCATGTCGGTCGTCGACGCGATGGGCGCGTACTGCATCCACGCCGAGGGGGAGGTCGCCGAGCACTACGCCTTCGCGCTGGAATCCGACATCCACGGCGCCATCAGCGGTGCGCTACTGAGGCGCGCTGCTCTGGGCCGTGACCCAGTATGGCTCGCTGAGTTCACGAGCCGCCATCCGACGGACGACAACGCCGCGCTTCTCTGGCACGCTGGAGCACCGCTGTCGATGCGCCACCCCGATGCCGAGGTGAGAATCGGACATCACTGGATCCTGCCCAGCCCGCTCTCGGGGATGACCCACTTCCGACTCAAAGACGGTCCCATCACCGTAGCCCGGTTTGACGGCGACACCGGCGACTATCGCCTCGCCGTCGGCGAGGGACACTCGACCGACGGTCCAGCGACGCAGAACAACTACGTGTGGATGCAGGTCGATGACTGGCCCCACTGGGAGCGCACGATCATCGAAGGGCCTTTCCCGCACCATCTGGCGATGACCTATGGTGCCTATAGCGACGCCCTCATCGAGGCCTGCCGCTTCGTTCCCGGCCTCGCCCCCGTGAGGCTCAACCGATGAGGGGAGCTTGCCCGATTACGCCAGACCGCTACGCCGCTAAGACGCTCTCGGCCGGCGCCGCCCGTGTCGACATCACCCCGGAGGAGCCGCTTTTCCTCTACGGCTATCCCCACGTCCCGCGGATCTGGACCGGCGTCCACG
>JALOOJ010000251.1 GCA_025454475.1 Anaerolineae bacterium
ACACGTTATCGCGGCTCAAACGAGTCACGGTCTGGGCCACATTCAACGGGCATTGTTGGCGGAACGCGTTGGCTTATCGCTGTGCCCGGTTTCGTGGTACATTGGCCAGCTATGCGTGCAGAAGATGGTGGCGTCCATGCTGGCGTCGACGCGGCTCTATGGCGTAGCGGTTCAGGTGGGTCGGGCCGGGCTGCGGCATAGAGGTCGACAGAGAGGAGCAGGGCTATGCGACTGGGCGGTTTCTTTGACGAGCAGTTTCACAGTCCCGAGGCGTGGGTGGCGATCCTGCAGTCCAAGGGGTACCGAGCGGCTTACGCGCCGTACAGGATTCCGACAGGCGGGCGGTTCCCGAGCGACGGCGACCTGCTCGCCTACCGGAGGGCTGCCCAGGACGCGGATATCGTGATCGCGGAGGTGGGCGCTTGGGGACGGAACTACGTCGCCGAGGATGAGGACGAACGCGGGCGGGCGATCGAGGAGAGCATCCAGCTCTTGCAGATGGCCGAGGCACTCGGGGCGCGGTGCCTGGTGAACTCGGCGGGATGGCGACGAGACCCCGCCGAGGCCTTTGCACCCGCCATCTTCGATCTCATCGTCAGGACGATCCAGACAATCCTCGACGCGGTCAATCCGACGGAGACCCGGTTCACGTTGGAGCTCGTCCCCGATATCTTCCCCTATTCGTGCGACAGCTATCGGGCGCTGCTGGAGGCGGTCGACCGTCCGGGTTTCGGCGTGCATTTCGACCTGGCGAATATCGCGGTCACGCCGTATCTCTGCTACCACAGCGCTGAGCTGATCGAGGTCTATGTGGCCGAGCTTGGCCCGTTCATCAGGAGTTGCCACGCCAAGGACGTGGTCGTCTCGAAGGGCATGGTGGTGCATATCGATGAGGTGCGGCCTGGCCTGGGACGGCTGGACTACCACGCCCTGATCGGGGCGCTGGACCGCCTGGATCAAGACATGCCGTTGATGCTTGAGCACCTGCCATCGAACGAGGAGTACCGGCTCGCGGCTGAACACCTGCGCAGCGTCGCGGCTGAGGTGAACGCGCGCTGAGATTGGAGGAAGATGCAGTGAACGTCTACATTACCGGGACCGATCGCGGGCTGGGCCTTGCGCTGGTTGCGAAGTTCCTCGAGCACGGCGATACCGTTTTCGCCGGTGCCTACGGCATTGACCTCAGTGGTCTGATGCAACTACAGGAGCGCAACGGAACGCGCCTGAGCATCGTGCCCCTCGATGTGGGCAGCGATGACTCAGTTGCCGCTGCGGCTGCGAAGATCGCCGGCGAGGTCGATCACTTGGATGTGTTGATCAACAACGCCGCGATTATCGGCCAGAAGGACGCCACGATCACCGACGCGCTAGACTTCGGCGATATGCTGGCCGTCTACAACGTGAACGCGCTGGGCGCGTTGCGGGTGGCGCAGTCGGTGTTGCCGCTGCTGCGCGCCGGAACGAAGAAGCGCATCATCAACATCTCCTCGGAGGCGGGGAGCATGGCTGCTCGCGTGCGCCGCGGCCAGCGCACTCGGTATGCCTATTGCGGCTCGAAGGCAGCGCTCAACATCCAGTCGATCCTGCTGCAGAACCACGTCGCCGAGTTCGGGATCCGCGTCCACCTGATCGAGCCGGGGTGGCTGCGGACCTTCCTGGCCAGCAAGGAGAAGTGCACCCTCGCGCCGACCGAGCCGGAGGAGGCCGCGGCGCGCCTCGTGGCTTTCATCGAGCGCGATCCACCGCCCGACGCTATGTTCTACGACCTTTTTCAGGACCGGCCGTTCGACTGGTGAGGCAACGCAGCGCCCGAAGTCGCGCACACGAACGCCAGACATCAGCGCAACCAAGCGTTAGCCATCTGCCAGCGGGTGTTGCTCGAAGAAGGCCCGCATCGTCTTGGTGGCGCCCGCCACACCAGGCGTCAGGCCTCTGCCGCGAGGCGCAGGCTGTCACCAGAACCCGCATCGGCGATCTCGCCGGCGAACAGGTCCCGGAAAGCTTGGCTGGCCGCGCCAGTGAAGGCTGCGCCGTCGCCTCCCGCTGCCTGGTCGGCAGCGGCCGCATTCAGCAGATCTCGAGTGCCTTGGCGGCCCGCATCGCCCGCGACAGGTCGAACGACAGGGCCAATTCCACTGCGCAAAGATCCGCCGGCAGCCGGCCTCCACCACCGGCAGTGCGCCCGCGCCTGCGGGCGTGGCGACCCCTTCCGAGCGAGGTGGTTGGGCGGTAGAGGCCACACACCGCCGCAGCGCAGCTCACTGCGAGGACGGCAGCGAGTAGCGCTGCCGCGAGCCGTGCGACGATCACCCTTCGACTGTGCATCGTCGCGTCTCCCTCGCCTGACAGATTGTGAGGTCCCCTCTCGCGCGGGGAGACAGGCTTAGCGGCCGTACGCAGGGAGCGGCTGTCTGGTCGGCTTGATCTAGGGGAACTCAGTCAGCCACTTCTCCTCGGCCCTGAAGAGCCTGTCGACCATCTCTCTAGTCTCGCCCATCGAGAGCAGGGACGCCGTCAGGGGATCGTAGAGGCACGCGTAGTGGATCTTCTCCCGGTTGCCCTCGAGCGCACCCTCGACCGCCAGCTCCTCGCATTGGGCGTTGAGGCTGTTGAGAATCGCGAGCTGCGGGGGCAGTGGGCCCACGTGCATCGGCTTGAGGCCGCCCTGTGAGGCCAGCACAGGTACCTCGACGCAGCAGCCGATTGGCAGGTTGTCGATGAGCCCGAAGTTGCGCACGTTGCCGTTGAACTCGAACATCGTGTGATCGCCGAAGACGGCATTGAAGATGCACGTGGCGTACTCGTGTCCGCGGGTTAGGTCGATGTCGCCGGACATCCAGCGGTTGAACTCTGCCACGCGCCGCTCCTTGCGGCTAACGGTGGGGTTGCGCCGCTCGAACCAGTCGTGCCCGGGATTCCAGCCGGTGCCGTGCGTGCAGTACTTCTCAATGAGGTCGGGGCGTTTGCGGAACCACCAGTTGTACTCGGAGTTGTGGCCACTCGACTCGGTGACGTAATAGCCAAGGTGCAGGAACATCTCGTTGCGCACCTGCTCCTCGTTGTAGATGTCGGGTCGCCGCATCACGGCTTCGCGGATGAGGGGATAGGCATCCTTACCGTTCCACTCGTACGTCAGGTAGTGCGCCTGGTGGTTGATGCCGGCGCAGACGTACGTGATGTCGTCCATCGGGGCGCCGATCCAACGGGCCAGCATCTCCGCCGTGCCCTGCACGCTGTGGCAGAGACCGCTGGCGCGGACCTTCGACACGCCCTGGATCGCGCGGCAGAGCATCGCCATTGGGTTGGTGTAGTTGAGGAAGATGGCGTCAGGGCAATGGCGCTCGATGTCGCGCAGGATCTCCAGCATCGGGGGCCAGGTGCGGAGGAAGCGGAAGATGGCCGAGGGCCCACGGGTGTCCCCCACGTTTATGGAGATGCCGTATTCCTTGGGGATGGCCATGTCGGTGACGATGTCCTCGTCGTCGCCGGTAAGGATCGTCGTGAGCACGCCGTCAGCGCCATCCAGTGCCGCGGCGCGATCGAGCGTCGCGGTCACGGTCGCCGGGTAGCTGCCGGCCGCGACGATGCGTTCGACGACCTGTCGGGCCAGCGACAGGTTGTCGGCATCGATATCCATAAGGGCGATCTCACAGTCCACGAATGCCGGGAACGTGAGGATGTCGCGGACCAGATTGCGTGTGAAGGTGACGCTGCCTGCGCCGATGAACGCGATCTTCTTGGGCATAGGTCGCTCCTTGGGGTCTGTGCGATGGTTAGCGTATTGACGACCGTGATGTGGCGATTGGGCCGAGGCGCAAGTGCCGGCATCGGCTGACACCTAGAAGCCCCCGCAAGCTGCGGAAACCTTGCGGGGTTGTCATCTCGCGTGTGGATGGATCAGCGCGGCCCTGCAGCGCCTACCCGCCGAGTTTCAGCCTCAGATACTTCCCGATCAGGATGGCCGTAGGGTAGGAGACCTCTTCCTCGAACTGGGCGTGAAGCTTGAGCTTCTCTGCGAAGTCGATCGCTTCCGGCCTGTCCTCCTGGGTTGCCGCGTCGACGAGCCTCTCCAGAGCGGCCACGATCACCCCGTGCTCACTGAGCATACGAGGCATCTCCGCCTCCAGCATGTCCGTCATTGCGAGGACCTCTGCCATGTCGGGGGAGACCTTTCCGGCGACCAGTGCGGCCAGCAAGCCGAGGGGTGGAAGGGCAAACTCCTCTTCTGCGACAAAGTGGGCGTGGAGGGCTTCAGCGACGCCTTCGCCCGCGGCTCCGGTCTTCCCACCGATCTTGATGACCTCGGTCAGGCTCTCGTGCAGCCCGTCATGCTCCAATACCATAGCGTGCGGGATTGAGAACTGCATTGTCTGGCTCCTTTCTGACAGGAATCGGCTGCTATCATCGGCGTCGGGTGCTTCGTAGACGCGCCTGGCCGCTACAATCGCGCATCCCCTCGAGACTGACAAATCCCCCACGGTGTCTGGTCAGCCACGGGCAGGGTAGCTCGAACGCAGCATTGCCGATGGGTCGGAGGACGCCCTGAGTTTCTCCAGCACCTCCCGCGTCGTCGCGAACGGATCGCGCTCCCGCCCACGCGCCTGGGCGGCCTGACGGACGTCCTCGGGCAGTGCCTCGGTCAGGCGGGCGATGGGCTCGCCAAGGATGTCCTGGAACCACTGCGCGTTCGCTGCTGCAGAGTGCGACGTGGCGGTGGCATAGAGCTCGACCGCCTCCTCGAGGTAACATGCTTCCGCAGACGCCAAGCGTAACGAGGACCGCCAGGAAGTACTCCTGGCCTAGCCCCATGCCCAAAGCCTCGACCAGGCGCGCCCGAGCCAGATTCTCATTGCCCCGACGTCGGGCGACGAGCGCCAGAAAGGCCAAGGGGCCCGTGACATTGTCGGGTCGCGCCATCTCCCGGAAGTGGTCGGTGTAGGCGAGCAGGTTCTGTTCC
>JALOOJ010000006.1 GCA_025454475.1 Anaerolineae bacterium
GAATCGCCTATGATGCATGTGCTGCTTGTCGTGTGCAGACGGAGTGTGTCGTGCCCGAACACCTGCGAACCCACGATATCGTGCTGACCGGCAGACGCGTCGCGCTCCGCCCGATGACGGAGGACGACTGGTCAACGCTGCTGCGCTGGAACCAGGATCCTGAGGTGCTCTACTTCTCGGAGGGCGATGATGTCCGGAGCCGCACGCTCGTGGAGATCCAGGCCATCTACCGGGGGGTGTCGCAGCGGGCCCTCTGTTTCGTCGCCGAGTTGACCGGGCTGTTGCGCCGTGGCGAGCCGATCGGTGAGGGCTGGCTGCAAGAGATGAACTTGCCGCGGCTTCTCGAGCGGTTCCCAGGGGAGGACCTGCGCCGGATCGACTTGATGATCGGTGATAAGGGGCTCTGGGGCAGGGGATTGGGCACCGAGATCATTGGCCTGCTGACGAGCTTCGCCTTCGAGCAGCAGGCCGTCGACCGGATCTTTGGGTGCGATATCGCCGACTACAACCCGCGCAGCCTGCGGGCCTTTGAGAAGAATGGTTACGAGCTGTTCTACTGCATCCCGCAGTCGCCGGGCCACAAGGCGCAGGTGACATATGACGTGATGCTGACGCGCGAGCGCTACTACTGCATCCCGCAGTCGCCGGGCCACAAGGCGCAGGTGACATATGACGTGATGCTGACGCGCGAGCGCTATCTGCGGCGGGCCAGGTGATGAGTGGTTGGGGACTGGCGACTGGGTCCGGACCCAGTCGCCAGTCCCGAGTCACCAATCACCAGACATAAGGAGTTGCCATGCCCACAAAGACCGTGCCACAGCGCAGTGAGATCGAGAAGAAGTACACCTGGAATGCCGAGAGCCTGTTTGCCTCGGATGCCGCGTGGGAGGTGGAGCTGATCTGCCTCATGGATGCGATCGCGACCCTGTCCGCCTTCGAGGGCCGGCTTGCGGAGGGGCCCGACGTGCTCGTCGCCGCGCTGGACGTGATGCGCGGTCTGATCGACCGCGTGGGCAAGGTGTACACCTATGCCTCCTTCCACTACGCCGTCGACCTGCGTGACCAGGCGGCCGCGATGGCGGCCGGACAGGCCGAGGATGTCTTTGGGCGGTTTGCCGCAGCGCAGGCATTCGTCGATCCGGAACTGCTGGCGATCGGTGAGTCGACGCTGCACGCGTGGATGGCGGCGGAGCCGCGACTCGCGATGCTCGAGCATCATGTCGAGGATCTCTTCCGCCGGCAGGCCCACGTCCGGACGGCCGAGGTGGAGCAGCTAATTGGCATGCTCCAGGATCCCTTCGCAGGGGTGGGCCAGACCGCGGGTGTGCTGAGGGACGCCGACTTCACGTTCGCGCCCGCCGTCGCTTCGGATGGCACCACCGTCGAGGTGACTCAGGGCTCGCTGGATGGCATCTACGCGGGCGCTGACCGCGAGGCGCGGCGGACGGCCTACGCCTCGTACAACGGCAAGCACCTGGAGTACAAGAATACGCTCGCAACAGCGCTCACAACTTCCATCAAGCAGAACGTCTTCGCGATGCGGGTGCGCCGCCACGGTTCGACGCTGGACATGGCGCTGTACAAGGAAGCTATCCCCACTGAGGTCTTCCACAATCTGATCGCGACGTTCCGGAAGAACTTGCCGACCTGGCATCGCTATTGGGCCGTGCGGCGCAAGGCCCTGGGGGTAGAGACGCTCCATCCCTATGACATCTGGGCACCGCTGACCAGGGAACGTGCCGTCATCCCGTTCGAGCAGGCGATCGACTGGATCTCCGATGGGCTGGCGCCGATGGGGCAGACCTACGTGGCCACGCTGCGCAGGGGAGCACTCGAGCAGCGCTGGGTCGATGTGTATCCGAACCAGGGTAAGTCCGCCGGCGCCTTCTCCGGCGGCTTCCAGGGAACTCACCCCTTCATCGTGACCAACTACAACGGCGATATCTTCAGCCTGAGCACGCTCGCGCACGAGCTGGGGCACTCGATGCATTCTTATCTGACGTGGGAGACTCAGCCCTTTATCTATGCCGACTATCCGCTATTCCTGGCCGAGGTGGCCTCAAACTTCCACCAGGCGATGGTGCGCGACCATCTACTGCGCACTCGGACCGACACCGCTTTCCAGATCAGCGTGATCGAGGAGGCGATGGACAATCTGCACCGGTACTTCTTCATCATGCCCACGCTGGCGCGATTCGAGCTCGAGGTGCACCAGCGCATCGAGCGAGGTCAGGGCCTGAGCGCGGAGGGCATGATCGACCTGATGGCCGACCTCTTTGCTGAGGGCTACGGCGGCGAGATGGAGTTCGATCACGACCTGGTGGGCATCACGTGGGCCACTTTCGGTCATCTGTACATCGACTACTACGTCTACCAGTATGCGACCGGCATATCGGGCGCCAACGCGCTGGCGCAGCGCATCCTGACCGGCGTACCTGGCGCGGTGGACGCATACTTGGGCTTCCTGCGCAGCGGCGGGTCGCGGTACCCGTTGGACACGCTCAAGGCCGCGGGGGTCGATCTGAGGACACCGGAGGCGGTGGAGGTGACGTTCGGGGTGTTGGCGGGGATGGTGGATCGGCTGGAATCGCTGAATCGATGATTACGCTGAAGGGCACTTGCCAGTGGTCAATGGCGGCCTGTCAGCGCCAGCAGACTGCCCGATGGGAAAACACCTGCCTCAAGAGTCAGCGTAATCATCCCCCTCAGCGGAATCAGCGATTCGACCGTCTGCGATTCGGAGGGAGCTATGGTCACCTACACTGATGGCATTCACGCACTGCCGCCGCGCGAGGCGATGAACCCGGCGGCGCGGCATCTGCGCGACACGTACGCGATCACGCCGGGGATCCCGCTGGTGAAGCGGGAGTTCGGCTACTACTCGCTGGAGGCTTGGGCGGAGCAGGGCATGCCCCAGGATGCCGATCTGGCGGAGCTGTTCGACTTCGACCCGCCGGGGAGGATCAGCCTTGGGCAGTTGGGGTGGTGCGAGGCAGGGCTGTGCCCGATCTTTGAGACGAAGGTACTGGAGGATCGCGGCGACTATGAGCTGGTTCAGGACTTCGCCGGGCGCCATGTGCTCTACTTCAAGGGCCGGCGCGATGGGTTCATGCCCGAGTATGTCGATCATCCGGTCAAGGATATGCGGACGTTCGAGGAGCGGATTCTGTGGCGCATGAACCCCGCGTCGCCTGAGCGGTACACCGATCTCGATGACCGGATGGCGTGGGCGAAGGCCCAGGCGGGTATGGGGATGATGATCACGCAGAACCTCGTGGGCGGGTACATGTATCTCCGAAGCCTTATGGGTCCCGAGGAGCTGCTCTACGCGTTCTACGACAATCCCGCGGTGGTGCATGCGTGTATGCAGGCCTGGCTCGCGCTGGCGGATGCGGTCATCGCGCGGCATCAGGAGCACATCACCCTCGACGAAGTCTACATCGCTGAGGACATCTGCTACAAAGGGGGAGCGCTGATCTCGCCCCGGATGATGAGGACGTTCCTCTTCCCATACTACCAGCAACTGCTCGCCAATATAAGGGCGCGGCAGATCGACCGGTCGCGACACCTGTATGTTCAGGTGGACACGGACGGGTTCGCCGACCCCGTGATCCCGCTCTACCGCGAGGCCATTGGGATGGACGTGATGAGTCCTTTCGAGGTGGCGGCGGGCTGCGATGTCGTCAGGACCGCGCAGCAGTATCCGGACCTAGCGATCTTCGGCGGGATCGACAAGCGCGTCCTCGCCCAGGGACGCGAAGCGATCGATGCGATGCTGGAGCGCATCATCCCGGTGATGCGGGTACGTGGCGGCTACATCCCGACCTGCGACCACGGCGTGCCGGCGGAGGTGCCCTACGAGGACTACCTGTACTACCGGCGCCGGGTGGTGGAGCTGGGGAGCGCGTGATCCAGGCTGGGTCGCCGCTTCTGAGCGCTCTGACCCGGCGAGGTTTCAAGGCGTCCTGCGCCGCAACGAGGCTCCAACACTGTACGGCGGCTTGTCGCGGGCGAACGCCCGTTCCGGGTGCAGGCAAGACAGCGCCGGTCGGAACCGGTCGCCGCACACGCGGATGCCGACTTGATAAGGTAGCGAACATCGTTTATAATACGCCCGTTGTCTTTTTGGGGCCACGAAGGCGCCTGGTCGACGACGCATTACCTAACGTTGTCATAACACTTGGAGGGAAAGGGAGCTATGGAGTACACGCATCTGGGACGCACTGGGCTGTCGGTAAGCCGACTCTGTCTGGGGACGATGAACTTTGGGCGGCAGACTGCCGAGGAAGACAGTCACGCTATTATGGATCACGCGCTGGAGCTGGGGATCAACTTCTTTGACACGGCGAACGTCTACGGCGGGCGCGGCTTGACCGAGACGATCATCGGCAATTGGCACGCCAAAGGTGGGCGCCGCGAGAAGATTGTGTTGGCCACCAAGGTGTACAACCGGATGGGCGATGGCCCGAACGATCGTGGGCTGTCGGCCTACCACATTCGGCAGGCAGCCGAGGACAGCCTCCGCCGCATGCAGACCGACCACATCGACCTTTACCAGATGCATCACGTCGAGCGCTCGACCCCGTGGGAGGAGATCTGGCAGGCCATGGAGCAGTTGGTTCGCGAGGGTAAGGTCCTCTACGTGGGCAGCAGCAACTTCGCCGGCTGGCACATCGCCAAGGCGCAGGCTTCGGCCAAGGCGCGCAACTTCATGGGCCTGGTCGCCGAGCAGAGCCTGTACAACCTGGATGCCCGGATGGTTGAGCTCGAGGTGCTTCCCGCTGCGGCGGACTACGGCCTGGGCGTGATCCCCTGGAGCCCGCTGGCTGGCGGTCTGCTGGGCGGCGTGCTGAAGAAGGCGACGGAAGGGCGCCGCGCGTCCGAGCGGATGCAGGAGCAGATTGAGAAGAAGCGGCCCCAGCTCGAGGCCTATGAGGGGCTCTGCGCTGAACTGGGTGAGGAGCCCGCCGACGTGGCGCTGGCATGGCTGCTGCACAATCCAGCGGTGACCGCGCCGATCATTGGCCCTCGCACGATGGAACAGCTTGACGGCTCGCTCCGGTCTCTGGAGATCCAGCTATCCGACGAGGTGCTGGCACGCCTCGACACGATCTTCCCCGGACCTGGTGGCGCTGCGCCTGAGGCTTACGCCTGGTAGTAGCGCACCCTGACACGGCAAACCGGGCGCGGAGATGCTCTCCGCGCCCGGTTTCGTCTGCATAGCGACGCCAGCCTTGCACCTATGCTTTGGCGCTGGCGGTCACGTAGGCCTGACCGTAGAAGTGGCCCATCACGGCCTGGTAGAGAGTCATCGTGAAGAAGACGCCAATGCCGCAGGCGATACCGCCCACGATTGAGGCGGCGAGTCCTGCCACGAAGTTGCCGACCAGGACGAGCAGGTAAGCTCCAGGAGCGGCAGCCACCAACCTCCAGACAGCGCCAAAGGCCAGCCCGTCCTTGATCGAGCCGAAGACCGCAGCCCGCGTAAGTGCTGCGGGCAGCATAATCCCCAAGGCGATCCCGAAGACCAAGCCCACCAACCCGACACAGATGCCACCGATCATCGCGACGGCCTCGGCTACGTCCGGATCGGCGTTGGAGGTCAGCGCAGCGATGAGGGCGAAGACGATGGATACCAGCCAGATCGGCGCCGTCCAGACCAGGCTCACGACGATGGCTTTGAGCCCCTGGCCCAGGTATGCCCCGAAGTCGACCTCTGGGAGAAGCTCTGTGCTGCCCGTCGCGACGCGACGCGCCACCTCCAACCCCCAGCCCATCACGTAGATCTGGCCCACTAAGGGGATAAGGCCGATAAGGGCGTTGATGAACACCTTCTTGAGCCAATCGGGGTCCTCGAACGCGAATGTGAATGCCTTGCCGAAGTCCATGAGTATGCTCCTTCTGCGCTAACTGGGATCTGACCTGACCCATTATACCGAGGCTCAGAAAAGGATGCAATCCAGTGGCGGGTCATCTCTGCCACCCTGCAAGCTGAGACCTTTGAGCTCACCGTCTCAGGATGCAGGCTGCACGAGGGGAGCTCAAAGGTCCTCCGGACTTAGGGTTGCAGCCAACAGCATTCGGCCTACACTCCTGAGCATCCCAAGATTGTGCCAAGTGGAGGTGCTATGACCAAAATCGCTTTCATCGGTGCCGGAAGCTTCGGGTTCACGCGCAGCCTCGTGCGGGATATCCTGACCTTTCCATTGCTTGAGGACGCAACGCTTTCGCTGATGGACGTCGACCCTGAGCGCCTGGAGTTCTCGCGCCGGGCGGTGCAACGAATCGTGGATCAGGGCGGGTATCCCGCAAAGGTCGAGGCCACGCTTGATCGCGTTGAGGCGCTGACGGGCGCGGACGCCGTGTTGTGCACGATCCTGGCCGGTGGGGTCGATGTCTGGCAGCACGATATCCTGATCCCGAAGAAGTACGGCATTGACATCAACGTCGGCGATACGCGCGGCGTTTCGGGCATCTTCCGTGCGCTGCGTACGATCCCGGTGATGCTCGGTATCGTCAAGGACATGGAGCAGGTATGCCCCGGCGCGACGCTTCTCAACTACACCAATCCGATGGCGATGCTGTGCCGGGCGATGCAGCGCGAGTCCTTCATCCAGCTCACGGGTCTCTGCCACAGCGTGCAGGGCACGGCGATGATGTTGGCGCACTGGATCGGCGCCCCGTATGAGGAGGTGACCTATACCTGCGCGGGCATCAACCACATGGCCTGGTACCTCGACTACAGGTGGAATGGCAAGGACGCCTACCCGCTGATCCGCAAGGCTGTGGAGGAGAACGAGGCGGTCTACAACGAGGAACAGGTCCGCAATGAGATGTTCCTGCACTTTGGGTATTACATCACCGAGTCGAGCGGCCATAACTCGGAGTACAACTGGTGGTTCCGCAAACGCCCCGACCTGATCGAGAAGTACTGTACGCACGGCACGGGATGGAACCCCGGCATCTACGCCTACATCCTTG
Organism: Anaerolineae bacterium; assembly: GCA_025454475.1. Lineage (GTDB taxonomy): Bacteria > Chloroflexota > Anaerolineae > B4-G1 > SLSP01 > PWVB01. Next base: position 6,982 of record JALOOJ010000006.1, read on the forward strand.
ACGAGTACCGCAAGCGCGGCGACTCGTGGCAGAAGGACATCCTTGCGTGGCTCGACGATCCGGACGCGCTGAACCTGGCGCGCGGCCACGAGTATGCAGCCTATATCATCAACGCGCTGCAGGGCGGCGAGCCGTTCCAGTTCAACGGCAACGTGCCCAACACAGGCCTGATCACGAACCTGCCCGAGGGCGCGTGTGTCGAGGTGCCGGTCTATGCCGACAGGGGTGGCTTGCACTCGATTCATGTCGGTGCGCTGCCTGCGTCTGTGGCGCCGCTCAACCAGATCACCGTGGCCTCGGAGGAGATGGCCGTGCAAGCCGCCCTCACGGGCGACCCGACGCTTGTTTTCCAGTCGATCGCGTATGATCCGCTCACCGCGGCTATGCTGTCGCTGGCGGAGATCAAGCAGATGGTGAACGAGATGCTGGCGCAGAACGCTGCTTATTTGCCGCAGTTCGGCAAGCTGGAGGCCTAACCAGCCACAGGTGGTGAGTGGCGATTGAGAGTGTGTTGCGTACCCGTCTGGTCGTCCCGCCCCTCCGCCCGGAGTGGGTGGCGCGTCCTGGCCTGCTCGCCCGGCTGGATGGTGTTCGTCAGCCGGGCGGGCGGTTAGCGCTGCTCTCAGCGCCGGCTGGGTATGGCAAGACTGCGCTGGCGAGCGCGTGGGCGCGCGATCTGGTGGCTCAGGGCTGGGCTATCGCGTGGGTCTCGCTGTCGCAGCGCGAGCGTGACTTCTCTCGTTTCATCCACTATCTAGCCGCTGCGCTCGGTACCTGTGGCATCGAGCCCCCTCCGGACATGCTGTTACCCCTGGGCTCGCCGCGCCCACCGGCGATCGACGAGGTGCTGACGCCGCTTCTGAACCAGGTGAACGCTGCCCTGGAGGGGGAGTCAGGTGACGCGTGCGCGGTCGACGGCCTGGTACTGTTGCTCGACGACTATCATCTGGCGGCTGCTCCGCGGGTTCAGGAGGCGGTCGCCTTCTTGCTGGAGGCCTTACCGGCGCGGATGCGCATCGCCTTAGCGACGCGCGTTGACCCGGCCCTGCCGCTGGCGCGGATGCGTGCGCGCGGCGAGCTGGTCGAGCTGCGAGCCACGGACCTGCGTCTCTCCGCTGACGAGACCGCTGTGCTGCTGGCCAGCGCCGGGCTGGGCCACCTTCCGCCGGATGCGTGCGCGACGCTGGCGGCGCGAACCGAGGGTTGGCCCGCCGGCCTGTACCTGGCGGCGCTGTCCCTCCAGGGGCACGCGCGACCGACCGCGCTCGTGGGGGATCTGGCGGACACGCCCCGCTACCTGCTCGATTTCCTGCTCGAGGAGGTGCTCGAGCAGCAGCCGGCGCGCGTCCAGCAGTTCCTCCTCGCGACTTCGGTGTTGGATCAACTGAGTGCACCGCTCTGTGAAGGACTGGCTGATCTTCTGGCGACCGTGCCGGTCTCGCCGGCGAACCGGCAGTCGCCGGCGAACCGGCAGTCGCCGGCGAACCGGCAGTCGCCGGCGACTGCCAGTTCATCGGCGACTGCCGATGACGCGGCACCGCCAGGGCCTGGCGCGGCGGCACTTCTGGCCTACCTGGAGTCGGCCAACCTGTTCCTTCTGCCGATGGATGAGGGCCGTATCTGGTACCGCTATCACCAGCTTTTCCGCGATCTGTTGGTGAATCACCTTACGCAACGCGCCCCAGCGCTGCTGGCCGAATTGCACCGCCGGGCGAGCGCCTGGTATGAGGCCGAGGGTCTCGTGACCGAGGCGGTGGACCACGCCTTTGCCTCGCGCGATCTGGAGCGGGTTGCAGCGCTCCTGCTGAACCACGGAGAGGCCCTGCTCATGCGCAGTGAGACCGACGCCATGCGTGACTGGCTGTCGGCGCTTCCCGCATCGGTGTTCGTGGATCACCCGATGCTCGAAGTCTGGTATGCAGCCGCCCTGCTGTTCAGCGGTCAGCATGCCGATGAGGTGCGCCGTCATCTGGTGCAGGCTTCTTCAGGCGAGCCTTCAGCCGATGTCGCCGGCGCGAGCGCCGTCTTTCAGTCGATCATCGCGCTGCTCCAGGGCGATCCGGTGGGGGCTGCGGCTGAAGCGCGGCGGGGGCTGGCGCTGCTGCCCGAGGGCGGCGGCCTGGTGCGACTTCTCGGACAGAACAACCTCGGGATGGCCCAGATGGTCGCCGGCGATCTGACCGCCGCCGTGGCGACCTATGACCGGCTGCTCGCTGACGCGGGGCCTGATGGCCCGGTCGCAATGGTGCTTAGCCCGCTGGCGAACCTTGGTGGCCTTGCGATGATCCGTGGGGAGTTGCATCGCGCCGCGGCGCTTTACGGGCGCGCTCTGGAGATCGGTCGCGATCGGCAGGGGCGACTCCTCACTGTGGCTGGCAAGGCACTGATGGGGCTGGGTGAGGTGGAGCGTGAGCAGGACCATCTGGAGGCCGCCGCTGGGCATCTCGAGGAGGGCATTGCGTTGACGCGGCGGCTCATCGAGATGGGTGCTGTGGTCGGCTACGTCTCGCTCATGCGGACGCGACAGGCACAGGGCGATGCCGCGGGTGCTGAGCAAGCTATTGGCGAGGCGCGCCGCATTGCGCTCCGCTCGCGCGTAACGGATCTCGACGATCGTTTCGTCGACTGCTTCGAGGCGTGGCTCTGGGTCCTGCAGGGCAACCTCGAGGCGCTGCGCCGCTGGGTGGCGGGGCCCGCGCGACGCCTCACTGAGGCCGTGACCGGTGGTTGGCAGACGGCAGAGTTTCGTGAGCTGGCCGAGCTGATGCTGGCCCGCGCCCGCCTCGCGCTGGGAGAGCCTGAAGCAGCTCTGACGCTGCTGACGTCGCTGGAACCCGCGGTGGTGCATCGTCAGCGCATGCGTCGTGCGCTGGACATCTGGGTTCTGCAGGCGCTGGCGCTCCAGCAGTTGGGCCGAGGCGAGGCTGCGCTGGCGCCTATGGCCCGAGCCCTGGCCTTCGGCGAGTCTGAGGGTTTTGTGCGCGTCTTCGTCGATGACGGGCCGCCGCTAGCACGCTTGCTCTATGCGTGCATGGAGCAAGGCATCGCGTCCGCCTATGCCGCGCGGCTGCTCACGCGCTTCACTGGGGAAGCTGCCCCGGGCCACCGGCCGCCGGGGCCGGCGCCGAGTGACCTGGTCGAGGCTCTCAGTGTCCGGGAGCTGGAGGTCCTGGCGCTGATCGCGGAGGGCCTCACGAATGGCGAAATCGCGCGCAAGCTGGTGCTTGCCCTGAGCACGGTGAAGGGCCATACCTCCAACATCTATAGCAAACTCGGCGTCAGCACCCGCACGCAGGCCGTCGTGCGCGCCCGCGCCCTCGGTCTCCTGCAGCCACTCTAGGGCAGCACCTCGCTGCCCCGGGCCGCCGTTCCACTAGCCCGGCCGGATCGGTCGCCCTTCCCTTCCCGACCACATTGGGTAACCGGCTGGGAACGGTCACACGGCCGTCTCCAGGAGGAATGCCGGCACTCAACCCATACCCCAACCCTACTTTCGTACGGTGACACCAGTACCCTCTTCGCGCTAGACTGCAGGTGACATCGTGGAAGGAGGTTATGGAGGGTGAATGCAGCATCTGATTCGGCGACGATGGGGCGGCGGAAGGGGTCCGCGACAGACAGTCCTCAGGCATACCGCATCGCGGTGAGAGGGAGCCTGGACCGCGATTGGCTCTCCTGGCTCGGGGAGGCAGCAATCGAGGTCGTGGGCGAGGTGACGCTGGTGTCGGTGACGCTGCCCGACCAGGTGGCACTCCGGGGGCTTCTGACGCGGCTCTGGGATCTCAATATGACGATTGTAGCGGTGAACCCGGCGTGAGCCGGGACAGCAGACAGTTAGCAGGAGGAACATGATGGCTGAGCAACTGGCACTGTCGGTACGGGGAATGACCAAATCCTACGGCAAGGTGCGCGCGTTACGCGGACTCGACCTCGATGTGCGGCGCGGCGAGATCTACGGCTTTCTCGGTCCGAACGGCGCCGGGAAAACCACGACAATCCGTTGTCTGCTTGACACGATCCGACCCGACGGCGGTTCGGCGCACGTGCTTGGGCTCGACCCGCGGCGAGACGCCGTTGCGGTGCACGCGCGCACGGGCTATCTGCCGGGCGAGTTGCATCTCGACGACAACATGTCGGGCGAGGGGCAGTTGCGCTACTTCAACGCGCTGCGCGGGGGGCGCGCCAGCTGGGCCTATGTCAGGCAACTGGCTGAGCAGTTCGACCTCGATCTCAAGCGGCCCATCAAGAACCTCTCCAGGGGCAACAAGCAAAAGGTCGGGGTCATCCAGGCTGTGATGCACCATCCGGAGCTGCTGATCCTCGACGAGCCGACGAGCGGGCTCGATCCCCTGATGCAGCAGGTGGCCCTGCGGCTCATCCGGGAGGCGCGGGCTGGGGGGGCCACAGTTTTCTTCAGCTCGCACATTATGAGCGAGGTCGAGGCGGTCGCCGACCGTGTGGGCATCATCCGCGATGGCGTGTTGGTGGAGGTGGCGGCCCCGGATTCGCTGGGCGCACGGGCCTTGCACCGGGCCACGGTGCGTTTCCACGAGCCGGTGTCGCTGGAGGGGCTGTTGAGTGTCGCGGGCGTGCGCCTTGTCTCTCAAGATGATGACACGCACGTGACGCTGGAGATTGTCGGTGACATGAGTCCCTTTGTTCGGGCGCTGGCAGCCTATCCGGTCCGCGATCTGCAGACCGCTCGCCCGTCACTAGAGGACGTCTTCCTGGCCGCCTACGGCCATACGCAGATTTAGCCCAAGGAGGCAGTGATGTTGACACATTTCCGTTACACGTTACGACGGATGCGCGGGCAGATTCTGGGCTGGGGCGTGGGTGTTGCCCTGCTAGGTATGCTCATCATCCCCTTCTATGGCGTGTTCGCCGAAGATCAGGCCCAGCTTATGGCGATGCTGGAGAGCTATCCGCCCGAGTTCCTGGCCTTCTTTGGGGATGTCACGGACACCAGCGCTATGACGACACCGCGTGGCTTTCTGCAGTATTACTTCTTCTCGATGGTGCCGGTGCTGGCAGGCATCTTCGCCCTTGCGGCGGGGAGTGGCCTGTTGGCGAAGGACGAGGAGCACGGGCGACTGGACCTGATCATGGCGCATCCGGTGAGCCGGACGGCGCTGTTCGTTGGCCGGGTGCTGGCCCTTGCGGCGGGTTCGATGGCAGTTGTCTTCGTCGGCTGGTTGGGCTGCGCAATCGTGCTCCAGGGATCGTCGATGGACATCGGTGCGGGCGAGCTGGCCATGGCCTTTGTGCCGGTCCTGGCGCAGATCTGGATCTACGCTGCGATGGCGCTGCTTCTGAGCATGCTGATGCCGGCGCAGCGATTCGCCTTGATGGTCACCGGGGTGCTGCTGGCGGCGAGCTACATCCTGTCGTCGCTGGGCAAGCTGAACCCGAACCTGAGCGCGGTCGCCGATCTGATGCCCTACGCCTACTACCAGGGCGCGGCGGCGCTGTCGGGGCTTGACTGGGGTAGCCTTCTGGGCCTCCTGGCGGTCGGCAATCTCTGCGTCCTGCTGGCGTGGTGGCGTTTCGCCCATCGCGACATCCGCGTTGTGGGCGAGGGGAGCTGGCGGCTCTGGTTTCCTTCGCGGAGATAATGGCGCAAGGAAGCAAGCGAGGCGGCGCGAGTCTGCGCCGCCTCGCGGCTTTGGCAGTAACACGGTATACTCCTTCTGCGGACATCGATCCAGGTGTGATGTGGAACCTCTGGAGACTATACATGCTGTGGGAGGTCACTATGCTGAGAGATCTGATCGCCAGGAGCCGGAGCTACCGTCGGTTCGATGAGAGCGTGCCAGTGCCGATGGAGACGCTGAAGAAACTGGTGGGGCTGGCGCGGCTATCGCCGTCGGCCTCGAACAAGCAACCACTCAAGTTCCGGCTGGTCAACGATCCAGACACCAATGCCAAGGTGTTCTCGTGCCTGGCGTGGGCGGGATATCTGACCGACTGGAAGGGCCCAGCTGAGGGCGAGCGCCCGGCTGCCTATGTCGTGATGCTGGGCGACACCGTCCTGAGCAACGGATTTGCGACCGACGAGGGCATTATGGCGCAGAGCATGATGCTGGGCGCGGTGGAGGCGGGCTTCGGCGGGTGTATGCTCGGAGCTATCAACCGGCCCAGGCTGCGCGAGCTCCTTGAGATCCCCGAGCGCTATGAGATCCTGCTGGTGCTGGCGCTGGGCAAGCCCGTGGAGACCGTTGTGATTGACCCGGTAGATGAGGACGGGAGCATCAAGTACTGGCGCGATGCGCAGCAAGTCCATCATGTCCCAAAGCGCTCGCTTGACGAGCTCATCCTGGGCTAGGGCACCATGATGGACAACCGAGAGTGGTTTCGGCAAGCCCAATTTGGGATGATGGTGCACTGGGGGCTCTACTCGCTTCCAGCAGGGGAGTGGAAGGGCGAACGGATGCCGTTGATCGGTGAGTGGGCGCAGTCCTACTTCAGGATTAGGCACGCGGAGTACGGAAGGCTTGCCGATGTCTTCAACCCGATCCTGTTCGATGCCGAGGAGTGGGTGAAACTGGCTCTTGAGGCCAGCATGAAATACCTGGTGGTCACGAGTAAGCACCATGACGGTTTCGCCATGTACCGATCGCGCGTTGATCCTTACAACATCTACGACGGCTCTCCGTTTCGACGGGACGTGATCGGTGAGCTCGCGGAGGCCTGTGCCAAGCATGGGCTGAAGCTGGGGCTCTACTACTCGCAGGATCTGGACTGGCACGAGCCGAACGGGGGCGGTTACACCCGCGGACATACGAACGGCGGGGTGATGAGCTGGACCAACGACTGGGACTACCCGAACAACGGAGCCAAGGACTACACGCAGTGTTTTGAGGCCAAGATCAAGCCCCAGGTCGAGGAGATCCTGCGGAACTACGGCGAGCTGTGCCTTATCTGGTTCGACACCCCACTCACAGTGTCCCCGGAGCAGAGCACCGAGCTCTTCCAGATGGTCAAGCGCTACCAGCCCAATTGTTTGGTCAACTCGCGGATCGGGAATGGGATGGGTGACTATCGTTCGTGGGGTGACAACCAGATCCCGGATGAGATGATGGGGGAGGGGCTGTTCGAGACACCGGCGACGCTGAACGACACCTGGGGCTACAAGAGCTTCGACCAGAACTGGAAGAGCCCCGATGAGGTCCTTCGGCTCAAAAACCACCTGAACACCCGGGGGATCAACTACCTCCTGAACGTGGGCCCGGACTACCTCGGACGCATCCCTGCGCCATCGCAGCAGATCCTGAGGGAGGTTGGCCGGAGGCTCCGGGAGAACGAGTGACTCTGACTCCTCGCGAACGATTCCTCACCTACGTTCGCCGCGTCCCCGGCGCGCGGCCGATAGTCTCGCCCTTCCTGCCGCATGCCGATGTGGTACAGGCGACGCTAGCCTATCTTGGCTTGCCTGTCACCAGAGATCTGGTTGAGGACGAGGTACGCCTGGCGCAAGCGCTCGACTACGAGCCGATGTTCATGACTGCTTGCCACGATCTGATCTTCCCGTGGGTGGAGGACGTCGGCGCGTCGGATGCCGAGTGGATCGTGATGAAGATGGATACGCCGGACGGTCCGTGGGCCCGGCGCGTGTCGCGGCGACTGGGGGTCTGGGGTGACGACGCGGGCTTCCCGGTGAAGACCGAGGACGATTATGCGCGCCTTGCGGTAGTGGCGGATGCTGTGGTCGAGCGTGAGGGCGAGATCCGCGCTTACTTCCGGGCATGGCGCGAGCGGGTAGGTGAGGATGGTGTCATCGTCATCGGTCATCCGCACGTCACGTGGATGGGCTACCAGGTGAGCCAGCGCAACCTGATCTTCCACGAGGTTGACTACCGCGATGCGTTCCGCCGTGGGATGGACGCGATCTATCGGGCGGCGTGCTTCGTCTTCGGGATCGCGATGGCCGAGGGGATCGACTTCATGAGCGAGTCCTGCTCGGGGCTCGAGATGACGTCACCACGGGACTTCGACCGGCTGGATCTGCCCTACCTTCAGGCTTTCTCGGGATTTACCCATGCGCGTGACGGGCTCTTCTGGTACCACAACTGCGGGCTGACGCGCCGTCTCATCGCGACGGGACGCTTTGACCGCTTTGCGCCTGACGTCGTGGAGACCATCGCGCCACCGCCGGAGGGCGACAACGACCTGCGCGGGTCACGGCGAGCCCTGGATCCTGCGATCTGCTCCAAAGGTAACCTAAGTCTGCTGTTGCTCCGGGATGGAACGGCCGTCGAAGTCGCCGAGGCCACGCGGCGTATGGTCGAGGCAGTGCGCGGCTACGCTCACATTCACTCGACGGCCGACGCTGTGCTCACCGGCACGCCGCCGGAGAACTTCATAGCCTTTGTGCGTACCGCGCGCGAGGCGAGTTCCGGGCATAACTGAGGGCACGGGCAGCGTTCGCACGAAGGCTTGCCCGGCATCGCGTTCGCTACGGCACTGCCGTTTGCCATCGCTGCACGACGAACCGACCCATTCCCCACCGGTCAGACTGCCAGCTCCCGTGGAAGATGGCCGGATCCCAGCTCGGCGGCGCCTTCTGGCCTGGATCGGTCTCGGTCCACTCCCAGCTCTCCCCGTCCCATATCGCATAGCCACCGCGATGCCATCCGGGTAGGCGGACGCCCACGATAGCAGTGTTGCCCCTCGACCGTCCGAGGCGCTGGAGCGGGGTGGTGTGTGGCGCTTCGGTCCGTAGCTCCGCGAGCCACGCGTTGAGCGCATTCAGTGGATAGCCAACCAGGCGCCGCTCCCACGCTAGATGCTGCGCTCGCGACGCGGGAGGGGCATACCCTGCGGCAAAGTCGAAGGCCATCTGACGCGCAGTGCCGGCCCGCGCGAGCGTTTCCGCTTCTGCGAGCATCGATGGGCGGTTGGCGCCCAGCCCGTCGAGAGCACCAGCCTGGATTAGGTGGATGATCTCCTTATCCTGCAGGTCGACCCGAACCAGCAGATCCCGAAGGTCCGCGAAGGGTCCGTCTCGGCGAGCACGCACGATACCTGCGATGGCCTGGCGCCGAAGGTCGCGTACGAGCTGCAGACCGAGCCAGAGCGTGGGCGCCATCTCCCACTTCAGTACCACGCTTGCGAAGCTGTGATTCACATGCGGGATCCGCACGTCGATCCCGAGTCGGATTGCCTCGGCCATATAGACCGCCGGATGGTGGTATCCCCCGAAATTGCGCAATCGGGCGAAGAAGAACTCTGCAGGAAAGTGCACCCGAATGTACGCCGAACGGTAGCTTACGTCGGCGTAGGCCGTCGCGTGGCCCTGGTTAAACCCGTAGCCCGAGAAGGCCGAGATCTGTTGCCAGAGTTGCTCGGCCTGCTGGTGCGACAACCCTGGGCCGCCGGGCCGCTGGCATCCGGCGACGAACGCCGTCTCGAGTTGGCGCATCTCCGCGGGTCGCATCTTGCTCATGCCGCGCCTGATGTGGTCGGCCTCGGTCCACGAGAGGCCCGCGATTTGTGTGGCGACCTCCAGCACCTGCTCCTGGAAGATCAGCACACCCTTGGTGTGGGCAAGGATCGACCCAAGCGCCGGGTGCAGGTACTGGGTGGGCGCCTCGCCGCGATACCGCCGCACGAAAATGTCCGCCTGACCGCCAGTCGCGGGGCCGGGTTTGAAGAAGGCATTGGCAACAGCGAGATCCTGGATGGTTCGCGCCTTCAGCTTGCGCAGGGTGCGTCTCGCCCCGACGGAGTCGATCTGAAAACACCCGATCGTATCCCCGCGCATAAGGGCGTCGGCAGTTTGTGGATCATCGGGTGGAATCCGGCCCAATCTGAAGTCCGGATCGCGGAGGCGTATCTCCTCTGCCGCGTCTGCCAACACGGTGAGTGCGCGGATGCCCAGGAGGTCAAGCTTGGGGAGGCCCACGGCCTCGCAATCGCCGTGGTCGTATTGGGTCGTGAGATAGCCCTTGGGCGCCATCTGCACCGGGACCAGATCGGTCAGCGGTCCGGGCGTGATCACCATACCACAGGCATGAATGCTCAGATGGTGGGGAAAGTGCGCGATGCCATAGGCGGCGCGGATCACCTCCTTGAGCTTCTCATCGGCAACAGACGCAGCGGCGGTTTCGACATCCGGTGCATCGCGATGGCGCGGCCCATAGAAGCGCTCGGGGACCGCCGCAAGGACCGTCTCGGTCTCGGCGTCGTTCAGACTGAAGGCCTTCGCGGCCTCGCGTGCAGCGGATCGCAGTTGCAGTGTACTCATCGCGCCGACGAGCGCTACATGATCCGCGCCGTACGTGCGCCGGACGTACTCCTGGACCTCATCACGGCGGCGGCTGCAGAAGTCCAGATCGATGTCGGGCGGATCGGCGCGTCCGGGATTCAGAAAGCGCTCGAACAGCAACCCATGCGCGATCGGGTCCACGGTCGTGATGCCCAGTCCGTAGGCCACGAGCGAGTTGGCGACACTGCCACGGGTACTCACGGGGATATCCTGCTGATGGGCGTAACCAACGACATCCGCGACGACGAGGAAGAGCGGATCATAGCCGTGTACGGTGATTGCCGTGAGCTCGCGGACAAGTCGCTCCTGCACGGGTTTCGGAAGAGGTGTACCGTACAGGGCCAAGCAACCTGTCGTGGCCTGGCCGGCCAGGGCTGTTGCCGGTGTCTGCCCTTGTGGCAGGTTGAGGCTGGGCCACATGAGCTTTCCGGTGGGCAGGACGGATTGTGCGTCTGAGGTACACAGAGCTGCGACCAGGTTTGTGTTGGCAAGCGCGGCAGGGAAGGCGGCGAAACGCTCGCCCATCGCGTCGGGGCTCGGCCAGTGTACAGCCACGCCGGGATCCCCTTGGTCGGGTAGCGCCTCGGAAGGCACAGCTTCGAGCCTGCAATTCGCGCGGATGGCCGCAAGGAGCCTGAGGCGCGACCGTTCACCAGGTTCCATCGCGTAGATGGGCTGCAAGGCGACGGTAGCGAGACCCAAGAACTCGGCCTTGCGAGTCAGCTCTGACGCGACTGCGGCATCCTGTGTGCCTCCACCTCGTGCGTTGGGCTGTAGTTCCAACCCGACGAACGTGTGCTCCGGCTCGTAGATGCCGCACAGCTTACCAATGTAGCGGTGCGCCAGTTGGTCCTTCCCAGACGCCAGACAGCGATACGCGAAATCGCGCCGCCCGCCGGTCAGACAGATCAGACCTGTGGCGTGCGTCCTAAGGTCGGAGAGTGACAATCCCTGGCCTGCGCGCCTTTCACGGTCTCGTGCGCCCTGGATGAGGCTCGAGAGCTCACAGAGTGAGCGGTAACCCGAAGGGTCGCGGGCAAGCAGCACGAGGTGCCCAGGCTCGTGGCCCGTGTCACCCCCTGGGCCGCCTGTCCCAGGGGGTGACAGCAGATCGTCAGGCCAGGCAACCGCCACGGTCATCCCGATGATGGGCTGCACGCCCACGGCCCTACACGCACGGTCAAATGTCACGACGCCGTAGAGTGCGTCGGTGTCGGTGAGAGCAAGGTGCGTCATCCCCTCGGCGGCGGCCTGGGCAGCAAGTGCCTCGGGCGATGGCGTCGCGCCCAACAAGCTGAAGAAGGAGTGCGCGTGAAGGTGTACGGCGGTGCTCATAGGCCGTAGTTTACCCGAAAACGCCTCGTATTCACGGCGCCCGTACTGGCACCCGCTATAGTGCCTATTGACATTTACACTAAAATAGTTACATTATTAGTAACAATTATCCCCGGACGACCGCTTCCTGGTTGGAAATGCCTGCAAGGAGTGATATCGCATGGGTGATGGTAGACAGGACATAGGTGTAGCGGAGGTTGTGGGCGACCTGATGCACGAGTCTCCGACGCTTGGCGAGGGCTGCGAGATACCACTCAGCTTCAACATCGGTGCTGCCGTCCGCTGTGACGATGGACGATGCGGGAGGTTATCTCGGGTCGTTATTGATCCCTCCACTGATCGCGTGACAGCGCTGATTGTGGAGAAGGGCTTTCTCCAGCGAGAGGATCGTGTGATCCCGGTCACAGCAGTCAAGGCCACTGCCGAAGACGAGATCGTGCTAGGACTACAAAGCAGCGCGCTGTCGGGTTTCAGGCAGTACCGGGAGGTGGACTTCCGCGTGCCTATCGAGGGGTGGGACAGCGGCAGGTACCAACCGGAGCACACACGGTATGCCGTGTCGCCCTACGAGGGCGTGATCGGGGCGGGCGTCGTGCCGTCGCGACGATACCGCCTTCACGAGGGTGTGCCCTTCGACTATAACGTGATAGGTCGGGGAACGAAGGTGCGAGACGCCGACGGCAGCTTGGGCGAGGTCGATCACGTACTAGTGGACTGCGTCGGTCAACATGTCACCCACATGGTGGTGCACCAGGGCCTGTTTGGGGACTATGTGATCGTGCCCGTGGACGCGATCATCGATGTTGACGACTCCGGGATCCTGCTCACGCTCGCACGAGAAGACGTACGAGCTCTGCCGCGGTATGAGCGGGGCAGAATATAGCGACGGCCCTGTACTACGGCGCGGGCGGTGCCTTCCAAGGTGTCGCCCGCGCTGTGGTGCTATGGAACGAGTCCCACGGCGAGGGGCACGAAGCCGCTTCGGGCACGTCCAAAGGTCTCAAGCGTATAGCGCAATAGCGCCAGGGTGTCGGACGCCGCACGCGCGCCCAGGCGGCCTGTAGCTAGCGACTCGGCGAGGAGCGACAATCTGCGCATGGTTACGGTGTCGTCATCAAGCCAAGAGCGCTGCCATTCGTCGTGCGCAGCGGCGAGACTCGCGGCGTGCGCCGCCAGCCGGGCGGATGCGGTCTCGCGATCGTCCTGTGCCAGGTCGTCAAGCGTGTAGAAGGCGACGTCGCTGCTCCAGAGTCCAACGGCGTGCTGGATGATGACGTGGCGGCGCAGCGAGGTCGGCCTGTCTTCCAACGTGAGCACCAACCCGTCCTCCACATGCTCGCCCGTAGCGGTGTCGACGTAGGTTACCGCGGCGGTTCCCAGCTCAGCCAGTAATGCCTCTGGCACGGCGACCTCCAGGACGACCCAGTATGCCTCGCCCGCGGCTAGGTCGGGCACCGTAATCTGCAGTCCTTCCTCCTCCGTCCCGATGGAAGCCGACGGGGCCGAGCCAGCCTCGGCGCCGGAATCGACCGCCGCCCGCGCGATCGGCTCGGCGACCTGGTCGTGGCCGTAGAGATGGATGAGGGACACCGTCGGGTCGATCTCCAGCTTCAGGCGTATGTCTTTGGCCACGAGTATTTCGCGCCGCCCCAGGTCTTCAGCGAGATTGGCGCCCAGTGAAGCGGGATCAGACACGGGGGTGTAGGCGCCGCCGGTGACACCGGCCAGTGCATCCAGCTCGCGACCGTTCGCGTCGGCACCAAATCCGAAGGTTGAGATGCGAATCGGCGTACCGCGCACGGCCTCCACCATCGCCGCGCGGATCTGAAGCCACTCTGTGATCCCGTCCGTCGGATTGCCATCGGAGAAGAGGAAGACATAGCTGATCGCAGCCGTGTCGGCATTGTTGGCCGCCTCTGCAATGCCGGCCTCCAGCCCCAGATAGAGGTCGGTCCCCCCTGCCGCGACAAGGCGCCCCAGGGCGGTGTTAAACGCCGCGGGTGTGAGCTCGCTAACCTGTGTGGCCGGCAGCACTGTCCGCGCCTGGACATCGAAGTCGATGATCCCGATCGTGTCCTGAGGTCGCATTGCCGCGAAGAGGGCCCGCATACCGGCCAGCACACCGCTGATCTTGGCACCCTCCATGGAACCGCTCGTGTCGATGACGAACACGAAATTGGCCGCGAGTGACTGGGCTTCATCAGAGCTGTCGGGACGCGATGTCGACCTCAGCGCTACCTCCAGGTAGTGGGTAGCCCGCGGATCGCGCTTCTGGGTCCAGGGGATCTCGGTCACACCATAGCGCAGGGCCAATCCACTGCCCAAGCTCGGGCCGGGAACGGAATCGCTGGCGAAAGGTTCGATAGCATCGAAGCGGACCTGTGTGCCGTTCACATTGACACCGAGCTCAAGCAGGGATTCGAGTCCTGTCGCCGGCGGCGCGGCAAAGTCGTTATGCCGGCGGATGAACAAGGCGTTGTGAGGCAGAAGCCCGCCACCAGCCACTAGCGGCAGGGGTGTCGCTGTGGATCCTGGGGGCGCGGTCGGCACCGGCGTGGTGGTAGCCTCCGGAACCTGTACCGCCGTCGGCGACGGCGTGGGTGACGGCGTGGTCGATGGGGTCAGACTCGGGCGCAGCGTCGGCAGAGGTCCAAGTGTGCGCGAGGGCGGTGGCGTGGGCGAAGCCGCCAGCGTGGTAGTCTGCGACGGCGCGGGCTTCTCCGGCGGCTCAGGGAGCGCGAACATCGCCAGCACGGCTACGCTGAGGACCAGCAAGACCAGCAGCAAGACGATATCCAGCGTTCTGCCGTAGCCTCGGAACATGCGCTACACCTCCTGCGGCCTTGCCTGCCCGAATCCCATCAGCCACTAACGCGGGAGCGCTATGACAACAATTGCTAACGTGATTGCGCCGGGCTGCACATCCACTATACGCCCAAATGCGCTGGAAGTCAAAAGCTACGTGCAAATCCAGCGAACTGGCCTATGCTGTGCTCAGCCGGCGTGGAACTGCTGCAGCGGGAGGCACGTGATGACAAGGGTAGGGTGGCTTCGGATCTGGCTGGTTGTAACCCTCGTCGTTGTGTCTATGGTGGTGGCGGGATGCTCAGGCGCCTGGCGTCCTCCCAGGGTGACGATGCCGCGGACAGGCCCGGTTGATGTATTCCTGAACATCATAGATCAGGTATCGCGGCTGGGCGAGTCCATAGCGCGTCAGTTCCGGGGGCTCGCACGCGGCGGACCTTAGCGAAAGGAAGATGGGGGACTATGCACAGGATCGCAGTATTGACCAGTGGAGGGGATGCACCCGGGATGAACGCTGCGATTCGCGCAGTCGTGCGGACTGGGCTCGATCGCGGCTTTGAGGTCTTTGGTGTGCGTCACGGCTATTCGGGACTGATCGCTGACGAGATGAGTTCCATGACAGCCCGCGATGTCGGCGGCATCATTCAGGCGGGTGGCACTTTTCTGGGCAGCGCGCGCTGCCCAGAGTTCAAGACCGTAGAGGGTCGCCGGCAGGCGCTCGCGAACCTCGACCGGCGCGGCATCGAGGCGTTGGTCGTCATCGGCGGCAATGGATCCCAGACGGGGTCCTACGCGCTGTCGCAGATGGGCTATCCAGTGGTGGGTGTGGCGTCAACGATCGACAATGACCTCTATGGCTCGGAGATCACGATCGGCGTTGACACGGCGCTGGACATCGCGCTCGAGGCGATCGACCGGCTCAAAGTGACCGCGGCGTCCCACCGGCGGGCGTTCCTGGTTGAGGTGATGGGCCGTGATTGCGGCTACCTGGCGCTCGTGTCCGGAATCGCGGGGGGCGCCGAGGCGATCGTTATCCCGGAGGTGCGGACGGATCCCGAGGCCGTCGCAGACGAGCTCATCGATGCCTACAGGCGAGGCAAGAGCAATGGCCTGGTCGTGGTCGCCGAGGGCTCGGAGTACAACGCGGCGGGTCTGGCGAAGTACTTCGCGCAGAACCAAGAGCGGCTTGGTTTCGACCTGCGGGTGACAGCGTTAGGGCATGTGCAGCGGGGTGGGGCTCCCGGAGCCTTCGACCGGCTCCTGGCCAGCCGACTGGGTGGCGGCGCTACAGCGGTACTGGAGCGAGGGGAGCACGGCGTGTTGATGGGCCTTATCAAGGGCGAGATTGTGGCCACCCCTCTGGCCGAGGTTGTCTCGATGAAAAAGGCTCTGGACACGCGGCTCCTTGAGCTCGCGGCTATGCTGGCCAAGTAGCTGTCAAGTTGCTCTCGATGGCGTCCTACTGAGGAGTCGGGCGGCGATCGGCAACAGCATCCAAGCGGTGGCAGAAGCCTCAGATCGTCTTTCTACCCGATGTACATCGGGATCTGCTGCAGGTTATCGAGCATATCGTCGAGAGCGTCAGCCGCCCACGGCTTCTCGTTACATCTGGGTAGCCGTCTTACCGTCGTCTCACAAGGGCCATCATTACGAAGGCGATGACAATGATGATTCCCAACCCTAGCGTGACACCCAACCACGGCGTGCTGTCCGGGCTTCCGGCTCCCGCCTGACCAACGACCAGGAGTCCGAGGATCACAGCGGCCAGCACACCCAGCATCACGGCGCCTGCAGCGATAGTGCGGGGCGAACCGATCTGCGTGCGGTAGGGGTCGATCTCAGCGCCGCGCAGTGCGTCTCGGGATCGGGCGTCGCGAGGGCGGCGCAGAACCAGGCGCGCGTCGTCCAGTTTCATCACGAGCTCCCACTGGGCGCGCGACTCCTGCTCCAGCACACGCTGGAGGTGCTCCTGCCCGCGAAAGGCGGTCGGGCCACCGTGCAGGATCTTGAACTCGTAGTGTTGTGCGGCGTCCTGTTGCACAAGCGACGCCAGGAGTCTGTCCTCTTCACCTCGCCTCGGGTCGGGACCGTTCGTCACTATGGGTATCATCAAGGCCCTCGCTTTGCTCCATCGAATGAGTGGTTCTTGTCCACTTCCATCATACGACACAATGAGTGAGCGCGCATTGTCACCTGGGACGAACCTCACCTGGTCCGGGGGACAAGAGGCCGGCTCGTCGCGTATGACACCAGGGAACACGAAAAGCGCCGCGCAGTTCTGCGCGGCGCCTCCGATCTGAGGGACTCCGGCTATTCCTTGGGCAGCTTGAGTTCCTGCCCCACGCGGATCAGGTTGGGGTTGGCAATCTGGTCCTTGTTCATCTCGAAGATCTCAGGCCAGCGCGCGGCACTGCCAAGCTGCTCCTTGGCAATCTTGCTGAGGCTATCGCCGCCCTTCACCACGTACATGCGGGGCTTCGCCGCCTCTGCCGCTGCAGCTGCTGCTGCCGCTTCCGCCGCCTCCGCAGCCTGTTGGGCCTTGAAAGCCTCCATCCTCTGGCGAGCCTCTTCCTCCTTTTTCCTCAAGTCGGCGGCAAAAGCCGCTGCCTTCCGCTCAGCCTCCGCCTTGGCCAACTTCTCCTCAGCCTCCTTGAGCTTCGCTTCAGTCTCCGCCTTCTCCTTGGCAGCCTGGTTCGCAGCAATGGCGGCGCGGGATTCCTCGATTTGGCGCTGTGCCTGCTCGCGGGCGGCCTTTGCCTTGGCCTCTGCCTCAGCGGCGGAAGCGGCAGCGGCCGCTTTCTCGTCGCGGTCTGTCAGCGCGTCGAGTGCCTTCCCCAGAATGCCCTTCTTCGGTTTCTTGTCAGCCATCAGTAAACCTCCTAATGTGTATACGAAACGGACCTAGCGTCGGCCCAGCAGGGCCTTCAGCATACCTTGAGCGAGTGCTGCGCCCGCACCCTGGCGGGGGGTCTGCGCCTGCCCGGGTTGAACTCCCAACACGGCGCTGACCAGCGCGGCCTGGATCGCCTGTGAGGAGTCCGCGCCCGACTGCTTGGCCTGGAGATAGGCCAGCCCCGCGGGAAGCAGCTTCCCGAGCAGGTCGCCCATATCCAGACCGCCTTGATCGGGCTGCGCCGGCTGCGGCTGCGGTTGTGGGGTGCCCGTGCCGGCGAGCCCGGTGAGCATCTCGAGCAGTCCCCCGGCCTCGGGGGCCTGGGGCTGTGGCTGCGCGGCCCCCGCGCCAGTCATTCCGGTCAGCATGTCCAGCAAGCCGCCCGCCTGCGGTGCTTGGGGCTGCGGCTGGGGTGCAGTCCCGCCCGCCAGCCCCGTCAGCATCTCCAGCAACCCACCCGCGGACTGCTGTTGTGGCTGCTGGGAGGGCGTGGTCTGTGCCTGGGAGGCGGCTCCAGCCATTCCCATGAACAGATCGAGGACACTCGGGGCAGTCTCCTCGGGCTTGGGGTAACCCTGGGCCGGAATCGCTCCGAGAAGCGACTGGATCAGGGAGATACCGTCGGGAGCCTTGAGCTCGGTCTTTCCGGCGAGTTGGTCGGCAGCCTGGAACAGCCCACGCGAGTAGAACTGACTTGTCCCGCCCTGCCCTTGCTCATTCAGCTTGGCGCCGGCGAAGCGCAGCGCCTCGTCGGGTGGATCCGCCTTGTGCGCACGGAGTGCATCCGTCATGATGCGCACATTCTTAACCATGTTGTCGCCGTGGTTGCCGTTGAGACCATCGAGCGCGTTGATCTGGTCCTTCTGCGCGGCGACAGCCTGTGCGGCGGCTTCAAAGAGGCTTACGAGGTCTATCGATTCCTGAGACTCGGCCATACACCCTCCTATCGAGTGGCATACTACGGGAACACAGCCCGCGTCAGTCCAACAGCGCCCGCGCCCGGCCAGCCTCCGGAGTGCGCGCAGGGGTCTGAGTGGACCACTGTGGCAACTATAGGTCCATACGTGTAGAGTGTCAAATGCTAGCTGCACCTCGCAGCTCTGGTGCGAGGTCAGTCCTGGGGCATCAACTCGGTGAGGACACCACCGTGATCCGATGGCCAGAGCCAGCGGCCCTCCAAAGCCTGGGGCTGGTCGAGGATTGTCCGTGCCGCGTAGACACGAAGCTCCTCCAGACTCTCGCGGGTCAGGAGGATGTAATCGATGCGCTTGGCAAACGCTTGACCGGGATTTGCCAGGTCATCGATACAGCATGTGAGTCCCACGCCGTCCGGGTTCGCGCTTCGGTACGTATCGACCATCGACCTGGTAAGCAGCTCTACCTGCGCTGAGTCCTCTTCGGCGTTCAGGTCACCGCAGACCACGGTAGGAAATGCGGTGTCACGCGCCAGCACGGCGAGCACTGTGGCCTGTTGCGCATTCGCCTCTGCTTTGCCATGGGTGAGGTGGGTGGAGATCACGCGCAGCCTGCCGAGGGGCGTCTCTATAACCGCGATGAGCGCAATGCGATGTTCGAAACCTCCCGCGCGCGGTCGCAGCTCGACAACGTCCGTCTCGCGGATTGGGTACCGGCTCAGGATCGCTTCACCTTCCTCGAAGAGGATGGCCCATCGGTTGCCGTTGGCACGTGCATAGACATAACCGTAGCCTGTGGCCTCGGCCAGGCGCGCTGCGCTGTTGCCACGCCTCGGCGTCCAGCCGACCTCCTGCAGGCAGACCACGTCGGGCTGCTCCAGGCGCATAGACTCGGCGATCAGGCCAAGGCGTGCATCGAGGTGCTCGAACCGGGGAAAGCCGTGGAGCATGTTGAGCGTGAGCAGGCGCAGCGTCGCGTCGTGCGACGTGCCGGAGATGTACCCAGGGACAGGATCCCCTTGGACGGGCGTGCCGATTCGGCTCACGTTGGCGAGCCACAGGGTGATGAGCAGCCCGCCCATCAGTACCCAATGCGAGCGCAACGGAAGTGTACGTACCTTGCTCATGTCGTGTCACCTGCGGTGTGCAGCGAAGCGTCCGAACCTACACGAGGTGTCTTCCCACCGATGATACCATCGCTTGCCCGGCACGCGACATCGCGCGTTTGCGGCTCCGTCCGGAGGACCTTTGAGCTCTCTCTGGCCAGCAGGCGCCTTGTTGAGCCGAAGAGCTCAAAGGTCTAGTAACACAGACTCGGACGCTTGTACGAGCGCCCTTCGGCCCTATAATGCTCCCGGGCGACGCGGACGGGCGGCGCGACACTACGGGGTAAGGATCTGCTGTGCTGGCCAACGTCTTCCTGCTTCTGCTAAGCGTCTTCGCTGCCTCGACTGCCGTCATCATGATCAAGGCCAGCACAACACACCCGGTGGTGCTGGCGTCGCTGCGGCTCTTCGTGGCCGCGCTGGTGCTTCTGCCGCTGTTTGTGCGTGATCTCAGACGCTACCGGGGTTTGTACACGCGGAAGCATCTCGCGGGTTCGGTCTTGCCGGGGCTCGTTCTGGCTGTGCACTTGATGTCGTGGGTCGTCGGGGCGCGGATGACGCCGACAGCGAACGCAAGCCTCATCGTGAACCTGGTGCCACTGGCCATGCCCTTCTTTCTGCTGTGGCTGGCACAGGAACCCCTGACGCGACGGGAAGCCCTGGCAACAGCGGTCGCGCTCGGCGGTGTCGTGCTGCTGACCGCGTCGGACCTGAGCCTGAACCCGACGTACTTTGCGGGCGACCTAATAAGCTTCGGTTCAATGCTCTTCTACGCGCTCTATATGGCGCTTGGGCGGCGCAACCGGTCTTTTCCATCGGTATGGCTGTACCTGGTGCCGCTCTATGGGGTGGCTGCGGTCTCGAGCATGGCGGTCGCGCTCTTCTTTGTGAACCCGATCCAACCTTACAGTGCCCGGGAGGGGGCGCTGATCTTGGGTCTGGGTATCGTGCCCACGGTCATCGGACACTCACTGCTCAACCGCGCGATGCGCACCTTCCGGGGCCAGATTGTTAGCATCGTCAATATGGGCCAGTTCGTCTTTGCCGGGCTGATGGCCTACGTGCTCTGGCGCGAGGTGCCACACTGGCCGTTCTACGTTGCGAGCGTGCTTCTCGCGTGCAGTGCGTGGATGGTGGTCTCAGGCAGCTTGCAGCGTTCGGGTCCGGCAGACCGGCTTTAGGAGGAGCAATGACCAAACGCGACGTCGTTCTTGCTGCGCTGGATGGCCAGGCGCCACCCTACGTCCCCTGGTCGATGGGGTTCACCGTGGAGGCAGCGGAGAAGCTTCGGGCGTACTATGCCCCGCGGGCGCTCGAAGATGTGCTCGATAACCACCTAGGCGGAGCGGGCAGCGGGGTGGGATTCTTTACCGATCTGGGCGATGGCCACGTCCGGGATGTCTTTGGCGTGGTCTGGGACCGCCGGATTGACAAGGACATCGGAAACGTCGTGGGCCAGGTGCTTCCGGAGCCCACGCTGCGGGGGTATGCGTTCCCTGATCCCCGGGGGGCGTTGTTCTTCGATGGGATCGAGGCGCAGTTGGCGCGTCAGGCCGATCGGTATCGCGTCTTTAGTATCGGCTTCAGCCTCTACGAGCGTGCGTGGACGATGCGAGGGATGGCCGCCCTGATGATGGACTTCTACGACCATCCCGATTTCGTGCATGAGCTGCTGAACGCTATCGCAGATTGGAATGTCGACCAAGTTCGGAAGGCCGTTATGTACGACATCGACGCCGTCCACTTCGGCGATGATTGGGGCCAGCAGCGGGGACTGCAGATGGGCCCAAAGCTCTGGCACGAGTTCATCTACCCACCGCTAAGCCGTATGTACGCCGCAGTCAGGGAGGCAGGGAAAGCCGTCTCTATTCACTCCTGCGGCGACGTGGACGAGCTATTCGACGATCTGATCGGGATCGGGCTAGATTGCTTCAATCCGTTCCAGCCCGAAGTGATGGACGTCTATGCGCTGATGGAGCATTACCGAGGCCGACTGAGCTTCCACGGCGGGATGTCCACCCAGCGCACCTTACCCTACGGCAGCGTCGACGATGTGGTAGCCGAGACGCGACGCCTGCTCACCGCCGGAGCGGGCGGCAACTACATTTTTGCGCCCGCGCACGCGGTCGAGGGTGACGTGCCGGTGGAGAACATCGTGGCCATGATCGAGACGGTGCAGGCGCAGACCGGCTACGCCCAGTGACAGAGACGTTGAGGGGGGGACGGTGCGGCGTCCGTGGGAACGGTTCCCAGTGTGTGTGGCACTCCTGAGTACGCAGACCACAGCGTGCGGCGCCGCTCGTAAGGCGCCGGATACCTCGCTGTGTGCCCTGGCGGATGCTCGTGGGCTCATGATCGGCACTGCGGTGAGTGCAGAGCCGCTGCACTCGGATGCGACGTAGTTACTAATATGAACCGCCTGTCTGATCTGGGGCTGGAAGTGCATGTCACCGAGTTGGATGTCCGGCTTCCCGACGATGGGGGTCCTGAGTTGCTTGAGGCTCAGGGTGCTGTCTACCGTGACATGCTGTCAGCCTGCTTGCGGGCTTCGTCGTGTATGGCATTCACGGCGTGGGGCTTCACAGACCGTTACTCTTGGATTCCGCACTTCGATCCGGGCCGAGGTCGGGCGTTGATCTTCGATTCGGACTACTCTCCCAAGCCAGCCTATGGAGCGCTGCGCCTGGCACTCGCGACGGCGCCCTAGTCGCCGCGGCCCTGCGCTATCGCCGATCCCCTATTACCTGTTACACTATCCATGGAGGACCCAGTGAGCAAGACCGAAAGCCGTTGGACCAGCGAGGCGCAGGTTGCATATCCCCTGATAACGGAGACGGCGCTGTCGCCCGATGGGGCGTGGATTGTCTACGTCGTGCGCGAGCCGCTGATGACCGAATCTGAGAGTCGGTTCCTGACCCATCTCTATCTCGTTTCGTCTGACGGCGGCGAGCCGATTCAGTTGACGTGCGGCAGTCACAGCAACTCTCGCCCGCGCTGGTCGCCGGATGGGCAGTACCTGGCTTTCCTTTCCGACCGTGGAGATGCGGGAAAGACCAACGTCTACGCAATGCGCATTGCCGGCGGAGAGGCGTGGGCGCTGACGGCGCACACAGAGACAAGTGTCCTGGACGTGAAGTGGTCGCCCAATGGGCAACACCTGGCCTTCTTGATGACTGAGCCGCCGCTCGCGGAACGAGTCGCCGCGCGCAAGGCCAAGGACGATGTGGTGCTGTGGGATCAGGACTTCGATTTCGTGCACCTCTTCACGGTGCCCTTCGCTGTGGCTCCGCGCGTGCTCCCAAAGGTCAGCCAACGTACACAGGGGCGCCTCCACATTGTCAAGCACGCTTGGATGCCCGATGGGAAGGCAATCGCTCTAGTGGCGCGCCCAACGCCGACGGAGGATTCGTGGACTGAGACGCGCTTGTATGTGGCACCACTGGACCTTGTTGATCAAGCCGAGCCCCAAGGTACCGGCGCACTGGTCGAGCTTGGGTTGCTGGCGGCGTGGGCACCTGACCCTGTCCCCTCGCCCGATGGACAATGGATCGCCTGCGTCACCGGCGATCGTCCGGCGCGATGGGCCTTCGCCAGCCGTGTGGTGCTCTACCGCGCGGATGGGAGTGGATTGCTTCCGCTCGCGCCCACGCCCGACGGACAGTGCTGGTTGCTGGGTTGGTCGGCAGATGGGGCCAAGGTCTATGTGGGCCAGGTAGCTGGAATCGATACCCACATCTGGGCATTGCCCGCGTCCGGCGACGGCGGGACCCCAGTTGTTACAACGCCGACTGCCAAAGGCGCTATGCACACCCCGGGCAACGACAGGATCGTCTTCGCCGAGGAGACCTTTGCCGATCGCAACCGGGTCTGCATCTGGAGTGCGGCTGCATTGGAATCGCGCAGCGTAGTGGCGCCATCGCTGCCCGAAAGCTGGCCCGCGGGTGGGCTGCCGAAGGTTGAGGTGCTTCGTTGGCAGGCCCCTGATGGGCTGGAGGTGGAAGGCATTCTGATCTATCCGCTTGGGTACGAACCGGGCCGCGCCTGTCCACTGATCGTTGAGGTTCACGGCGGACCGGCAGGCGTGTTCCAGCGACGCTACCTGGGTTGGCCCGACACCTACTGCGACGTGCTGGTGTTTGCCGAGGGTGGTTACGCGGTGCTTCGTGCGAACCCGCGTGGCTCGAGTGGCTACGGACGCGCCTTTCGCTTTGCCAACTATGGGGACTGGGGTGGGGGCGACTACGGCGACATCATCGCAGGCGTCGATGCGTTGATCGCGCAGGGTGTTGCCGATCCCGACCGTCTGTTGATCATGGGTTGGAGCTATGGCGGCTATATGACGAGTTGGGCGATCACACAGACGCATCGGTTCCGTGCGTCCTGCATCCGAGCGGGCGTCACCGACCTGGTGAGCTTCACAGGGACGGCTGACATTCCCGGATTCCTTCCGGACTACCTCGGCGCGGAGTTCTGGGTGGAGCCGAAGCTCTACCTTCAGCGCTCAGCGTTGTTCAACGCGCAGGGGGTCACGACACCGGCGTTGATCCAGCATGGGGCAGTTGACGCCCGTGTACCACTGAGTCAGAGCCTTGAGTTCTACAATGCGCTGAAACGGCAGGGCGTTCCCGTTGAGATGATCATCTACCCGCGGCAGGCACACGACATGAGCGAGCCTCGGATGGCGATCGATGTGCGCAAACGTCCCGTCGAGTGGTTCGCGAAGTGGGTCGAGTCCGAATGACGTCAGGCAGCGCAGAGGATCATCTGCCGCATCCCGTGCCGGAGGTTGGGTGCTCAGATCGGCGCATAGAGGCGCACCTGAGGACGCTGCGGGACTGCAACCAGCGCGGCGGGCGATTGCTGTCGTTGGTCGACCTGCTCGGTGCGGGGACGGTGGATCTGCCAGTGGCGGGATACCTTGCAGCGATGATGCGGCGCGGCAGTTCGCTCATCGTCGGGGCGCAACCCGGTGGCGCCGGCAAGACGGCTGTGATGGTGGCGCTACTCAACCTGATACCCGACGATGTGGTGCTGCGCCCTATCGAGGGCCCGCTTACACTACGCGAGGGACTGGCAGACACGGTCTTCGGTCAGACGTGCTACCTGGCGCACGAGATCGGCAAGGGTTGGTACTATGCCTACCTCTGGGATGAACAGGCGCGCGCCTTCTTCCGGCTTGCGGGGCGTGGTCATCTGATTGCGTCCAACCTCCACGCTGATACCCTGGAGGAAGCTCAGGCGCAGTTGTGCGACGGTAATGGCGTGGCCCCGGATGATCTGCGGGCTGTGGTGCTGAAAGTCTTCCTGCGTGTGAGCCGGGGCGCGGACCTCAGGCCGCAGCGTCGGGTAAACACGGTCTACGAGTCCGACGGTGAGCAGGATCGGCTCGTATGGCAGTTGGCGGAGAAGGGGCGGTTCGCGCGTATGGCGGACAGTCGCTGGGTCTCGGGCGGCGATGAGCTGGCCGCTCGCGCGTTCCTGGAGCGACGGCTTGAGCGCCACGAGCACACCATCGAGGAGGTGCGACTCGCAGCGGTCCAGGAGTGGATGTATCATGGGGCTGCCTGACGGGATCCGGAGCTGAAGTCTCAGGACAGGAGGTTGCGAGGAACTGCGCATGTCTGAGGAGATCGAGTTCGTTCAGAACTACAATGATCTGAGTACCGACCGCGGGTTTCAGTTCGAGTTCGTGTGCAACCGGTGTGGCTCGGGGTTTCGTACCCCGTTCAAGCCGTGGGCGGTGGGTACCGCTTCGTCGGTGCTCGATACGGCTAGCAGCCTATTTGGCGGCATCTTTGGCGCGGCTGCGAACGTGGGTGAGCGGGTGCGATCGGCAGGCTGGCAGCGCGCACACGACGAGGCGTTTTCCGCCGCGATGGAATCGCTGAGGCCGCAGTTCATCCAGTGCCCACGGTGCTCGGCCTGGGTCTGCCGGAAGAGCTGCTGGAACGAGCGGCGGGGGCTTTGCAAGGAGTGCGCCCCGGATATGGGCGTCGAGATGTCCGCTGCACAGGCCAGCCGCAGCGTGGAGGAGGTATGGGCGCACGCGGCGATGGCAGAAGAGGACAAGAAGCTGGGCAAAGAGAACTGGCGGCAGACGATTCGCGCCACATGCCCCAAGTGCGAGGCACCGCTCGATGCCAACGCCAAGTTCTGCCCAGAGTGCGGGGCTAAGCTCAAGGTGGAGACACGCTGCCCGCACTGTGAGGCTAAGATTCAGCCGACGGCGAAGTTCTGCCCCGAGTGTGGCGAGAAGATCGGGTAGCGGTACACTCAACGGAACAGGGCTTGCTAGTTTGTGAAGGCCCCGGGGTGACATTCCCGGGGGCTTTTTCATGGGACGTGTTGCTGGCGAAGACAGGGCTATGTACGCTGAGGGAGCATATGTGCGTGGGGTCATCATATGGGCGCTGGGAGGTGATGGCCCAACAGACTATGCCCCCCAAGTGTTACGCGTTAGCCGGCGCTTCGGTGTCCGTGCTATAATGGATAGCTTCCGGAAGCCATTCTGGAACCTCAGGAGACAGGAAGTATGACCAAACGGAAACTGAAGCGGCAACTCAATCTGGCCCAAGTCATCATGCTTGGGACAGCCGGCACACTCGCTGCAGAGATCTTTGTCCTCACCGGTCACGCGGCAGGGATGGCCGGACCGGGCGCCGTCGTGGCCCTGCTGATTGGGGGCATCCTGAGCTACAGCGTGGCCCTCAACTACTGTGAGCTGGCCACGACCTACCCGGTCGCCGGCGGCGCCATGAGCTATGTACGCGAGGCCTACGGCAACGGAATCCTCTCGTACTTGGTAGGCTCGATGGACTGCATGTCCAGCACCTTCTATGCTGCCCTATCTGCGGTCGGTTTCGCCTATTCGCTGCAGGTGTTAGTGCCGATTCTGCCCATTGTGCCTGTGGCCCTGATCGCCATTGGGGTATTCACGGTGCTCAATCTCCTGGGCGCCACCAAGGTGGGCAATGCACAGATCGTGTTGGGGGGCTTTCTCCTGGCGGTGTTCGCGTTGTTTGTGATCGCGGGCTTCTTAAGCCCCAACGGGTTTAGCTGGCAGACGTACACGCAGGGCAAGGGTATCCTGATCGGCGATACCTTTGCAGCGAGCATGTCGATGCTGTTGGGCACCATCGCCCTGGTGTACAACGCGTATGTCGGCTTCGAGGTGATCGCCGACGATGCCGAGGAGGTGTCGAATCCCAACCGCACCATCCCCGTGGGCATCCTGGTCAGCTTGACGTTGTGCACGTTGATCTATGTCACCGTGGCGCTCGTCGCCCTGGGTACGATTCCCTGGCAGCAGCTAGCCGGGTCTGAGACAACCCTCACGGATGTCGTGCGCCGTTTCCTGCCCGGCTTCGGTGTGCCGATGATGGCCGTGGCGGGCATGGTCGCCACGCTGACCTCGATCAACTCCGCGATGCTCAGCGCCACGCGGGAGGCTTTCACCCTTGGACGCGATGGGGTCTGGCCGCGCCCACTCACCAAGCTCAGCCGCTTGCGAACGCCGTATGTGGCGATCGTAGCGATCGGCGTGATCAGCAGCCTGATCGCGGTAATCGGCCTGGTCGACTTCCTCAGTTACATCTCCAGCGCGGGGTACCTATTTGTGCTCTTTTGGGGCAGTCTGTCTATGGTCCGCCTGCGCAAGCGTTACCCGGACATCGAGCGGCCGTTCAAGGCGCCTCTGTTTCCCCTCACCTCATACGCCGCAGGTGCGAGCTGTCTGCTGATCATCGCCTTTGCTGATGGGCAGGCCCTGATGTTTGGGGGGGGCGTTCTGGGCCTCTTTGCCTTTGCCTACTATGCCGCTCCGCGCGTCTCCAGGTGGGTCCAGAGTCGGTATAGGCCCGCCGGCTCCGACGGGAATCTGATCCTGGTTGCCGCTTCCAATCCCAACACCGTCAAGAGTTTGGTGCATCTGGCCTCGATCATCGCCCAAGCAAGCGAGGATGCCTATATCTGTGTCACGTCAGTGGCGACCTCGAATAGACCGGGCGTTATCGGCCGCAGGTCGCGCCCGGATGTTCAACACCGTCCGGGTGGAGATACGCCGTGGAGCCAAGTCGCGGCGGATGCGACCAGCAGGAACGTCGCGCTGTATACCAAGGTGCGGACCGCACTGTCCGTCTCCGAGGGGATCCTGGATGAAATCGCCAGCCATCGGAATGTTAAGCTGACCGTGATCGGGTGGCCCGGTATGCTGAACGGCCGAAACCTCGCTGACAACCCTGCGAAAGTGGCGCTGCAGAGGGCACACACGAACATAGCGGTGCTCCTTGACCGCGGTCTTGGCGAACCTCGGCGTATCCTGGTCCCGGTGGGCGGCGGGATCCATTCGCGACTGGCATTGCGTATGGCCAACGAGATTGCTATCAGTGACAACGCGCAGGTGACCGCGCTGCGACTTCTCACCAGTCCAGGTGCGGCGGACGAGGGCGAGGAGCTCGAAGACCAGACGGCACTCCTTGGTGAGATCATCGAGGAAGCCCTCGGGGGAGTGCCTACCGGTTACAGCTTGCAGGTCGTCCAGGCGCAGTCGGTGCAAGAGGGAATCCTCGGCGTGGCCGCTGGATCCGATTACGACCTGATCGTGTTGGGTTCCTCGGAGGAGTGGTCGCTGGACACTGGGCTCTTCGGCACGGTCGGCGACTGGATTGCTGAACGTGCGCCGTGTTCGGTCGTGTTCTGTCGGCGATATGAGCCTGTCGCGATGGCCTGGCTGCGCTATCGGGTGAAGATGATCGGCGACGCCTACGATCACGAGTAGCAGAATCGGCGACTGCCCCTGGCCACAAGTGGACTACGTGACCCCAACCGTACAAGCGTAGACCACGGCCTCCGTTCGAGGCGATGGTTGCCTCTCAGCGGTCGAGGTGGTATGGAACCTCGATGATGGTGCGCTGGAAGCCGAGGGTGCGGCGCCTGTAGACCAAGGCCCTCCGGATCGCGAGGGAGGCATGGTTGTGCAGCACAGCCTGCCACCAGCGTGCCGGGACGACCTCAGGCAGGATGACGGTGGCCAGTTGGCTGTCATCACAGCAGCGATCGAGCTCATCCAGATAGGCAAAGAGCGGGCCCAAGAGCGAACGGTAGGGCGACGGGACCGCGACCAACGGCACTTCCGGGCAGATCAGCTGCCAGGCCTTGCGGACGCGGTCGGCGGAATCGGGCTCGATTTCGACGTAGACGGCGGTGACGTCGTCGGAAATCGAACGAGCGTAGGCAACGGCTTCGAGCGCACTGCGATGTGCACCTGAGACGGGGATGACAACACGCGGCCGCGCGTTCGTCGTCGATGGCATCGCACCGTCGGTGACAGCGAGCTGGGCTCTCACGGCGGCATAGTGTCTGCGGATGCCGCGAAAGGCTATGACCATCAGCGGGATCAAGAGAATGGTGATCCACGCTCCCTCTCTGAACTTGCTCATCCCGACCACGACTAGGGTCACGGCTGTTGCTGCCGCACCCATGCCGTTCAGAACTGCCTTCAGCCACCAGTTGGCACCTCGCTCATGCCACCAGTGGAGCACCATCCCGGTCTGTGAGAGTGTGAAGGCCATGAAGACGCCCACGGCGAAGAGCGGGATCAACGCATGTGTGTCGCCACCGAAGGCGACGATCAGAAGTGCCGCGGCCAGGCTCAACGCCACAATGGCGTTGGCATAGACCAGCCGGTCGCCGAGTTGTCGGAACTGCTGAGGCACGAAGCCGTCCTCTGCCAGCACAGCAGCCAACCTGGGAAACCCCGCGAAGCTGGTGTTCGCGGCGACCGCGAGGATGAGCATGGTCGCGATCTGGATGAACCAATGAACCACACCAGAGCCCACGATCCGACGGGCCAGCGCGGATAGGATGGTCTCTTCGGGCCCCGAAACCACAGAGAATGCCTGCGTGAGAGCGATGCTACCGGCAAAGAGTAAGCCCATGAGCAAGGCCATAGCCAGAAGCGTCTGGGCGGCATTGCGTGACTTCGGAGGCACGAACGCCGGGACACCATTGCTGATCGCCTCAACACCGGTCAATGCTGTGCAGCCGGCCGCGAAGGCCCTCAGGATGAGCGCCGTGGTCAGCGGCGCCACGGCCTGGGGCGGCGCGATGGGTGGCGTCTCTCCAGGCATGAAGAGGAGCCGGATCAGACCGTAACCCAACATGCCCAGGTAGCTTCCGATAAAGAGATACACTGGGACCGCCATCACGGTTCCGCTTTCCTTCGCGCCTCGCAGGTTGGCGATCGTGATGATGAACAAGAACAGCAGCGCCACTGTCACCCGGTAGGGCCACAGTACCGGGAACGCTGAGGCGATCGCAGCCACGGCTGCGGTCAGGCTGACGGCAGCGGTTAGTAGGTAGTCGATTAGCAGAGCGGCGGCAGCTAGAAGCCCCGGCAGCTCGCCGAGGTTAGCACGCGTGACGGCATAGGACCCACCCCCGGACGGGTAGGCATGCACTGTCTGAAGGTAGGAGATGGCCACCAGGACGAGGAGCGACGTGATCGCGAGGCCAACGGGAAGCGTGAGATTCAGCCCCGCACTGCCCGCCAGGACCAAGGCCAGGTAGATTTCTTGGTTGGCATAGGCGATGGAGGAAAGAGCGTCGGGGGAGAACGCCGCCAGTGCTCGCAGTTTACTGAGACTCTGACCTTCCAGTTCCCGGGTCGGCAGTGGCGGACCGATGACCCAGTGTCGGATGTGTATCAACATCGTGTGGGAGCCCTCCGGGCTATTGGGGTGGCGGTTGTGATCGCTCGATCGGCTGTCCGCAATAGGGGCAGTTGCGCCATTGCTTGACCAGCGGGTGGTTGCAGTGCGGGCAGTGAAACACGTGCTCAAGGTCCGTGAACTTCGGTGGGCGGCTGACGCGGGCCGCTAACATGATGAGTAGGGCGAGGTGGCTCGCGGGCAGGGCGAAGATGACGAGGCTGATAAGCACGCTGCCTAGGACGTCGGTCAGGGTGATGGGCTGATCCGCTTCACACCACGGGCACAAAGCCCGCAGTCCCACGCCCGCGCCATCGGGCTCGAACCCGCGGGCAAGCGGCCCGCGATTCAACGCGAGCAACAGCAGTGTCACGATCGTGGCTCCCGTCAGGATGGCGCCATAGGCCAGACGCTTATTGCGCTTGTGGTGCTTCAACGGCCTATCCTTCCGGGTCCCGTGAGCCACCGGGCGCACCATCGTGGGGAGGCTGTTCGTCGGGCAGGACGCGAGAGACGAGCACCTTGTCAATGCGCCGACCGTCCATGTCCATCACCTCGAAACGGATATCCCGCCAGATGAAGTGCTCACCCTCGATAGGAATGCCCTCAAGTTCGGTCATCACGAAGCCGCTGACCGTCTGGTAACCCCGGTAGGCAGTATCCATCTCTCCTTCCAGGTCCAGCAACTCCCAGAGGCGATCGACGCGCAGCATGCCATCGACGAGCCACGACCCGTCATCACGCGCAGCGATCCCCGGCTCCTCGGGCTCACCCTCGGCGGGGATCGCGCCCACGATAGCCTCCAGGATGTCCATGTCCGTAACCATCCCCTGGACGCTGCCGTACTCGTCAGTGACCAGCGCGATGTGGTTGCCCTCCATCTTGAAGAGCTCGAGCACGCGCAGTGTGGACATGCTCTCCGGGACGAAGAGGACGGGGCGAAGCGTGGCCCGCACGTCGAACGGTTCGCCCTTGAGCTGGCGCACCACCAGGTCTTTGGCATAGAGGATGCCCAGGACGTTGTCGGCATCCCCCTCGATCACCGGGATTCGGGAGTGCTGGGCATCCAGCAACACCTCGCGCAGCTCATCCTCGGCATCCTCGAGGTCGAGCCAGCGGATCTGGGTGCGTGGCGTCATGAAGGCATCGACGCGTCGTTCGTCGAGACGCAGGACGCTCTCCAGCATGTCCTGTTCGGACTCCTCGAAGATACCGAGTTCCGTACCCTGATCGATGAGTACCTCGATCTCCTCGGAGGTGACATCAGGAACGTCCGATGGCTTGACGCCGAGTAACTTGAGTACGGCGTCGGTCGATACGCTCAGGAACCAAACGAAGGGCCGGGCAATCGCGTCGAGCGCCTTCATCGGGCCGGCAACCCATCCGGCTATACGCTCGGCGTTGTTGAGGGCCAAGCGCTTGGGCACAAGCTCGCCGATCACAAGTGAAAGGTAGGTGACCCCAAGGACGACAACCGCGATGGCTAAAGCATCGGCATACGGCTCTAGAGCAGGAATCTTCGTGAGTTGGGAGGCCAGCGTCCGTGCAAGCGTCGCCTGACCGAAGGCACCGGCGAAGATGCCGATGAGGGTGATGCCGATCTGGATGGTCGCGAGGAAGCGCGTGGGACTGGTCGCCAGGGCCAACGCCGCGGCGGCGCGGCGGTCTCCGCTCTCTGCGGCCTGCCTCAGCCGGGCTTTTCGGGCTGAGATGACGGCGGTCTCTGACATCGCAAGAGCGCCATTGAGCAACGCTAAGACAAGGATGATGACGAGTTGCCCTCCAGGATCCTCCATGGACCTTTCTCACTCTCGGAATGCGTGCATGTTACGCGATGTCTTTGCTTAGTGTACTACAGTTATCGGTTTCCGCTAATGCGCGCGGTTCCGACCGCGCAAGGCGAGGATGCGTTCGACCACGGCCAGGTTCTCCGCGTAGAAGGGATCACGCGTGTCGGTGCGGCGCACGCACCACGCTAACCCGCCGACGGCGTTGTGCAACTGGTAGAGCGTCAGCGTGCGGCGGATCTCGGGGTGAGGGCGGACGCTGTCGTACCCCGACAAGAAGGCTTCCTGGGTGCCCGGCACCGCGTCCCAGACCTCGAGGCTGATCTTCACGAAGTCGTAGTCGGCAGACCCGCCGCGGGCGGATTCGAAGTCGATAAGGCCGGTGACGTGGGCATCGCTCACCAGGATATTGCCCGGACGGAAATCGGCGTGGACCCAGCATGGCCCATCGGGTTCAGGGAGATCGGCGCAGAGCGACTCATAGGCTGCGACGGCTCTCCGCAGCAGGCTCTCGGCTACGACGCCTTCGCAGAAGCGCAGCCAATCCTCGAATCGCCGATGCACCACCTCCCACCAGTTCTGGGCAGCGGGGTCTGCGGGCTCGAAGGCCTCACCATACCATGGCAGCCGGTGTGTGTGCAATAACCCCAGGAGGACACCCAACTTGCGGGCCAGGTCAGGTGTCACAGGGTCCTCGATTACCGCACCCGGCATGTGAGAGAGGAGCATGGCGCCGCCGTTCTGATGATCGTCATCCTCCGGCACCCAGGCGTCCACGACCAGAGGAACGGGCAGGCTGGGCTGGAGCGCTCGGAGCGCCGTCAGTTCGCGCAACAGCTTCTGGCGTGAATAGGGGATCTTCAGGATCAGGCGTCCCCCGTCGGGCAGCACGATGCGCCGCACCGTCGAGCTATAGGACTCGGGCACCGACTCCAGTCGCACGTCTCTTAGGCCGAAGTGACGGAGCATCCGCGTCACGAGGTCCGGGTCCGGCGAAGGTGCGCTTACGGGAGATACAGCCACGTCTGACACCTCCTCTCGGTCTCCTCCCAGAGTCGGCGGGCATCGCCCGTCCCGGCGTTTGTTATACGGATTTCCCGCAGGAAGTCACGCGCGGCGCGGGAGTTCTACATACGATCTTCATACTCCCTTAACAGAGGTGCGGTATGCTTTCGAGCGATCCTATTATGTCGTGGGGGTGTTTTGCGATGGCGAAGCCGAGAGTGAACTACTGGGTGGATGTCCTGATTGGGGTTGCGTTTCTGTTGAGTGCAGTAAGCGGGCTTGTGTTCCTGCTCCCGGTCGGCTCGGGCAGCACAAGCATTCTGGGATTGGCGTACGAGATGTGGGATGCCCTTCATCTGTGGGGAAGTCTGGCGATGATCGCCGGTGTGCTGACGCACCTGGTTCTGCACAGCAAGTGGATTGTGGCTATGACGCAGAAGACGTTCGGCCTGGACAAGCGGCTAGCGGTGCACGACCGTGTGGCGAGGCCAGCGCCTACGCCCGGAAGCGTCGTCAACCGTCGCCGGTTCCTGACGCTCGGGGCTGCCACGTTGGTGGTGGGAGCGATCCTCGCGGGTGGCAGCGCCGCCCTGGGCGCGGTCGCCAGGGCGCTGGTGTCAGTGGTTGACGATGAGGGCGATGAGGTCCGTGCACGCAAGGCGGCGTCGGCCAAGGAGAGAGTCGAGACGCACGATAATACCGTTGGTGGCGAATCGGAGAAGCTGAGCGCCACGGGCGAGCCCACAGCACCCGCACCGTCAGATGATCTGGTATCGCCAGACGATGTCACGCCTGAGCCTGAACCAGCCACTGAAGCCGAGGTCGCGGTCGACCCGACTGCGACGCCGGCGCCCGCGGTGAGGATGTGCCTCTCGTGTCCTCGCGGACTGGTGAACGATCCTTATCCCGGGCGGTGTCGGCTGTATGTTGACCGCGACAACGACCGGATTTGTGATCGCTCAGTCCCCGAACCGTGCGGATAGAGACATTTGATCATCTGCAGGCACGGATTGGCCTTGTCCCAGAGCTCCGGAAACTCCTCCAGCGGGCGGAAGCCCATAGCGAAGTAGAACTCGCGCGTCCTGGCATAGTTGGGATCAGGGTGCGTTGGGCTTAGCGTCTTGACCTGTAGAAAGCAGATGCCTGCGCCGCGCAAGTAGGTCTCGGCGGCGACAATCAGCGCGCGGCCCGCCCCGCGCCGCTGCTCGGACGGTATCACGCCCATCACGCTTATCTCGGCAGCGTATGCGCTGTGCAGACGCAGCGTCAGGAAACCAACCGGTCGCTCGTCCTGGGCCGCGACAAACGTCGGCAGGTCGTCGGTCTGCTCGGCGTAGGCCTGCGTAGCCTCCTCGATGCCGAACCACTCGGGCAGGGCACGCAAGATAGGCTCGCAGACCGTTCGCTGCCCGGTGAGCGGGCCACGGGCAATCATAGTGATCCGGCGAGCGCTGCGCGGATGTCCTCTGCGATCATCCGGCGCTTGCTCTTCTCGATGAAAAAGCTGGGCCCGGCCTGAAGGTACGACGGGAACACCCGCGCACCGCGCCACGTGTACGCCGCTCCGCGGAGCTTGTAGGTCGCGCCAGAGGGAATGACGCGACGCTCGCCGGCACGGCGCGCTATCGCGTTTACAGCCTTGATGGCCACATCGCCCATCAGAAGCAAGGTCTTGACATTGGGGAAGCGCGCCAGCTCCTGCGCCAGTAGCTCGGAACAGGCGGCGACCGTGGCGGTCTGGATTGTGTAGCCGATCTTCCCGCACTTAACTGCCGTAGTAAGATAGACGCCAAGGTCCAGTACATCCTGTAGCGAGGTCACCTTGGCGCCGGCATCCTGGAACGCCAGCACCGTCGTCTGCGCGAAGAGCGCTCCGGCCTGGGGCTGGCCGTCCGCGAAGTAGTAATCCGCTGGGTCCCCGGGTGCAGCTTCGGATATCAGGACAATGCCGACCGACGTGGGATCCAAGTCGAGATCCGGGACCCTGTAAGCATCGTGGTCTACATTGGTGCACGGAAAGCCCTCACACCGTATGCAAGCGCTGATTGTAACCATCGTTGGCCTCTCCGACAGGCTCGAGACTTAGTGCCGCATCAACTCATCGATCAGAGTAGGCAGCTCGCCGATCTGTGACAGCTCACGGTAGCGACTGTGGCCAGTAGGGGACTCGTCGACGTGCTCGTGGGACCACAGGAGATCGGAGGGGACGTAGATGCCGAAGCCTCCCAGCTCGAGCACGGGCAGGATGTCGGACTTGAGTGAGTTGCCGACCATCAGGAAACACTCCGCCACGATCCGGTGCTTTGCCAACAGACGCGCATACACGTCGCGTGTCTTGCTGTCCACCACCTCAACCATCTTGAAGGCATCGATCAGGCCGGAACGGTGCAGCTTGGGTACCTGCTCCGAGGCGTCGCCCTTCGTGATCACCATCAGCGTGTGCGTGCGTGACAGGTCACTGACGACGTCCCTCACGCCGTCAAGGAGGCGCACTTCGGCCATCAGCATCTCGCGCGCGATGCCGACGACGCCCAGCACCTCCTCGCCCGTGACGCGGCCCTCGGTCAGCGTCACCGCGGCCTGCACCATCGATAGGGCGAAGGATTTGACGCCATAGCCATATAGGTCGAGGTTCGACAGCTCGATGGTCTCGAGGCCCTCGACAAGGGTCGTCGCGTCCGCATAGGCGCTCAGAAGCGTGCACAGCTTCTGCTTGGCGTCGGCGTAGAGGTACTCGGTGTGCCAGAGGGTGTCGTCAGCGTCGAAGGCGATGACGTCGAAGGTCACGGCTGTCTCACAGGATGCGGCGTCCGAGGACGTCGTAGGCCTCGATCTCCGTGGACGCCGCAGGGCTACTGGGATAATCACTCGCCAACAGTGTCCAGATCATCGCGTCCCGGTAGGTGCCATCGCCTTCTGCGAGGCGTTGGCGGAGCGTCGCTTCGTGGGTGAAGCCCAGCTTGCGCGGGACCGCGGCGCTGCGCGCGTTGCTGGGCACGCACCGTATCTCGACGCGGTTCACATAATCGACCTCGAAGGCCACCTTGGTCAATGCGGCAGACGCCTCCGTAGCATAGCCGTGGCCAACATGATCCACGTGGATCCAGTAGCCGATCTCACGCGCGCCTTCGCCACGTCGCGTATGCAGGCCCGTGCTTCCCAGGATCGTGGTCTCATCACGACTGAGTATGCCATAGACGTAGTCCTCATCGCGGTCGAACTCAGCACGCCAGCGGCGCAGGCCCGCCACGGTGCTCTCCACCGATGGCCGATCACCGCGCGCCCAGGGCATCCACGGACTCAGATGATCCCAGCTCGCGACGATTGCGGCGTTGAACATAGGAGCATCTCGGGGTTCCCAACAGCGTACCACGAGACGCTGCGTCTCGACGCGGTAGGCCGGCCCGGTCCTCGAGTGGTGTGCCATAGGTCCTCCTAGTGAAGGGTCAGAGGCTCGGCTGCCCATCAGCATCCTCGGCTAGCCGGCGGAGGTAGCTGCAGTAGCCATTCTGGTCGGAGTAGCAGGCGATCTTCAGCAGTTCGTCGGTGCCGATGTAGCCCTTGCGGAACGCGATCTCCTCGATGCACCCGATTTTGAGTCCCTGCCGGTGTTCGATCGTCTGGACGAAGTCGCTGGCCTCAAGCAGGCTCTCGTGGGTGCCGGTATCGAGCCAGGCGAAGCCACGGCCCAGCACCTGCACCTTGAGCTGGCCCCGCTTCAGGTACTCGTTGTTAAGGTCGGTGATCTCGAGTTCGCCGCGCGCAGAGGGTTTCAATGACTTCGCGAGCTCTACGACGTTCTTGTCGTAGAAGTAGAGGCCCGTCACGGCAAAGTTCGACTTAGGCCGACTGGGCTTTTCCTCGATGCTCATCGCGTTAAAGGCGTCGTCGAACTCCACAACGCCGTACCGCTCGGGGTCCTGGACGTAGTAGGCGAAGACACGTGCTCCCTCGGTGATTCGTCCGGCCCGCTCCAGCATCTCGGAGAGGCCATGGCCATAGAGGAAGTTGTCGCCCAACATCAGCGCGCACGGCTGCCCGCCGACGAACTGCTCGCCAAGGATGAACGACTGCGCGATGCCCTCGGGCTTGGCCTGGATGACGTAGTCGATATCCATCCCGAGCCGCGTTCCATCGCCGAAAAGCCCCTGGTAGAGCTCAATGTGCTGCGGTGTCGAGATGATGAGGATCTCGCGGATATCGGCTAACATCAGCACCGACAGCGGGTAGTAGATCATTGGCTTGTCAAAGATCGGCAGGATCTGCTTGGACAGCGAGATGGTCAGTGGGTACAGACGCGTGCCCAAGCCGCCGGATAGGATGATCCCCTTCATTTTGGCTCCTTGGCTCTATGTTCGGTGTGGCAACTTCGAGTATAGCGTTCCCTCGGGGTACGTCAACGCGCCGTGTCCCTCGTCCGGTAACAAAGCCATACCGGCTGGCACGGCGCGCGCGTCTTTGACCGGGGCACCGGAGGCGCTACACTACGGCGGAAAAGCGCCTACGAGAGGGGGACGACGATGGGTGACCAACCGGTTCGATGGGGAGTGCTGGGATGTGCGTCGATTGCGCTGGACCGCGTGATCCCGGCGATGGCGGGGGCGGACAAGGCGACATTGGTCGCAATCGCGAGCCGGGCATTGCCGAAGGCCGAGCAAGCCGCTGCGCGCTTGAGTATCCCGAAGGCCTACGGTTCGTATGAGGCTCTCCTGGCCGATCCTGAGGTCGAGGTCGTCTACATTCCGCTGCCCAATGGGCTGCACGTCGAGTGGGCGATCACCGCGATGCGTGCCGGGAAGCACGTCTTGTGCGAGAAGCCGATTGCGGTGAACGCCGAGGAAGCGCGTGAGCTGGAGGCGGTGCGCGACGAGACGGGCCGGTATTGCCTTGAAGCCTATGCCTCGCGGTTCAACCCTGTGCAGGCGAGGGCTGTGGAGATCGCGCGATCCGGGGATCTGGGCGAGCTGCGTTTCATGCACACCGTGTCGAGTTTCCTGATGACCGTACAGAATCCGGAGGATGTGCGGCTTCAGGCATCCATCGGTGGGGGCGCCTTGTACGATATGGGGTGCTACGCCCTGGATGCCCAGCGACTCGTGGCGGGGCGCCCGCCCATCCGGGCGTGGGCCACGATGCAGTGGTCGGAGCGCTTTGACGTCGACATTGCGGGCACCGCGATGCTGGACTACGGCGGCCTGATGGGGACGGTTCAGTGGGGTTTCAATGTGCCGTGGGGTGGGCCCTTCAGCGTCATCGGCGAGGCCGGGCGCCTCACCGGTCCCTACGGCTGGGGAGCACCTGCGGGGGAGCCGGCGATGCTGCTACAGGTGGGCGGCGCCACCGAGAGGATCGTCGTGGCGGAGACCATAAACGGCTATACCGCCGAGGTCCAGGATCTGAGCGAGGCAGTGCGCGGTCTGCATCCGCCGCGGTTCGTGGGCGAATCGCTAGTCGATAACATGCGCACGATCGATGCGTGCTATGAGTCCCAGCGCAGTGGGAGGGCGGAGGCGGTGTAGGGCGGA
>JALOOJ010000252.1 GCA_025454475.1 Anaerolineae bacterium
TGACCGGGGATGTCGCCATGGAGGATCTCGAGGTATCGGAGTTAGTGACAATTCTGGAGGCGAATGTCTCAAAGGGGCTGTTCCGAAAGCTCGAGAACGACAAGCCATTTGCCGAGCGCACCGAGGATGAGGTTCTGAGCCTGATTTTCGAGAACGTCGTGAAGCCTAAGATCGCAAAACAATGGACGCTGCTGGAGTCGCTCACTGAGCGTCAGCGGATTGTCAATGAGGTCGCCGCCGACTACCCCGAAGCTGACCTGAGATTCGAGAGCTGGCTTGATGTCGCGTTCATCACATCACCTCAGTCATCGAATGCCATGAGGGCCGGCATACGCACGGCATTGCTCGGGTCGCTGTGGACCATCGCGATTGCCATTGTGTTCGCCTTCCCGATCGGGGTCGGAGCAGCGATCTACCTTGAGGAGTACGCCGATGAGACCGCTGTCAACAAGATCATCCAGACCAATATCAGCAACTTGGCCGGTGTCCCCTCCATCATCTACGGCATCCTGGGCCTGGCGATCTTCGTTCGGGTGCTCGAGCCGCTGACAAGTGGTGCGATCCTCGGCCTTGTGGCAGACCCAACCACCGCCAATGGGCGCACCATCATCTCTGCAGGCCTGACCCTGGGCCTCCTCATCTTGCCCTTGATCATCATCAACTCGCAGGAGGCGATCAAGGCCGTTCCCAGTTCCCTTCGTGAGGCGTCGTACGGTCTGGGAGCAACACGTTGGCAGACTGTCTGGAGCCACGTCTTGCCCAATGCGATGTCGGGAATCCTGACCGGAACAATTCTGGCGATCTCCCGTGCCATCGGCGAAACCGCGCCGCTCGTCGTCGTGGGTGCATCGACCTATATCACATCCGATCCAGCGGGGCCATTCTCGAAGTTCACAACGCTGCCCATCCAGATATTCCAGTGGACCACCCGTCCGCAGGACGTGTTTCGCAACATCGCTGCCGCGGCGATCATCGCGCTACTGATCATGCTCCTAAGCATGAACGGCACGGCGATCCTTCTGCGCAACCGCTACAGCAAGCGGATGCTGTCCTAGCGAGCACAAAGAGCAGGTGACCGATATGAGTGAAGGAAGAATGCAGACAAGCAACGTGAGTTCAATAGCCAGTAAGGACGGCGCCTATGCCATTGAGGCAGAGGGACTGAACGTCTATTACGAGGATTTCCTGGCGCTAAAGGATGTAGATCTGAGGATCGAGCGTCACAGAGTCACCGCCATCATCGGACCGTCAGGCTGTGGAAAAAGCACGATGCTACGCGCCTTCAACCGGATGAACGAGCTCTTCCGCTCTGCTAGAACCGAAGGGCGGGTGCTCTTCAACGGCGCGGACATCTACGACGACCAGGTGGACCCGGTGGAAGTTCGGAGGCGCATCGGGATGGTTTTCCAGAAGCCGAATCCCTTCCCCAAGAGCATCTATGAGAATGTCGCGTGGGGTGCGCGCATCAACGGCTATCGCGGCAACATGGATGACCTCGTCTACCAGGCACTCACGCAAGCTGCGCTCTGGGATGAGGTTAAGGACAAACTTGGTCAGAGCGGGCTGTCTCTGTCAGGCGGTCAGCAGCAGCGCCTGTGTATCGCCCGAACCATCGCGACACAACCAGACATCATCCTTATGGACGAACCAGCTTCAGCCCTCGACCCGATCGCAACACTGCGCATCGAGGAGCTCATGCGCGAGCTGATCCGGGCCTACACCATCATCGTGGTCACCCACAACATGCAGCAGGCAGGCCGTGTCTCGGATTACACCGCCTTCTTCTCTCTGGATGGGACCAATCGGGCAGGCTCACTCGTAGAGTATGGCCCAACGCTGCGGATCTTCTCGAATCCCACGAACAAGATGACAGAGGACTACATCACGGGCCGATTCGGCTGATCGCTATCGGCCTGCGCCTCTGGCGCCACAGGCAAGCTGAAGTAGAAGGTGCTACCCGCTCCCTCGAGGCTTTCGACCCAGATGCGTCCGCCATGCCCCTGGACGATGTGCTTCGCAATGGCCAGGCCCAACCCGGTACCATCTTGGGCCCTCGCTCGATCTGTCTTGTAGAAGCGTTCGAAGATGCGGGGCACGTCCTCCGATGCGATGCCGACGCCGGTATCTGTGACGCCAATGATGATCTCCGGGACTTCCCGGGTCACCGATCCCGATCCGCGGCCTTCGGAGACTCCCTGAGACCGATCGGAGGAGTACAAGCGGTCGCTTGGCCCACCCCGGCGGGCAAAGACCGTGATCGCGCCCCCAGATGGCGTAAACTTGATCGCATTGTGGACGAGGTTGGTCACAACCTGCTGGATTCGCTTGGCATCGGCCAGGACTCGCGGAAGGTCGTCAGGAATCGCCATGCTCAGCGAAACGCCTGCACGCTCCGCCTGGGGCTGAAGTCGCGTGACCGGCTTTTGAACCAGCTTTGCCACCCTTGTCGACTTGGTCTCCAGTGGCACGCGTCCCGACTCAATGCGCGAGAGCTCCAGCAGCTCCTCGACGAGTTGGGTGACCGAGGCCAACTCGGTTTCCATGTGCGACAGGAAGCGCCGGGCCGCAGTAGGATCATCGATGGCTCCGTCCTGCAGCGTCTCGACGACCAGCGAGAGCGAAGCCAGTGGCGTGCGCAGCTCATGAGAGATATTCGTGACGAAATCACGCCTGATCGTCTCGAGCCTACGGATGCGCGTGAGATCCTGCAGCATCACCATATAGCGCGATGGCACAGAGCCGCGAAGGGGCGTGACCACCGCGTGCAGGAAGTCCCCGTAGAGCGGTGACTCAACCGTCTCTGCCTGTTCTACCTGTGAGTCATTGCAGCGATTCCACAGATCGATGAGCTGATGGCTATGGGCGATCTGGGAGAACCGGCGCCCGGCAGCCTGCTCCCCGTCGCACCTCAGGATACGCAATGCCGCAGCGTTGATCATCACAACATCTCCCTGAGCATCTGTGATCACCACGCCATCAGCCATATGCTCGAGAATCGCGGAGAGCCGCGCCTGTTCCAGAGCAAGGTTCGTCACCTTGTCCTCGAGTTGGTCCTGCATATGGTTGAATGACCGCGTCAAGGTGCCGATCTCATCGTTAGTGGTGGGCAGCAATCTGCCGGTGAAATCTCCCGCAGCCATCCGCTCCACCGCATCGGTCAGTCGTCGAACCGGACGGATAGTGCGTGAGGACACATAGGTGGTCGCCACTACAGCCACAAGAGCGATCAGGCCGCCCGAGACGAGCAGCGTCCGGTTCAGACGACTTACGTTTGCCTCAATCTCGTTCAGAGGCAATGCTACACGGGCGAACCCGAACAGCTCACCCTCATCCTTCACTGCAACTGCGGCGTACATCACATCCATCTGCAGCGTCTGGCTGTACCGGGACGCGATTCCCGACCCCTTACTGAGCGCCTGCTGAATCTCGGATCGGAAGAGATGATTCTGCATCTCGACATAATCCGTGTGCGACTCACCCAGTACGGTGCCATCGGCAGCGATGATCGTCACCCGCTGCCCAATCAGCTCCGCCAACTGGTGCGCCTGTTCGTCAAGCGAAGGAGATCCTTCCTGGCGCACCATCGTCACCGAGAGGCTACTGGCGATCAGGGTCGCTTCGTCGACAAGGTGTTGACCAAGATCAGCGAGCCGTGCCCTACGAACGCTCGCGGATACATAAAGCGTGAGCCCCAGTGTCGCGGCCAGGAGGATGGTGATGAAGGGAACAGTGATACGCCACCAGATAGATTTGAACATCGTTATCCCTCAAACCGGTAGCCGGCCCCACGAACGGTAATCAGGTGGGATGGGTCGGCAGGGTCATCCTCGATCTTCTCACGGAGCCATCGGATGTGAACATCGACCGTGCGGCTGCCCCCAACGTAATCCCATCCCCAGACGTCGGCCAGTATTTGGTCCCGCGATAACACCCGCCCACGCTTCTGAGCAAGGTAGACAAGCAGCTCGTATTCCTTTGGCTTAAGGGCGAGCAGTTCACCATCTCGGTTGACCTCGTGGCGATCGAGATCTATGACCAGAGCGTGGCCGTCCGCACGGCTGAAACGCAGTTGGTTCGGTGCGGGGGCTTCCGTGTCGCCCGCATACTCCTCACGTAACAGCCGAACGCGCCGGAGTTGCGCCTTCACCCGCGCCAGAAGCTCGCGCATACTGAAGGGTTTGGTCAGATAGTCATCGGCACCGACCTCCAGTCCCACGATCTTGTCGACCTCATCAGCCCGAGCTGTTAACATAATGATGGGAGATGTGTAGTCGACGCGCAGAATACGGCACACCTCGAAACCGTCTAGCCCGGGCAGCATGACGTCAAGAAGGATCAGGTCAGGATGCTCCGCCTGAGCAAGCTCAACCGCGCGGTGACCATCTGCGGCAGTCAACACCTCATAGCCATGCCGCGTCAGGTTGTAGGTCAACGTGTCGCGAAGCACGAACTCGTCCTCCACGACCAGGATCTTCTCGCTTGTCACGTCGCCTCCGGTTCCACTGCCGCTGAAGTCAGGGCTCTACGCGCCTTCAGAGTTATCACTCGGTAGTCCTGTAGTGTCTGGTAGATACAGCCCTCAGGCGCTCCGCCGCCTGCTCTGCCGTGAGATCGCGCTGTGGCTCAGCCAGCATCTCGTAGCCAACCATGAACTTCTTGACGGTGGCGGATCTGAGCAACGGGGGATAGTAGTGCGCGTGGAGTTGCCAGTGAGCACAATCCCCTAGCCAGAGCGTCGCGCTCGGCGCTCACGAGCTCGGGCAAGCGGAGCACGTGCCGCCGCGGCAAGATCAACGTCTCGAAGGGCCAGAGCGCC
This sequence comes from Anaerolineae bacterium, assembly GCA_025454475.1. Classification (GTDB taxonomy): domain Bacteria; phylum Chloroflexota; class Anaerolineae; order B4-G1; family SLSP01; genus PWVB01. Next base: position 4,817 of record JALOOJ010000252.1, read on the forward strand.
CAATAGGGCACGACCACGAGCCAGTGCTCGTTTCGCGCGATCACCCTCACCTGCTTCTCCATCTCTAGCTCAGCGTACGCGATCAGCAGTGGTCGGCCATACTGCTCGAAGTAGGCGCGCTGATGCTCGTCCTCCTTGGCGGGTTCGTTTGGAAGTGCATCGCCTGCCCACACCTGCCCGTGCGGGTGGGGATTCGAGCTCCCCATTATCTCACCACGGTTCTCGAAGACCTGGACCCAGCGATAGACCTCGCCTAACTCCTCGACCTGATCCGCCCACAGATCGATGACAGAGCGGACCTCCGGCACCGGCATCTCCGCCAAAGTTAGATCGTGGCGCGGCGAAAAGCAGATAACGCGGCAGGTGCCCCGCTCAGTCTCAGCCCGCAGCAGGGGGGCTTGGTCAAGCAGAACATGGGGTGTGTCGGGAAGCAGCGCAGCAAAGTCATTGGTGAACACAAAAGTCGAGGCGTAGGGCGGGTTCACCGCCCCGTCAGCGCGCGTGTTTCCGGGGCACAGGTAACAGCCCGGGTCATACGCAGGCCGTGATTCCCTCAACGATCGCTCGATCTGACCCTTCCACGGGCGTTTCGTCCTGTGGGGAGAGACTGTAATCCAATCACCCGTCAAGGGATTGTAGCGCCGGTGTGGATGATCTGAGGGCCTGAACAGGGACATATGCGCCTCCAAGTGCTAATGGACGCCGAGCGGCTGCCCCCATTATAACCGACAGCATGAGGACTGCCCATCATCTGGTGCTGGTTCGCGTGCCAATTGCCAACGTCGGGATGTTGGCTAGACTATCCATCGGACTCGGATTTCTACCCGGACGGCGTCTACGTGTGTTCTATATGCACATCACGAAGCGCGATGACGCACACGTCACCCTAGGCCTAGCGGTCCCGACCCGCACGCGGGGTCGGATTGCCCATATCCTTGGAGGAAAGAAACACAATGCCTAAAGTAGAGACCCATATCAGCGAGCAGAACGTCAACCAGCATTCCCGGCCTTCGGATCTCAAAATCACCGATATGCGCGTGGTTCATCTCAAAGGCATTCCTATGCGCGTGCCATTGATCCGCATCGACACGAACCAGGGCCTCTCGGGCTATGGCGAGGTGCGCGATGGCGCGAGCAGCACCTATGCGCTGATGCTCAAGAGCCGGATCCTGGGCGAGAATCCCTGTAATGTGGACAAAGTTTGGCGCAAGATCAAGCAGTTCGGTTTCCACGCACGGCAGGCAGGCGGTGTCTGCGGGATCGAGATGGCTCTGATGGATCTTGCCGGCAAGGCCTACGGCGTGCCGGCGTACATGCTTGCCGGCGGAAAGTTTCGGGACAAGGTCCTCGTCTACAGTGACACGCCCTCGGAGCCGGATGGAAAGTCCATGGGCAGGCGGCTGAAGGCGCGCATGGAACAGGGCTTCAAGTTCCTCAAGATGGATCTTGGTATCTACTTCCTGCGTAACGTACCCGATACAGTTATCGGGTTCCCGGATACGCTGCGCAGC
>JALOOJ010000253.1 GCA_025454475.1 Anaerolineae bacterium
CCCGGACCTCGCCGTGAAAGACGCGAGCAAGTCGCCGGTCACGGCGTCCCACACCCTACCCAGATCATCCAGGCTGAAGGTCACGATGCGCGTCCCATCAGGTGACCACACCACCGCAGACGTGCCATGCTCGAAGTCGTCCGCCAGCAGCGTGAGAAGCGCCTCGCCCGTCGCCGGATCCCAGATCCTGGTGGGCCCCCCGTGGGGGTACCAGCCGGCAAGCACAATGCGCGCTCCGTCAGGGGACCAGGCGCCGCAGTTGGAAGCTTGTTCCGTGATTGTCACCAGTGGCCTGCCGGTCAGCGTATCTGAGATGATCGCCCGGTGGTCGCTGCTACAGCTCAGGGCACGCCGGCCATCGGGGGACCAACGGACCCAGCTAGCCTGACCGTCATGTCCCGGAAGTGCCAGCAGATGCTGCCCCGTCACGGCATCCCAGATGTCGACGTCACCGCTGCCGGCCCCAGTAAGAATGCGTTCACCATCCGGCGACCATTCCATATTGCCCACACCTGTGGGGTAGTTCTCGTGGATACGAAGGATCTCAGCTCCAGTCTCAATGTGCCACACTCTGACCGTTCCATCGGGCCAGTTGCGACCGACCCGCGTGCCATCCGGCGACCAGAACGGCTTCTGGGATCTGAAGCCGCGCCTCTTCGGCGTCCACTTCACGTCGCAACCCTTAGTGAAGTCAGCGGTGGTGTAACGCCAGATTCTGATGAGGCCGCGCAGGTCCGTCGTCACGAACCCGCTGCCGCCGGGGAGCCACCGGGCACGCGCCTTGCCGTCATGGGCAATGAGACGGAGCAGCTCGTGCCCGGATTCGGCTTCCCACACGGTGACATGACCCTCGCTATGGGTCAGCATAATGCGATCGCCCGTGGGCGACCAAGGGTCCACGTCACACCGCTCGAAGTGGGGCAGCTCGTATAGCCGTTCCCCCGTGGACACGTCCCAGAGCGCAGCTTGTGAGGTCTCCCCTACATCGCCGGTGATGAGAAGCCGATCATCGCCCGGCGACCAGGCGAGGTCAGCCTTGCCCTTGTAGCCGGTGTCCAGGATCAGGACCTCTGTGCCGGACGCGGCATCCCACACGCGCGCGGTGCCCGTCATTCCGCTGCCGAGATACGCTCCGTTGCGCGACCACACCAGCCACGGTTCGCCATCGTCTGAGGTCAGATCCCGGTACCCCCCCAACACGCGGACCAGCGCGCCAGTCTGGGCGTCCCAGATCTGGCCAAGAGAGGTGGCGATCCACCGGCCGTTGGGTGAATACGATGCACCCCAGACGGTCCCGCGATCGCCCGGAAGAGCGTACACCACCTGTCCGCTCCACGCATCCCACACCGTCACCTGTTCCTGGCCGAAACCAGATGTGACCACCCGTGCGCCGTCCGGCGACCAGTCAGCCGAGGAGCTACGACACAGCTCGACCAGCAACACACCACTCTTTGCATCCCAGATACGCACAGGGACCGTTGAGGCCGGGCACATAGGGCCCAACGTTGTGCCTGTGAGAATCCGATCGCCGGACGGTGACCACTGCAGCCACTGGTAGGTCGCGTCTTCACCCTGATATGCATCCACCGTGAGCTGAGTCTCCATGCTTGCCAGGTCCCACACACGAAGCACGCCGTCATTGGCCATCGCCGCGAGTTTCGCGCCATCGGGTGATGGCTCGGCCTGGCGTGTCGCCCACGCACCAGGGGAGAACTGCCAGACCAGTCGCCGATCCAGCACAACCTGGGCCAGCGCGTGCTCCGCCTGCCAGGTGTAGGGGTAATGCTCGACAGCCTCGAGGGCCAGCAGGATCGCGAGGTCCTGGTTCGCCCCCTGCATCTGCAGTCGGGCCTCCGAAGCCAGGCCGATGGCGGCATGACGCAGCGCCTCCTCGCGTTCGCGGACCGCCTGCTCATGTGCTTCGGCCAGCTGGCGGGCTCCCTCCAGCTCCGCCTGGTGCTGCGCCTCACGCTCGGAGGCGCGGCGCTCGCGTAAGGCGAGGCCCTCCTGCACGAACACCCGCTCGGTCTCGCCGAGCTCCTCGATCCGCCTCCGCAGCCACTCCTCCGCCTCCGCCAGCGGCACGCCGCGCAGCAACGCCCCCTCGTCGTGCCCCGTGGACTCCCACGTGTGCAGCGAGGCGCGCAGCCGCTCCTGCCAAGTCCTGAACGCCCGGTCCTCCGCCAACCACGTCTGGAGCTGCCCCCAGCTCCGGATCAGCGCCTCGTGCACCACCTCCACCGTCTCGACGCCCGTGGTCTGATAGCGCGCCGTCACCACGAGACGCTGGTCCGCCAGGCGCTGCACCAGCGTCCACGCCGCCTCGCCCACATCGGCCCGCGTCGCCACGCGGCGCGTGTCCTCCGTTCCCTCCCCCGGCTGCACGAGCTGCGTGAAGATGCGCCGCGCCATTGCGTTCTCTTCAGCGCTGATACTCTCAACCACCTCGTCCGCATACCGCGCAAGCGCCCCCTCCACCCGCCCGATCGCCTCGTACGCCGCGTGCGTCATCCACCCGAAGTCCAGGCGTTGCCAGAGCAACATCAGCGCGAACTCCAGCAGAGGCAGGTTCCCCGGCTCCTCGCCCACATCGTCCAGCAGCCGTGACACCAGCCCCACCTCGAACGCTGCTCCCTGCATCGCGGCAGGCTTCTCGATCGCCGCGCGCAGCTCCTCCCGCGTCATCGGCCCCAACAGCCTCACCGCTGGCTGCAGCGCATCCGCGAACGGCCGGTAGGCCAGCGCCTGCCCCATAAAGTCCGCCCGCAGCGTGAGTAGGCACGAGCCGATAGCGGACTTCGGCACCGTGAGCAGAGTGTCTGTGAAGCGGCGCCGCTCCTCCGCGTCGGGGCAGAGCGTGTAGAGCTCCTCAAACTGGTCAATGACCAGCAGAACTCGGCGATGCCCAGGGTCTTTCCCCCGGATCCGCGCCACCACGTCCGCTAGAGCGATCTCGCCCGATGCAAGAGCGTCAGTCAGGTGCCGTCCCTCGACCAACCGTGCCGTCTCGCGTAGGTCGGGTTCCAACGCCGGGATCACGGCTGTGGCCAGCGCCTGGAAGGGCTGCGCGCCCGGTCGTAAGGTGATGAGCAGCCAGTCGCCACTCGCATGGAGTCGTGGGAGGAGTCCTGCAGAGACCACGGAGGACTTCCCCGATCCCGAGGCGCCCACCACCGCGGTCAGGAAGGGCGACGCGGCAATGGCGGCCTCCAGCTGTTCGACGAACGCCTCGCGCCCGAAGAAGAACGGCGCATCCGCCTCACGGAACGCCGCCAACCCCCGGTACGGGCACGGGCCCACCGTGCGCAGCTCCCGCTCCAACACCGCCTCGACCGCACTGGGCGCCAGGAGCGCTTCGCCCTTCAGGATCTGCTGGTAAGCGTCCTGGGTTCGCGGCGAGGGCTCCGCGCCCAACTCACTGTGCAGCACCCGGCAGCAGGTCTCGTACTGCCGCAGCGCCGCTGTTCGCTGACTAGACTTCGCATACAGCGCCATCAGGTGCCGGTGCGCCGGCTCGTGCAGTGGGTCCACCGCCAGCCAGCGCCGTGCGTACGAGATCGCCCGCTCGAAGTCGCCCTGCGACGTGGTGTACGTCGCCAGCCGCACGAGCGCTCCTGCCACCTCGTCCTTCAGCGTCTCCGTCTGGAAGAACTGCCACTCGTCAAAGGCGGCGCTGTCCTCCAGCGTGAACCCCGCCATGAAGGTATCGGTGTACAGCGCCGTAGCGCTCTCCAGCAGCGGCACACAGTCCGGGCATGCATCCGTAATCGGGTGCCCGTGCCCCGCGCATGCCCCGAGCTGGGCTCGGAACGCCACCACATCCAACCACAGGCCGAGGTCGGGGTTGAGCGCCACCGTCTCCCGGTCGCCCTCGATGCCTGCTCCGCCAAGGAGCTGATTCACCACGGAGAGGTCCCGCCGCAGGTCTGTGCGGGCGCTCGAGGCGTCCCACTCGGGCCACAACAGCGCCGCCAGCGCATCGCGGGTGTGGGCGCACCCCGTCACCGCCAGGTACGCCAGCAGCGCCACGGCCTTGCGGCGCCCGATGTGCGTGGGGGTCCCGTCGACCTCGAGCCGAGGAGGACCAAGCAGATGCAGTGCGTAGCTTGGCATCGCCCACCAACCTTCCTACGGCTGGCTCGCGAACGCCGCCGGGCTGCGGTGAACCTCGATGGGCGGCAGAACTATGGCGTGGAGTGTGACGATGAGGGGCGAGGGTGTGCGTCGCCATATTCACTATAGCACGCCTCGAGCTGCGACGCAAGGTTCGCGCTGGTAACTGGTTGGCACGCACTTTGGCACGCTATTCAGCACTTTGGCACGACAGGCGGAACGGGGACGGACTGGTCGCTTGGTAGGGTGATCGTGACGCAAGCAAGCACCAGGGAGGTCACCCGTGAAGACGTCATTCACGCCGCCAGGGTTGCCAACGCGGATGAATTCATCACGGCCATGGAAGATGGCTACGATTCCAACATCGGCGACCGCGGCACAAAACTCTCGGGCGGTCAGCGGCAGCGCATCAGCATCGCCAGGGCCATCCTCCGCAACCCGCCCATCCTGATCCTCGACGAAGCCACTTCGGCCCTCGACTCAGAATCGGAGAAACTTGTCCAGGACGCACTGGCCAAAGTGATGCAGAACAGGACCTCCATCGTGATCGCACACCGGCTGTCCACCATCAAATTTGCGGACGAGATTATC
>JALOOJ010000254.1 GCA_025454475.1 Anaerolineae bacterium
GGAGTATTATGCCCAAGTCACCCCACATCCTGATTTTCAACCCCGACCAGTGGCGCGGCGATGTGATGGGGCACCTCGGCAACCCTGCCGCGGTGACGCCCAACCTCGATCGTCTGGTCGAGACCGATGCCGTATCGTTCCGGGTGGCGACCTGCCAGAATACCGTGTGCACGCCCAGCCGCTGCAGCTTTATGACCGGCTGGTACCCACACGTCCGGGGCCATCGCACGATGCACCACATGCTCCGCGCCCAACAGGGTGAGCCCAACCTCCTGCGCGTGTTGCGCGACAACGGCTATTTCGTCTGGTGGGGCGGCAAGAACGACCTTGTGCCGGCTCAGCTCGGCTATGATGAGGACTGCGATGTCAAGTACCGGCCCGCCCGCCCACCGAAGCCGCCGTGGATGATCGATCGAGAAGGGATATGGCGCAAGACACCCGAGAGCGATAGCTACTACTCCTTCTACGTCGGCGCACTCGACACCGGTGGGGAGGACATCTACTACGACGGCGACTGGGCCAACGTCCTTGGCGCCATCGACTTCATCAGAAACGCTCCACAGGATCAGCCGCTGTGTATCTACCTACCCCTGACTTATCCCCACCCACCGTATGGGGTCGAGGAACCGTGGTACAGCCTGATCGACCGCGACAAGATCCCGCCCCGTGCGCCCACGCCCGACAACTGGAAGACAAAGGCTTCGCTGCTCAAGGCGATCCACGAGACACAGAACCTCCAGGATTGGACGGAGGAGCGCTGGACGGAGCTCCGCGCGGTCTACTATGGCATGTGTGCGCGGTTGGACCATCAGTTCGGGCTGCTGGTCGCAGCGCTCAAAGAAGCTGGGCTTTATGACGACACCGCGATCTTCGTATTTGCCGACCACGGCGACTACACGGGCGACTACGGGATCGTCGAGAAGACCCAGAACACTTTCGAAGATGCCCTGTCCCGCGTGCCCTTCGTGATCAAACCACCTAAGGATGTGCCGGTGGCTCCACGGGTCAGCGAGGCACTGGTGGAACTCGTCGACTTCCCTGCAACGGTTTACGACCTGGCGGGCATCAAGCCGGGGTACTGGCACTTTGGTCGTAGCCTGCTACCCGTGCTTTCCGGGGAGACCGATGTCCACCGCGACGCCGTCTTCTGCGAGGGCGGGCGCCTGCAGGGTGAAGAGCAGGCGATGGAGCTCGAGTCCGTTCGCTCCATGGCGGACCCATCGGTAAGCCTCTATTGGCCGCGGATCAAGTACCAGGTCACGGACGAGCAGCCCTGGCACACCAAGGCGACCATGTGCCGCACGCATGACTACAAATACATCCGGCGGCTCTACGAACAGGATGAGCTCTACGACCTACGGGCCGACCCGCAGGAGATACGCAACCTGATCGACGATCCTGCGTACGCGGATGTACGGATGGCACTCAGGGAACGGATGCTGACCTGGTACATGGAGACCTGTGACGTCGTCCCCTTAGACATGGATCAGCGCCACTAGGAGTCTCGCGGGGACCCGGTGATACGAAAAGCCTACGCCTACATCACACACGGTGAGCGCTTGCTGATCTTCAGCCATCCCGATTCCCCGGAGGCCGGCATCCAGGTGCCCGGCGGGACAGTCGGGGATGGCGAGATGGCGGACGATGCAGTCTTGCGGGAGGCTACGGAAGAGACCGGGTTGACCGACCTGTGCTTGCGGGCGCTGCTGGGCGAGACCGAGGTCTGGGTTCCAAAACTTCAGCAGCGGCATCAGCGGTGGTTCTACCACCTCGAATACGCAGGCATCCCGCCTGAGCGGTGGTATCATGCAGAGGTGTATCCATCGGATGGCAGCCCGGGGCCTATCAGACTCGAGTTTTTCTGGGCGCCTCTGCCGGACGGCGTCCCCGAGTTGAGCGGTGGCCTGGGCCGGATGCTACCGGAGCTCCTTGTCTTGTTAGGCCTCAATGAAGGCTAGATTCTGGGAGGGCACATGAGTGGTACGCCTGACATCACATTTGACATCAGCCAGGTGCCGTTCAGCCGTTTCGGCTCCTACCTCGCCGTCTCATATCTCGACAAGCCCGATCTGCCGCTCGGCGCGGGGGTCTATTTGCGATCCGTGCACGGCAGCGGGGTTGTCAGACCGGAACTCTTCCGGATCGACTGGGCTGACGGCCAACCGATCGAGTTCGATGAAGTAGAGGCCACCCCTTCGCATCTCACGCTGCGCCACAGCAATGGCGGTAGGGTGGTGCTGTGCATGCCCGAGCCCGGGACGGTGCGCTTCTACGGAGAGCGTGCAGGCCTCAGGCTGGAGATGCCGCCGGGATCCGGCGTCGTAGTGCACCCCGATGATGGCGGGCGTTGGGTTATCAACGCCTTCCCCGCGCTGCGCCGATACGGAGTCGAGCGCATTCACGGTACCGTCGATGTCGACGCCCCGACCTTCGTCGATGCGCGCCACACCTTGCACCACAAACGGGTGGTCCTGACGCTGAAGCCCGATGCCGGCGGGTCGTTTGACATCGCGATGGATGAGTTTGGCAGCACCTGGGTGCCAAAACGCCGCCAGCCCTTCGAGATGTCGGTCGCCCTCATCAAGGATACCTTTGACGCCTGGCTTTCCGGCATGCCCGAGGTGCCCGAAGAGCTGCTTGATGCCCTGGGACTGGCGGCCTACGTTGACTGGTCGTGCGTGGTCGATCCGGTCGACCGATTGGTTCGCCCGACGATGTTCATGTCCAAGAACCATATGTGCCAGGTGTGGAGCTGGGACAACTGCTTCAATGCTATGGCCCTAAGCTATGGACACCCTGAACTGGCGTGGGATCAGTTGATGGTGCTGGTCGACCACCAGGATCCCTATGGCGCCTTCCCCGATTCGGTCAACGACCTCACCCGGCACTACAACTTCTCGAAGCCGCCGGTCCACGGCTGGGCACTCAGCTTCATGCGCGAGCAAAAGCCCGAGTTCTTCGCCCCCGCGCGGCTGCGCCAGATCTATGGCCCCTTCAGCCACTGGGCAAATTGGTGGCTGAGCCACAGGGTCGCGCGTGGGGAATCGCTGCCCCACTATCTCCATGGCAATGACAGCGGCTGGGACAACAGCACAATGTTCGACGCCGGGGTACCACTGATCGCCCCGGACCTCGCCGCGGTGCTGGCCCTGCACTGCTTTGAGCTCTCCGACCTTGCGACGCTCCTGGGGGAGGATACCGACGCGATCAAATGGCACGAGATCGCAATCCGCCTGATCGCGGACCTGATCCACACACTCTGGCGGGAGGATCACTTTGTGGCGCTGCGCCAGACCGACCACGAGGTCGTCGACAGCGACAGCCTGATCCCGTGTATCCCCATCGTGCTGGGCAAGTGGCTGCCGCCGGAGTTCCAGACGGCCCTGGTGGCCCGCATTCGTCGGTTCCTCACCGACAACGGGCTGGCAACCGAGGATCCCCAGAGCCCGCACTACGCGCCTGACAGCTACTGGCGTGGGCCGATCTGGGCGCCTTCGACGCTCCTGATCGTATCGGGCCTGGAGGCCATCGGTGAGGACGAGCTGGCGCGCACGATCAGCGAGCGATTCTGCGCGATGTGTGCCGAGAGCGGCTTTGCCGAGAACTTCGACGCATTGACCGGTGAGGGGCTTCGCGATCCCGCCTATTCCTGGACCGCCAGCGTCTTCATCATCCTGGCGCACAAGCTGGCTGAGGCGTGAGATAGGAGATCCCGTGGACGAACAGGAGTTGCTGGCTTCGGCCAATGACAGAATCCGTGAGGTGCGCTCCGCCGACTTCGTGCTCACCCTCGTCGATGAGCAAGGTGCGCCGATCCGCCACGCCGGCGTGGACGTAGCCCTTGTCAACCACGCGTTCAAGTTCGGCTGCAACGGCTTTATGGCGCGCTCGATCGAGGACCCAGCCCTCCAGGACGCCTATGAGGCGCGCTTTGCGGCGCTGCTGAACTACGCGACCTTGCCCTTCTATTGGGGTGGGTATGAACGCGAGCCCGGGCAGACCCGCGAGGCGCATCTCCACGAGATGGCTGCATGGTGCCGAGCCCAGGGCATCACGGCCAAGGGACATCCGCTGGTCTGGCACGAGGTCTTTCCCAAGTGGGCCAATGCTCTCCCCGACGAGGAGGTGCTGGCGCGGTTGCAGGCGCGAGTCCGCGCGATTCCCGCGCAGTTCCGGGGCGAGGTCGATATCTGGGATGTCGTCAACGAGGCCACTGTCTCCCAGCGCTACGACAACGCGGTTGGTCGTTGGGTCGCCAGGGAAGGCGCCGCCGATGTGGTGGCGACGGCGCTCGGCTGGGCGCGTGCCGCGAACCCGGATGCGACGCTGCTCTACAATGACTTCAACATTTCCGAGGCCTTTGCGTCGCTGGTGGGAGCGCTGCTGGATCGGGGTGCGCCGGTTGACGCTATCGGCATTCAGAGCCATATGCACCATGGCACCTGGTCGGTGGAAAAAGCGTGGACCGTGTGCGAGACCTATGCGCGCTTCGGTCGCCCGCTTCACTTCACCGAGCTGACGGTGCTCTCCGGCGACTTCAAGCGAAGCGATGACAACGATTGGCACACGCAGAGGCCGATCTGGCCCTCCACCCCGGAGGGCGAGGCCGCGCAGGCCGAGTATGCCACTCGACTTTACACACTGCTCTTCAGCCATCCCGCGGTCGAGGCCATCACCTGGTGGGACTTC
>JALOOJ010000091.1 GCA_025454475.1 Anaerolineae bacterium
TACGATGGCCGTGTGAAGTAGCCGCGAATGCCGAGTAGGCTCGTCGACAACGCCGCGGCCAGCAGCCCGGCGCGCAGCAGCCTGGGCACGCGCCGCTCGCCGATCACGATCGCAGTTGTGGTCCAGCCTCCCAGGACGAAAGGGTAGAGGTAGCGCGGATGAGATTGGGGGCTGAGCGCCCATATCAGCGGCGCTGAAGCTAGGGGTACGAGCCACAGAAGCAGGCTCGCGCCGAGAACCGCGCGGCGGCGCACTCGCAACGCGCCCCACAACGCCGCAGCGGCCAGTAGGAGCCCAACTATGAGGGACGGACGGACGAGCAGGCGGTCGGCAAGCGCGGCAGGCAACCCTGTCGTGTGAAACACCCCGAGTAGACCTGCAACGTACACCGCCGCAACAGGGTCAGCCGAAGCACTAGCCAGCCCGGCTTGCCGCGCCATACCTTCGAGCCCGGTCCTCGCCACAATCAGAACCCACGGGAGCATCAGGATCGCGGCAAGGGTCGCGCCCTGCACCCATTCCCGGACAACATGGTGCCGCGGGTGCCCTCTCGGCGCGCGGGCGGCCCTGAACCCATACGCGAGTGCGGCTACCGCGCACGCCACGGCTCCTGCATAATGCGTCAGGAGTAGCGTCGCCTGCACCAAGCCAAGGGCCACCCAGCGCGACCGGCCCAGGGGCAAGACCGGCCCAACCACACCGCCCCGACCTGGTCTCGATGCATCCACGGGCCAGGCAAGCGACCAGAGACCGAGGATTCCCAGGGGTAGCAGGGCGTAAGCCCGCGCCTCCTGACCGTAGATGATGAACGGCGGCGCGATGGACACCAACACCGCCGCCACCCGTCCTGCGAGCGATCCGGCGCGCCGCCCGACATAGCGGTGGACACACGCCGGGAGCAACGTAACGGAAAGCGCGGATAGATAGCGCCCACTGAAGGGGTTCAGGCCCACGACCGCTCCCCACACCTTCAGCAGAAGGAAGTAGAGTGGTGGGTGAATGTTCGCTGCGCGGTCTGATAGTATCTCACGCCACGGCAGGCTCGCCAGGTGCAGGCTAATGCCCTCGTCCCACCAGATCGACTGTGCGTCCAGCGTCAGGACGACCACGGCGTAGATCAGGGCAGTAGGAAGAGCCCGGCGAAGTCGCACCATAGCCCGCTCTCTGCCGATCGCGGCCTCAGGCGAGGGCGCGATCGGCGGATTGTGTCGCCGTGGCATCAGGAGCCCAGTCTTGCCAGCTCCTCGGTCGCCACGGCATCGTCGAGCTTGGCAAACAGCGGCTCAGGACGCGGCAACGTGCGCCCCGCGGGCAGCTCCTGCCGGCGCCATAGTCCCGTGGCGCGGTTCGCGTCGTACCGAAGGACCTCGTGTTCATCGCCGGGTGTTCCGACGAGCTCAATGACCGGTTCGCCAAAGAGCGGTGCGCTGTACCCAAGCGCGATCTGAAGCTTCTCTGACGAGAACGGCAGGAACGGCGCCAGCATGACCTTGAGCATGTCGATAGCCTGCAGCGCGACATAGAGCGTTGTCGCTGCAGCCTCGCGATCGACCTTCATCTGACTCCAGGGCGACTTCACCTCGAGATAACGATTCACCTCCCGGGCCAAAGCAAACGCGTCGCTCAGCGCCGATCTGAAGCGGCACCCAGCCAACTGAGCGCCTACCGTGTCGAACCCCGCACCGACCTTCTCAAGAAGCTCCAGATCCACGGTGCTCAATGCACCAGGCCGCGGCACCTCGCCGAAGTGCTTGTTCGTGAACGAGAGAACGCGATGAACCAGGTTGCCCCATACCGCCACGAGCTCGCCATTGTTGCGCTGAACGAAATCGTCCCAGAGAAAGTCGCTATCACTCGTCTCAGGCATTACCACGGTCACGTAATAGCGCACCGCGTCCGCGTCGAAACGGGTGAGAAGATCGGGCAGCGAGATCACGTGCCCGCGGCTCTTGGAGAACTGCGCCCCGCCCAGGTTCATGAACTCGTTCGCCGGAACATCGGTGGGCAGAGCCAGGTTCGCGCCAATCTCATCGCAGTAGATCCGCCCAACCCCGATCAACTCGGCCGGCCAGATGACTGTGTGGAACACCGTGTTGTCCTTACCGATGAAGTAGTAGCTCTTTGCATCGGGAGCATACCACCAGTCCTTCCAGGCGTCCGGCGTCCCTCGAAGCGCCGCCTCCTCGATGCTCGCCGACAGGTACCCGATCACCGCCTCAAACCACACGTACAGGCGCTTTCCCTCATATCCCGGTACCGGCACAGGGATACCCCACTCGATGTCCCGCGTGATCGCGCGACCTTTGAGCGCTTTCACGTAGTTCCGCGAGAAGTTGAGCACGGTGGGGCGCCAGAACTCCTTGTCGTCGTTCAGGTAAGCCAAGACCGCGTCAGCCAACTTGGGCAGATCGAGGATGAAGTGCTCGGTCTCTCGGATGACCGGGATCGACCCGTCGATCTTCGTATGCGGATTGCTCAGCTCGAGCGCATCGAGGATCCTCCCGCAGTTGTCACACTGATCTCCCCGAGCCTCCGTGTAGCCGCAGTGTGGGCAGGTCCCCTCGACGTATCGGTCAGGCAAAAAGCGGCCCAGCGTCTCCGAGTAGAACTGCCGTTGGCTCTCGGTGTAAAGATACCCGTGGTCAAGCAGTGCTGTGAACATCCCCTGTGATACCCGATGGTGGTTGGCCGTATCCGTGTGCGTAAAGAGCGAGTAGGATATTCCGATGTCACGCTGCGTCTCCAGGAACCGTCGATGGTAACGTTCGAAGATCTCGGTCGCGGTGACACCCTCCTGCTCAGCCCGTAACGTCACCGGCGTGCCGTGCGAATCCGAGCCAGAGACCATCAGCACATCGTTCCCGACCAACCGGTGGTATCGTGCGAAGATGTCAGCCGGCAGATAAGCCCCGGCCAGGTGCCCCACGTGTAGGTCCCCATTGGCATACGGCCACGCCACCGCCACCAGTATCTTGGTTCTGTCTCCCATAGTCTCCTCCTGCGAACACTGCAAGTATACCAAAAGATGCCGGAAGCGCGGCCCACAGATCCTCCGCTCTTCGCAAGGCGCGAAAAGCTGGAGAAGCTCTCTACGCCCACCACGTGGCACTCCCGGCGAAGGCCCTGACAGCCACAGAAAAGGACCGCCGTCGTAACGGCGGTCCTCAGTCCTCGTCTCGCACTACCTCATAGTGGTGTTGACCTAGCGCAAGTAATCCTTTAGGTCGCGGCTGCGACTTGGGTGGCGCAGGCGGCGCAAAGCCTGTCCCTCAATCTGCCGGATTCGCTCGCGGGTCAACCCGAACTTCTGCCCGACCTCTTCGAGTGTATAGCTACGACCGTTGTGCAGCCCGAACCGCATCCGCAGAATTCGGACCTCACGCGGGTTGAGCGTCGACAGAACCTCCTCGATGCGATCGCGCAGCATGCCATTGTATGTGGTATCCGCGGGCGTTGGCGTCTGATCGTCCTCAATAAAGTTGCTCAGCTCGCTGTCCTCGTCCTCGCCCACGGGCCGCTCCAGGCTCAGAGGCTGCCACGACACCCGCATCATCCACTGCACCTTTCGCGGCTCGAGACCCATCTCCGCAGCCAGCTCCTCAGGGGTTGGGCGTGTCCCGCGTTCCTGCTCGATCTCCTGAGCGCGGCGATACAGGCGTCGGATACGATCGCTCATGTGGACCGGCACCCGAATCGTCCGCCCTTGGTCCGCGATCGCGCGCGTGATAGTCTGCCGAATCCACCACGTGGCATAGGTGCTGAACCGGTAGCCACGTTGGTACTCGAACTTCTCGACAGCTTTCATCAACCCGAGGTTCCCTTCCTGAATCAGGTCGAGGAAGGGCACATTCCGGCCGATGTACTTCTTGGCGATACTCACGACCAGACGCGTGTTGGCGCGAATCAGGTGGTCACGCGCCTCCAGGCCTTCTTGAACGACCTGGTCCAGGTGCGCCTGCTCCTCGGATGTGTGTCCGTTACCCGCCACGAGCCGCTCGGCATCACGCCCAGCTTCGATGCTCTTGGCCAGTGAGACTTCCTCCTCGGTCGACAGCAGAGGTACGCGTGCCATCTCCCTGAGGTACAGCGCTACGGTGTCGTCGATGCCTATGCCATCAAGATTATAGACATCCTCATCCCAATCAAGGTTCTCTTCTTCGATGCCTTCCAGGAACGCAAGGTCTGCGTCGGCTTCCTCGTCCTCAGCCTCATCTTCCTCGTCCCCGGCCTCGTCTGCAGCCTCGATCTCCACGCCAGCCTGCCTCAAGTCGGCCAGCACGCTCTCGAGCGATTCCTGCCCCTGCAATGATGCCAACACCTCAAGCACATCATCGACCGAGAGGAATCCCTGAGCTTCCGCTTTCTGCAGCAACTCGGCAATGATATCCATAGGCCTCCTTGGGTAGCCTGCTTCGTCACGCGCTTGGGGAATGCGGCGCGACGCACGGTCGCGCTACGTGCTATCGGACGTCGATGCTAACCGCTGGAGGATCGCCCAACGGGGATCACCCGATGGCGCGTCCTCGCAAGTGCACTCCCCCGTGTTGCGGTTGCCGCCACACTGGGGGCACAGCCCCCTGCAGTCATCTGAGCAAATCGGGCTCGTGGGCATCTCCAGCCAGGCGTACTCGCGTACCAGCGGTGCGAGATCCACCCAGCCGTCCTCGTGGATACGGACCGGGCGTTCGGGAGTGAGACTAGCCCCAGGAAGACTGACAATGTCCTCCAGCTCAATCGATATGGGCTGATAGAAGGGAGTAAGGCAGCGTGTACATTCAGTCCTGGCCTCAGTGGTCAACTCGCCCTGGACCAGTATCCCTTCTGCCACGCGAGTCAACTGAAGCATTCCCCTAAGGTTGCGCAACTCGCCATCTCCCAGGGGCACAACATCGATGGCAAGCTCGACCGATTGATCCCTTCCGACTCTAGCGTGAGCTAACGCAGAAAGGTTCAGCTTTATCATTGCACGGACGACCTCTGTGTCACGTTAACATTGAGATTATAGCACAGCCGTCCGGTGCCGTCAAGGATTCGCAGAGCTTCCCTTTCCTTATTCGAGCTCGCGACTCGCCACGGTGCAAAGAGAAAGGCCACCAGATGGTGGTGGCCTTCGCAGCTGACAAGACCAGGAGCGTTCCCGCCCTGACTACTGTTTCGCGGCGAGGAAATTCACGGCTCCCTGGACCGTAGTGATGCTCCGAGCGTCATCATCCGATATCCGCCCGCCGAACTCATCCTCGAACGCCATAATGAGCTCGACAAGATCGAGCGAGTCCGCTCCGAGGTCCTCACGGAAGCGCGCCTCAGGAGTGATCTTGTCCTCCTCGACGGCCAGCGTATCCACAATGATCGCCTTGATCTTCTCGTAGACTTCGTTACCCATCACATTCCTCCTCAGTTCGCCTCACGATTCCGTCAGAGCCTGGCTTAGCTCACCAATAGGGGAGCATTCTAGCCAGGCCGGGTGAAATGTCAAGGTTGACGTGGCTTCGGCCCGCGGTATAGTCCCACTAGTCTTCATCACACCCGCAGGATCTGAGCCATGGGCACACGCGCTCGCAAGGACGATCACCTCCGCATCGCGCTCGAACAGGATGTCTCATTCTCCGAGACCACTACAGGTCTCGAGGCACTTCGATTCGTCCATCAGGCCCTGCCTGAGATGGATCTCGAGGATGTTGATACGTCGGCGACGTTCCTCGGCCACCGACTGTCGTTTCCGCTTGTTATCGCATCGATGACCGGAGGAACTCAGCAGGCGGGCGCCGTCAACCATGCGTTGGCCGAGGCCGCTCAGGCGGCGGGCATCGGTATGGGCCTCGGTTCGACGCGCGCGATGCTCGAGGACCCGAGCGTTCTGGAGACGTTCCAGGTCCGGCGCACAGCCCCCGACGTGCTGCTGTTGGCCAACCTCGGCGCGGTGCAGCTCAACTACGGGTACGTGGTGGACGATTGCCAACGCCTGGTCGAGCTCACCGGCGCCGACGCGCTGTACCTGCACCTGAACCCCCTGCAGGAGACACTCCAACCGGAAGGCACTACGCGCTTCGCGGACCTCGCGCGACGCATTGGGGCCGTCTGCGCGGCGCTCACGGTTCCCGTCATCGTCAAAGAGGTCGGCGGGGGCCTATCTCCGCGAACTGCCCGTATGCTGATCGAAGCCGGCGTGGCTGCGCTCGATGTAGCCGGCGCTGGTGGAACTTCGTGGAGCCAGGTGGAGATGCACAGACTGACGTCGCCTGCCGATCGAGAGGTCGCGGCCGGCTTCCGGGACTGGGGAATCCCCACCGCGACCTCGATAGCGATGGTACGCGACGTTAGCGCATCCATCCCGCTCGTAGCGAGCGGCGGGCTTAACACGGGCATCGACATCGCCAAGGCTATCGCTCTGGGTGCGGATGTCGCGTCGCTGGCGACACCCATCCTTCGCGCCGCGCTGGAGTCTGCTGAAGCGCTGCTCAGCAAGATCGCGGTACTGCGCCGCCAGCTGGCCATTGCGATGTTCCTGACCGCTTCACCCGATCTCAAGGCACTTAGGCGAGCGCCTATGGTGCCGGACCGGCCGTCGAGGGACAGATGACACCACATGCGCATTATGCGTCGGCGATCGAGGCGGAGCTGCGACGTAACGTCGCGCTGCAGACCGATGGCCCGCCACTCCTCCTCGGCATGATCCGCTACCACATGGGTTGGGTCGATCAGGAATTCCGTCCAACACAAGGCGCCACCGGCAAGCGCATCCGCCCGGCGGTGCTCCTTCTCGCTGCGGAGTCAGTCGGCGGGTGTTGGGAGCGCGCCTTGCCCGCTGCAGCGGCAGTGGAGTTGTTGCATAACTTCACGTTGATCCACGACGACATCGAGGATCGCGATACGCTGCGGCGGGGGCGCCCCACCCTCTGGAGCCTGTGGGGCATTCCCCAGGCCATCAACGCAGGCGATGCGTTGTACGCCATGTCCTACCGCGCGCTCCTGTCGCTTGCGGACCACGGCGTCCCTCACGACCGTGTGGTGATCGCCCTCAGCCGCTACACGGAGGCTGTTGTCGGCATCACCGAGGGTCAATGCCTTGACCTGGCCTTCGAGGACATGCCATTGGTCGATGAGGCCTCGTACCTCAAGATGGTCGCAGGCAAGACGGCCAGGCTAACTGGCCTGGCGGCGGAGCTAGGGGCCGTCGTCGTGGGCAGCCAGGCATCGGTGACAGCTTCCCTGCGGGTGTTCGGCGAGGCGCTGGGGATGGCCTTCCAGATGCTCGACGACATCCTGGGGCTCTGGGGCGATCCCAGTGACACCGGCAAACCTGTTGGATCTGACATACTAAAGCACAAAAAAACGCTCCCGATCCTCCACGGTCTGCTTCACAGCGCGGAGCTCCGCGATCTGCTCGCGAGACCTGAGCTCGGGCCGGGCGACGTGCAGCGCGCAATGGACGAGCTCGCGGTCACCCGCAGTCGCGCCCACACCGAGGCGCGCGCAGCGGAGTACCATCGGCAAGCCCTGGAGGCGCTCGACGCTGCGGTTGCCAGCGGTCCCGCCCGAGAGGTGCTCGTCGGTTTCGCCGAGCAGCTCCTCGCCCGCCAGCGCTAGACCGCACAACGATGACAGCATCGACCATCCCGTCCCAAGCACGACAAGCGCAGACTCCTGCTGAGTCTCTTCGAGTCGTCTTGGGCCGCCTCGAGGCAGCGATTGGGAAGCTGGGGCATCCGGACCAGCGGCAGCCGACCGAGATACTGACCTTGCTCGACACCGCGGACGAGCTCCTTAGGGACCTCTCTGCCGCCGGCGCTGATCTCGGCCCCGAGCGCGGTCGGTTCGAGACTATCGCGAATCAGATACGCGGGAAGTCCAAGCCTCTGCTGAAGCAGCTCGGCGGCCCGCCTGTGCTTCAGACCCTGAGGTCCCAGCGGGTGCCATCCGCCGATGCCTGGTGGTGGTTTCTCGACGAGCTGACTGCAGCCCGGCGCAAAGCCGCACGGGCGCGCACGTTTCAGAGCCTGGCCATCGGCGCCGTCGTCCTCGCAGCTCTCTCAGGCCTCTACATGCTGTTCCTGGTGCCCGACAAGGCTTCGCGGCTGCGCTACCGTCACGAAACCGCCGCGGAGAGGGCCATCGCTGAGGGCGATCTGCCGAAGGCGCTTTCAGAGGTGAACCTGGCTCTCGACCAGGCGCCACGGGATGGCGGCCTACTTGTGCTCAAGGGCGTGATCCTCGAGCTGACCGGAAACACGCAAGCAGCCGAGAGCGTGTTCAACGAAGCACGTAGCGCGTATGCGGGCGCTGTGGAGTTCCTTGTCGCCCGCGCCGAGGCCTATCTGAGGGCCGGAACGCCTGAACGGGCGCTCCAGGACACCCTACGGATGGTCGAAATGGACCCGAGCTCCCCCATAGGCTACTACCTGATGGGCAGTGCCAGCGCGGCACTGGGAAACCTGAACGATGCCCACGAGAGCTTCTCTGAGGCCGCCAGGCTGGCCGGAGCCGCGGGCCAGACCGAGGTCGAGGGCATGGCTCGCGTCCAGCTCGCGAACCTAGCGCTCCTGCTGACCGCGCCTCAACCCGCCACCCCGACGCCGCCCTGAACCTCGTCGCCCCGCAAGCAGCTACACGCCCGGATACCACTCGCGAGCATTGCCCCCCATTATCGCGGCAGCGACATCAGGCGGTAGCCCGAGACCCTCAGTGTCAACGCCATGGCGGCTTGTCGTGGCGTCGGAGGAAAAGTAAGCATGATCGAGGACGTAGCGTTGCCGCATCGACGCGAGGTGCGCGCGGCGCTCCGGCTCGTCCATCGATGAGACAGGATATCTCTGAACCACGTCCGTACCGTAGAGGACGCGATCCGCGAACTTGAGAAGGAAGGCCCGCACCTTGGCGCGATCCTGCCGCAGAAGATCCGGCATTCGCGCGGACGTGTCTACAGCGAAGTTGGCGTAGCGTTCCAGCCTCACGGCCAGCTCCGTCACATCGTACTCCAGACTGCCGAGGTGCGCCCCAATGACGCGCAGCAGTGGGTGGCGCGCGAGGACACGGTCACGCGCCGCGATCAGCGTGCGATGGGACGGATGGTCGGGCTTATCCCCCATATACCACTCCGGATTCCCACGGTAGTAGCCGGCGTGTGCATTGTGCTCGTCTAGCGGCTGCCAACACGCCAGTGGCTCGCCCACGTGCATCAGCAATGGCCTGCCCGTCGCGCCCAGGTGTTCGTAGATGGGCTCGAACAGGGCATCGTCGACCATCACGAACTCGCCTGAGGGCTTACGCAGCTGCATACCGATGCTCTTCCAGACCTTGCAGCCCACCGCACCAGCGGCAAAGTCGCGCTCCAGTCCAGCGATGACGGCGTCGACATAGCTCCGCCGCGCCGTGGGCACCGCCCACACTGTGCTATCGGGCAAATCGAAGGTCGTGCACCAGGCGTAGCGAGCGGGATAGGCCTCCGTCAGCTCGCGACCCACGATGGCCTGCTCATACCACGCATCGCCAGGAGCCACGGTCACGGCAACGTTCAGAAGCTTGACGTCCAGGGCCGCGAACAGCGCCACCGCATCGGGATGGTCGCCCAGATAATGGATGTGTGAATCGACGATCACCGATCCCTCCCAGTAGGCTCTACACCGTCAGCGTCCAGACGAACGTCTGCTCGCCCTGCGGCTCCGTGCGACAGATCCACGCACCCTGAGGGTTGACTACGCCCGAAGGCGCCGAACACGGCAGGTGCTCGGGATAGCAGCTGTCGACCGTCACGATCCAAACACCCCCGGCGCGCGCCCGCATGCGCAGATTGGCTTCGTGGTACTGCCAGGCGACGCGTGACCACTCGCTCCCGTCTCGTCCACCGTTCACGGCATGCAGGATCACGCTGGCACCCATCCTGGCAAGCTGCTGCACCAAGTGACCGTCCGGCATCGGCGTACATTCAGGATTGGCCCAGAGATCATTGCAGATGAGCGCCCCCACCACCACCCCTTTCACCTGAAAGGTGCGCAGAGGCCCGGCGCTGTACAACGTGATCTCGCCGCGCGGCGGGTCCTCGAGCGTGCCACACCGCAACTGCTTGCTGTGGAAACCTGTGAACTGCCCTCGCTGGTCATAGAAACGCACCTCGTTGTAGCAGAGCCCGTCGTCCTCAACGTAACACGTCCCCAACGCGAGAGCTAGGCCCGCATCGCGCGCCTGCGCCGCTAGCCCTCTCACGGCAACGCGCAAGGCGGATGGATCGAAGTCAGCCCGATAGCCGCTCACACTGCCCTCCGGCGTGAGGAGGACGTCAGCGCCGACCGACTGCGCGTAGACAATCGCCCGGCTCACCGCCGCAGCATTCGACGCGATGTCATCTGTTACCGGAAGCTGCGCCCCCGCGACCCGCAATTCGACCATAGCCTACTCCCCTAGTCACGGATATCCGCCTTGCCCCGCAAGGATACAACCGCGCTACCGGGTGTCAATCTGTGGCGCGAGAGCAAACGCCGGGATCTACACGCCGAGGCCTTGACAGATTTCGTATCTCTGCTATACTGTTACGTGTAAGTAGCTTACAGAACAACCAGAGAGAGCCTTACACGCGCACAACAGAGATACAGGAGGGACACGATGAGCGAAGAGGAGAAGCAGGTCGAGGTTGAGATCAGCATAGGGTCGACTGAAGAGGCCCAGAGCAAAGCACAGGAATCAGTCACCGTCGAGGAGCCAAAGGCGAAGAAGCCCAAGGCAAGTCACACCCTCAAGGACGCGCTGGAACAGGTCGAGTATTTCGGCCAAGCGGTAAGCGAGGCACTCCAGGGTCGCGGAAACGTGGTCATGGTGAGGGTGAACGACGAGGCGCTGAAGCATCTGGACATGCTCGTCGAGGCCGAGATCACCAAGAGCCGGTCAGAGAGTGCCGCTTTCCTGATCAATGAGGGGATCGCGGCGAACCAGGAGCTTTACGGCAAGATCAGCACGATCACGCAGAAGATCACGGAGTTGCGCGATCTGTTGCGACAGGAAGTGATGCACCAACCTAAGGAAGAGCCCTCGGCCTGACCGGGGATAGCAAGAAGATAGGCAAAGAACCTGGAGGAGGCATGCGATGAGCGAGGACAGAGTGACTGGACAGGAAAGCACATCTGAAGCGACGTCGGAGATCGGTGAGGCCGTGGCTGCCGTCGTGAACGAGACCGTGAAGTTCGTCGATTCACTGGGCAGGGCGCTTCTCGTGGCAGCCCAGGACATATCGAGTCTGATGGTGATCAGGGTCGATGGTGAGACGCGCGAACACCTTGATCTCCTGGTCGACGCCGGCGCGGCGAAGAGCCGACGCGACGCGGCAGCTACGCTGCTTGTCGAGGGCATCCAGGCGAAGGGAGCCACGTTCGACAGGATCGCGCAGACGCAGGCACAGATCAAGGAGCTGAAACAGCAGGTTCGATCGCTGATCAAAGCCCCGACCGCATAGACTGGGATACGAGAAAGGGGAAGACCATTGCAGTCTTCCCCTTTCTTCACTGGCGGAGAGGGAGGGATTTGAACCCTCGGAGCCTTTCGGCTCACGCGCTCTCCAGGCGCGCGCATTAGGCCGGACTATGCTACCTCTCCAACACGGGGCGCATTATACCATGCGCAGCCGTTCTGGCAACCGGCGCCGTCTCCGCAGTGCGCCTCTCCCCGTCGGTAGGTACGCGCACCTTGCGAAGGCGAAAGGCATCATGCATGCCGGCACCTTCCAAGACCCGTTCGTCGGTCGTGAAACCCTCCGGAAGGGGCAGATGTGCCGGCGGAGGTGTGAGGGTCCGTGGAACTCGATAGGTCCCGCTCCGCTCCCAGGGCCTTGCCGGGCCTTTGGGCGCGGGAGCTACCGTGGGTCGAACCGCACCGCGCGCACAACGAAACCCCCCGCTCCATAGAGCGGGGGGTCTGCGGAAATCCCGATCGGCGGTTACACCGCGGCTGCGGCCGCCGGCTTCAACACAGCCTCAGCTTCTGTCTCGGGTTTGCTGGTCGGAGCGTCCACCTTCCGCTCAGGGAGTGCCCTTCCCTGCATTGCCGCCTCGAACTCCTCGGCCGACAGCGTCTCGCGGTCCAACAGCGCCACCACCACCCGGTCCAGTTCCTCACGATGCTCGCGAAGCGCGCCCTTGGCCCGCTCGTACGCATTGTTAACGAACTGGCGCACCTCGTCGTCGATCTCCTCAGCCAGCGCGTCACTGTAGTCGCGCTGCTCGCTAATCTCCTTGCCGAGGAAAATCAGCTCCTCCTTGCGCCCATACACCAGCGGCCCGAGCCTGTCACTCATCCCGTAGCGCATGACCATCGCCCGCGCAAGTTTCGTCGACTTATCGAGATCGTCGGACGCACCGGTGCTGATCTCGCTGAACACGATCTCCTCAGCTGCGCGGCCGCCCAGCATCTTAGACATCTCCTGCTCCATCTTGCCGCGCTGCATGATGTAGTGGTCCTCATCGGGCAGCGTCAGCGTATAGCCCCCGGCCATACCGCGGGCCACAATCGAGATCTTGCGCACCTTGTCGCACTGGGGCAGCACATAGGCCACCACAGCGTGCCCAGCCTCATGGTAGGCAAAGATCTCCCGCTCTTCCTCGGAGATCACGCGGCTGCGCCGCTCCGGACCGGCGACCACCCGCTCGATCGCCTCCTGGAACTCGACCATGCCAATGCGCCGCTTCCCGGCGCGCGCCGCAAGGATCGCGGCTTCGTTCACCGCGTTCTCGATGTCGGCGCCCACGAACCCCGGGGTTCCCTGCGCCAGCGCCTCCAGGTCCACCTCCGCCGCCACGGGCTTGCCCCGCGTGTGCACCCGGAAGATCGCCGCACGTCCACGAATGTCCGGTGCGTCGAGCACCACGCGCCGGTCGAACCGCCCCGGGCGCAACAATGCCGGGTCCAGGATATCTGGGCGGTTGGTCGCAGCCACCACGATCACGTTCGTGTCTGTGTCGAAACCATCCATCTCCACAAGGATCTGGTTCAGCGTCTGTTCGCGCTCATCGTGAGACCCGCCCAGACCTGCTCCGCGATAGCGTCCCACGGCATCGATCTCGTCCACGAACACGATACAGGGACTGTGCCGCTTCGCCTGATCGAACAGGTCGCGTACTCGGCTGGCCCCCACGCCCACGAACATCTCGACGAACTCCGAACCCGAGATGCTGAAGAACGGCACGCCCGCCTCACCGGCGACGGCCTTCGCCATGAGCGTCTTGCCCGTGCCCGGCGAGCCCACCAGTAATACGCCCTTGGGAATGCGGGCACCCAGGCTCACGAATTTCTGTGGCTCCTTGAGGAACTCGACGATCTCCTTCAGCTCCTCCTTAGCCTCTTCGACGCCCGCTACATCGTTGAACGTGATCGTCGGGCGATCGCCTGAGAACATCCGCGCCTTGCTCTTGCCAAAGGACATCGCCTGATTGTTGGCGCCCTGGAACTGCCGTATGAACAGATAGAAGAACGCCACACCGGCCATGATGCTGATCACCGTAATCCCCACGTTGATCAACGTTCCCCAATCGGTCGGCTCTTCGTACTGGATATCAATCGACCGCAGCGTCTCCTCGGTGACCCCGAGCACCTGCAACTGCTCCAACAGCGTCGACTCGGGCCCCTTGCGCGACAAGACCGGCGCCGCGGCCTGGCCCCTGTAGAGTACGGTCAACTCATCCCCACGCACCTGTATGCTCTCGATCTTGTCCGCGCTCGCATCGGTGGCGACCTGGTTTAGCGGTACTGTCGCGCTCTGGTTGCCTCCCGAAATGTAGCTGTAGACGAGAAAGAGCACAGCGGCAATGATGATGAGGTACACGAAACTGCTGCTGCTCCTAGACTTCATTCTGCCTCCCGGCCCGACGCGCGGGCACTTCATCTGCGGACCCGTTGCGTCCGCGCACGAATCTCACGATCTTCATCTTGGGAATTATACCAGAGAAAGAGGGCGAAAAGCGCTCATCTCACGCTGATCGTCGTCACGAAGATCGTGTCGTCGGTCACCTGCGCACCACCCGCGTCGGATACCGGCAGGCGGCCCGCGTCGCTGTACAGGCCCACACGGATCTGATAGGTCCCAGCCGGGGTTCCCGTCGGCAACACAACCTGGTGCGGATCATTGATAATCTCGTTGGGCACCCAGCTGGTCGTCGGCCGTAATCCGTTCAGCGGGATCGTGTCCTGCTGCGCCACAAGCGTCTGCATATCACCGGTCAACACGTGGACGAACACTTTGTACGACACGCCGAGAGGAGCTAAGCAGCGCCAGCGGAGCGTCACGGGCACAGCGCCCCCAGGGCTGTAATCGAAGTCCGATATCCACGCCTGTTCGAGCAGCACCTGCTGGTTCAGACTCACACCCAACAGGATCGGGATGTTCGCGCCGCCGCTCACCGTGAGGGAGATCGTGTCGCCAACCCGAACCGTGGCACCCGCTAGCGGCTCCTGGCCCAGGATAGTGCCGCGTTCCTCTGTGCTGCGCACCTCGGAGATCGACAGCATCAGGCCCTCATTCTCCAACCCATCCTGGACGGCCTCGAGATCATAGCCCGTCACATCGGGCAACTGCAGCGCGCGACCAGCCGCCACCAAGACGCTCACGACTGACCCAGCCGGCACCCGCACACCCGCACCCGGCGTCTGCTCCAGCACCGCACCCGGTCGGGTATCTGTGCTCTCCTGTTCGCCGAGCACTTCGATGTCGAGTTCCATGCTCTGCGCCAAACGCTGCGCATCAGCCACACCCAGTCCCGTCAGATTCGGTACCGTCACGGAGCGCACCTCGCCACCAGGCGTCTCTTGAGCGCCGGGCGTCTCTGCAATCGGCGTCACGCGAGGTGCAGCCGCCGTGTAGGTACGATAGACGAAGGCCCAGAGCGGCACCAGCCCGATCACAGCAATCGCCGCTACCAACATAAGCATCCAGACCGTCGTATCGGGCACCCGTTGTGGCGCAATGGGCTGGGTGCCAAGGCCCTGATCCGATTGTGAGGCTGCAGCCGATGGCATCGGTGCAGCCATAGCTGATCGCGGCGCGCTCGAGACCCTCTCCCGGGACACACCGGCAGGCGCTACCGCCGGACTGGAGCCAGCCACTGCACCTGCAGACTCAATGGGAAGGAACGGTCCGGTGCCGTCCTCCCCGTGGCGTAGATACTGGTCAAGCGCCATCCCCAGTTGGTCGCCATTCCGGTAGCGCTGTGCAGGCTCCTTCGAGAGGATCTTTCGCACCAACCAGTCGAGTCCGCTCGGCACCCTGGGGTTCAGCGCCGCCAGGGGGGCAGGCTCCTCGCGACAGTGCTTCATCGCCAGCACCTCGGGATCCGCGTCATGGAATGGCGGAACACCTGTGAGCATCTCGTACAACATGACGCCGATACTGTACACGTCCGACGCCGGGGTTGGCCGATAACCGCGCGCCTGCTCCGGTGAAAGGTAGTGCGGGCTGCCCCACACCACCTCGACGGGCTCGCTGTCATGGTCATCCGGGGCCAGCGCCCGGGCGATGCCGAAATCGGCCACCTTGACCTGACCGTCCTCGGTCACGAGGATGTTCTGTGGCTTCAGATCACAGTGGACAATGCTCATACGGTGCGCCGCCGCGACGCCGGCGGCGATGGCCTGTGCCAGCCGCACGGCCTGCACCACAGGCAGCGGCGCGTCCTTTCGGATCAGCGATTTCAGGTCCTGGCCGTGCACGAGCTCCATGACCAGGACGATGTTGGGATGGTCGAGCTTCGCCGCCGCCCGCGCCTCGTGCACGAAGCGATCGCGAGCCTCGGCGTCGCTGGCGTACGGCTCGCGCAGGAATTTCACGGCCACGGGCCGATCGAGGAGCAGATCCTCCCCACGGTAGACCGTCGCCATTCCCCCTGCGCCGACCAGCTCGGTAAGCCTGTAGCGATCATTCAGCACTGTGGGTTTCATGGGCACCTTCCCTATCCAGGTCACATGATTCTACCGCACCGAGGTCCCAAGTCAAAGCCCAGCTCCGGGAGAGTCAGCGCTGGAATGGACGCCCTGCAGGC
>JALOOJ010000092.1 GCA_025454475.1 Anaerolineae bacterium
CGGGTATCTTCATCACCAGCTCCTGGCCCTTCTCGGTGATCACATTGTGCTCGATGACCTCGTGTTCCGAGCCAAGCCCGGCGCACTCGGTGAGGTAGCCCTTGATCACGTTCTGGACCTCGATCGAGAAGTGAAACCCCACAAGGGGATCTTCATGCTCAGCCATTGTGCTCTCCTTTGCCCTTAGCGGTGCAAGTTGCTCAGGTTTTGACTACCAGGGTTCCGCGCTGCGGCGCGCCTAGGCCTCGGCGTTGGCGCCAGCCCACTGGCTGATCCGGAAGATCACGAACTCGGCGGGCTTGACAGGTGCCATACCGACCTCGATGATCAGTTGGCCCAGGTCGCGGATCTCCGGTGGGTTGATCTCGTCATCACATTTCACATAGAAGGCCTCGTCGGGTGTGCTGCCGAAGAGAGCTCCACCGAGCCATATCGTTCGCAGGAAGGAGGAAACGTCCCGCCGTACCCGCGCCCACAGCATTCGGTCATTGGGCTCGAAGACCACCCACTGAAGCCCAACGTCGAGCGAGGCCTCGGCCATTATGAACAGCCGGCGGACGTTGATGTAGCGCCACGAGCCGTCGCTGCTCAACGTGCGGCCGCCCCAGACCCTTATACCGCGTCCAGGGAACGTGCGGATGCAGTTGACGCCGATCGGGTTCAGCGTGTCCTGTTCACCCTTGCTGAGCCTGATCTCCAGATCGATGGCGCCGCGAACGACCTCATTGGCTGGGGCTTTGTGTACTCCGCGCTCGGCGTCGGTGCGGTTGTAGATGCCGGCCATGTGACCGCTGGGCGGGACAAGCTTGCTTGTGCTTCCGCCGCCGCTCAGGTCAGCCACTTTGATCCAGGGGTAGTACAACGCGGCGAAGGACGTATCGAAGTTGACCGCGAGGCGCCAATCCTGTGCCTGTTGGGCGCTGAGGCCGGGTGGGGTGTCAAGGACGGTAAAGCGGTACTTGAGCAACTCGCAGTGGGCGATCATCGCCCCCTGGATCATCTTCACGCGTTCCTTGGCAGCGTCGGAGCCGTCGTAGCCGGCCATCACATCAGGGGCGACAAGGAGGCGGACTTCCTCGATGGCTTCCAGACCCGCCATTCCCGTCCGATCCGCGGCATTTCCAATGAAGTCATCGGCCGTGAGTGGTGGAATGCCGCCGCCCGCAAGTGGATAGACGCCCTCGGCTGGGATGGCTGTCGCCGTGCCCACTTCGGTGATATCCACAGTGGCAAAAGTGGCATCCCCGATATAGTTGGGCTCGCCCTTCTTCATCACCAGATCGGCCTTGGCCTCGTCGCCAACGGTGACGGAAAAGGCGTCTCCCTCGCCAGCCTTGATGGTGACGGTCAGGCCAGAGGTGCCGGCAGCCTTGGCGACCACCCTGAAGCTGTGCCCTCTGGTCTTGGCCGGTACCATAGCCGATGCTGGGGCGGGCACGCCGCCACCCTCCTTCAGCGCCCGGAGGCTGACGACGTAGCAAGGGCCACCGCCATTGGCGAAGTAGCCATAGACCGCGTCGGGTAGGTACGCGCTGGGGATGAAGTCGCCGAAGATGCCCACAAACTGAGTCCAACTGGTCACGAGCGTGGGTTTGTTGAGCACCGTCTGCGCCACCACCCGCTGGCCGGTGGCAGGATCGATTCGCTTGATGGAGGCTTCGGCGGTAATGCCGACGAAGGCCGTCATAGAGGTACCGGCGGCCTCGATAGGTTTCGTTCCGCGATCGACCTCCTCAATGTAGACTCCAGGTGACTTGTACTCAGGCATCGCTGTCACTCCTTTCATTGCATAACAAACTTGGCCGTCGGAACGGGTGTGCGCAGACGCACCCTAACCGTCTGCACGGCCTGGGTGCGCCCAGTGATCGGTGAGTGAGGATTGGTCGGAATGCATCTCCCAAGCCACTGGTCTCCCATCACTGCTACGCGGGATTCGGGACACTTTCGCAGTCTTCACACCTCCATATCGTAATCGCCTGCTTTGGACGGAACAGTGACTTGCTGCTGTATGGGTTTGCCTTCCGATGGCCAGACAACGAGAGTGATTTCGCCGGGCGGGATGCTGCCCAGGGCATAACGCCCCTCGCGGTCTGTCTGTGTGACGTAGCCTGTTCCCTTGATGGCTACATCGACCCCAGCTTGCGCTGCATGAGTCTTGCGGTCGCGCACCGTACCCGCAATGAGGATCAGGTCGGTGCGGGTCGCGTCCGGCTCCAGCGTCCGCACGTCAGGCAGGCGCTGCGCCTGGCCGAAGCGCAGGATGCGGGTTTGCACGGCCGGTCCCGTAATCTCCTGCCAGGGATCCAGAGCCAGGGTGATCACATACGAGATGCTGGGCCGCATCTCGTTGTCCAACACATTCCAGAGGTCCGATGGGTCCTCCAAGACATCATGTTGGGCCAGGCGCGCCTGAATGTCGAACGGCGGATTTCGGAGCGTGCCTACGAGGAGTCTTGCCGGCAGGGCGGGGAAGCGAAACAAAGCCAGCATGCATCGTGTGAGCAACCGGTGCTCGTCCTCTGTGTCGGCGGCCCAAGCCGTGACGATGTACGAGCAGTCGACACGCACCGGTGTGCGTTTCGCGCGGGCAACGCCGTCGCGCCCCGCGTTCCCCACGCGCTCCCATTGGTTCTGCCGCAGGACATTGTTCTCACGAACGTCATACAGAAAGAGATTCACCGTCGGCTTGGAGATACGCGAACTCCAATCACGCTTCGGATGATCGAAGCTGATGTCGAGCTCGCCGTTCTTCACTGGCAACTCGGCGATCAGGAGCTGGCGTATGGTTTCGTCTAGGTCAGCGAGCATTACGGGTTCTTCTCCTGGATTGGGCCCACCGCTGTGTCCTCACGTCTGAACTGTGAGCGTTCAGATTCTCCTAGATGCCCAGGAGCTCACCAAGCTGCCAGCCGATAGTCTGAGTGTAGGCAGGTCGATCAGGATCAGCCCAGAGGCTTGTCAGGCCCTGATCTGCGGCAGTCATAGCGCTAGCCAGACCACCGGAGATCGTGTAGTCGCCCTGTTCATCGCCGGTGATGGCCTGGCCAAGCGCACCGACGCCCTCGTCCAGGAGCCTACCGGCACCATATCCAGCTGCGCCCGCCCCAAGCACGGCTCCAGCGCTTCCCAGAGCCGTTGCTGCGCCTGCGCCCGTGAGCAAGCCTGCGCCTCCACCAGTAAGGGCGGAGCCTGCACCGGCGGTTAGCCCGGCACTCCCGCCGGCGGCAAAGAGGCTTGACCCGAACATGCCCGAGATGGTGCTAGCGAGGCCGGTCGCGCCTCCGAAGGCGCTCATGGCACCGACGCCCCTCTCGTACCAAGGTTTGTTCTTATCGAGCATATCCCGCCCTCCCGTGTACAGGCCGGCGAGCGAAGTGATCCCGCCCAGGGCTCCGAGGCCAGGCACACTGGTCATCTGCGGTGCTGTCACTCCTGCCAACCTGGCGAGCGGGAGATTGGCTGCCTCAGCCGCTCCCTGGATTATGCTGCCTCCGGTGCCAAGGATCCCGGAGATGTTCCCCAGGTTGAGCTCGTCGAGGAAATCACGCTGAACCAATGGGGTGGGCTGAGTGCCATCTACGCTGAGGGACATTGACTGTGCTCCGGTTCCGACCGGCCCGGTTCCGACCGGCATGGACGGCCACACGCTCGATACCCCATTGGCTGCCGCCTCGGCTTCTCCTTCGAGAGAATCGTTGGCCGCGCCGACGACGAGGCCCGCCGACCCCGGAGGCTCACTCGGTGACGTTCGCTGCTGGACGACATGGGCAATCTCATGGCCCAACAGGTGCTCATCGGCCGAGTCGGCCTGCCGGCTAAGGAAGATGTCGTTTCCAAGTGTGAAGGCCGACGCACTGATACTCAGGCTAAGCGCATCGGATTCAGCATCGTCGTGGACGCGCACGCTGTCGAGTGGCGCGCCGTACGCCTGCTCCCAACGCGCTCGCCTATCGGCGCTGAGGGGGTTGCCGTGTCCCAGGCTGCCATAGATGCGGCTGGCGAGGCGGTTGCTGAGGCTGCCACCGGCCATGCCCACTTCAGGCTGAGGCCAGGGCCCTGGCGCATTCTCGCTACGGCGTGAGTCGAGGGCACGTGCGATCCGCGCATTGCCGACCTGGCGCTGCAGGCGGTGTAGAGGATGACCCTCGGATGTGTGCACGGATTCTGACCAGCGGACTGGTTCTGACCAGCGGACTGGTTCTGACCAGCGGACTGGTTCTGACCAGCGGACTGGTTCTGACCAGCGGACTGTGACCAGCTCCGACCAGCCTCGACAATATCGATGTCGGCCCCATGCTGCCTGGCGTCAGTGGCATGCCGCCGCACGCCTGTATGATCGTTCCTTGGCTCATTCGTTTTCTCTCTGTCTGCCATAGAATCCTCCTGCAAGGGCTCTAGGAGCCAAACACGAGATCCTCTTGTCGAACCAGCCGCCCCATCTTCTGGAGTTCGCGCCTTGTTGCGTGCAGAAGATGTGCCATCGTCACTCTATCACCGTCAGCTGCAGCCAGGTATGCGGCGCTCACGATGACGTTTCGTATGTTTCCCCCAGCCAGCCGAAATGTCTGGGCAAGATGGTCGAGGTCCACGTCCGGCGCACGAGGAACACCGGGCGGAAACAGCGTGTCCCAGATACGTGCACGATCCTCGGCCTCGGGGAATGGAAAGGCCACGGCAAACTGCAGCCGGCGCGTGAACGCCTCATCGAGGTTGCCACGCAGGTTGGTGGCCAGAATGGTCACCCCGTCGTAGCTCTCCATGCGCTGCAGAAGATAGCTGATCTCGATGTTGGCGTAACGATCGTGAGAGTCGCGGACCTCGGATCTCTTGCCGAATAGCGCATCGGCCTCATCGAAGAAGAGGATTGCATTGCTCTGCTCCGCCTCCTGGAAGATGCGCTCGATGTTCTTCTCGGTTTCGCCAATGTACTTGCTGACAATCGTGGACAGATCGATCCGGTAGAGGTCAAGGCCAAGCTCCCCGGCGATGATCTCTGCGGCCATTGTCTTGCCCGTTCCGGGCGGGCCTGCAAAGAGCACGGTGACGCCGCGGCTTGACGCAAGCTTCTGGCCCACGCCCCAGGCGTCAAGTACCTGCGGCCGCCCTCTTACCGTGTCCACGATTTCCATGAGGAGCAGTCGCTGATCGTCAGGGAGGATGATGTCATCCCAGCCATAGTGAGGCTCGATCTTGTGCGCCAACGTTGCCAGGCGTGGGTTCGAGTGGGCGCGCGCAGCAGCGAAGAGATCCTGTCCGTCTATGCGAGCCCCGCGCCCCAGCGCCTGGTCTCTGGCAGTTGTCGCGGCGTCCCTGATCTGGCCACTCGTGAGCATGAACTGACCGGCGAGGGCCTCCAGGTCATCTGCTGCGACGGTGTGCCCTTGGGCGCTTCCGGCGTCGTCCCCGAGTGCATCGATGAAGTGGGCCCAGAGCCGGTGCCGCTGTTCGTAACTCGGCACGGCAAACTCGATCGACAACGCTGGTTTCCCGCGCTGCCTACCCCTGGGATACCACAACGCTTGGCCGGCGACAATGACTGTGCCTTGGAAGCCATCCAGCTCGTGCAGTACCGCCGGCGGTGTAGTCCCATCGACCAGACATACGTCCCATCCGGTGAACATAGGGACCGCGCGAGTGAGTCGCGCATCGCGAAGCGCGAGCTGGACTGTTCGCAAGAGACCGGTGCGCCCACCCTCGATGGCGGCGCCAAGATTCGCGATGAGGAGCGGACTGCCGGTGGTTGAGGCTACAAGGCGTCCCGCGACGAGTTGTGCTTCGGCGTCGGGTCCGTGGAACACATAGAGCGGCGATGCTGCAACGTCCACAATCTGCTGCGAGACTGCCGCGTCGACGAAGGGTTCCAGGCCTGCAGCGGGCTGGACATCCAGCACGAGAGCCCCTGTGAGGTCCGAGTGGGGACGGTAGCTACCCAAGAGCCAGCTGAGGATGCTCTCGTCCACATAAAGGAAGCAGCTGAGAAGCGGCGCAGCCTGAGCCTCGGCGGGCCCTCTGAGCTCCAGTAGATGATGCCTGAGGAGTGGCGCGGTCTGATCGAAGTGCGCAAGCAGCGCCATCCTGCCGATGCCTGTATCGGCGAGCAGGTCCAGGATCAGCGATACCGAGGGGCGCTTCTTTGTGACGTCATCCTGGAGATACCCGAAGATTCGCTCATATCGGAGGTCCACAGATGGCGCTAAGCATATTAAGAGGGTGTCCAGCTCGAACTGGCTGAGACCAAAGATTGCCCTCAGGTTCTCGAGGGTCGGCGTGTGCCCGCATCTGACCGATTCGTCAATGACAGCCTGAGCCTCACGCCTGACGAGCGCCATCTGGCGTTCAAGGGATGTCTCTATCTCAGGAGGAAGGCTGACAGTATGACCCCAGCCCGACGCCAGCGGTCTGGCTAGGAGAGACTCGGCCTCCACGTCGGTGATATACAACCCGCGGAAGGCATCGTCAGGGTCCTGACCGGCAAGCTTCCAGGATTGCACGGCACGTTGCAGACACAGCCCCACTCTCTGCAGCTCGATCTGCAGATAGGTGCCGTCCATGCCTGCAGCAGACCATTCCTGGGCGCTCATCTTCGCCCCTCCCCCGGGGGTCGTGACGCAGCGGTCTGATGCCCGTACCTTGCGGTACGGCGGAACCAGTTATAAAGCAGAAAGTCATCTAGTTAAGCTTCATGCACAGTATAGACGAAGTCATCCCGAAATGCAACACCCGAACTGGCGGTTTCCGGGCGCCACAGATCATCTCGTGGTAGAATGCCGGTACGATGGCACATCACGAAGCCTTCTTCCGTGAAACCTGGCCGCTGTTGCAGCAGGCTGCGCTCTATCGTCCCGGGCCAAACGCAACGTTCGCAAACCCA
This sequence comes from Anaerolineae bacterium, assembly GCA_025454475.1. Taxonomy (GTDB): domain Bacteria; phylum Chloroflexota; class Anaerolineae; order B4-G1; family SLSP01; genus PWVB01. Next base: position 6,872 of record JALOOJ010000092.1, read on the forward strand.
CCCTTTGAGACGGCCTCGTTTCGTGTGCTCATTGTGCGGCTATCTCCCTTTCGCGACGTCAACCGCTCAACACCGCATTTGTTTCTACACCAGGCTGTGAGACGTGCGGCGCCGGATGCTTTCATCGACATGACCTTCTTCCCGCCGGAGCATGACCGGTCCAGGTTCCTTGCTGAGGGGATCCCGATGCTGGTTGGGACGCAGTCCTGGCGCGATTGTCGTGACTTCGACTTGGTGCTGATCTCCAACGCATACGCTCTGGAGCTCATCAATCTCCCATACCTGTTCCACCATTCGGGTATCCCGATGTACGCGAGCGCGCGGGATGCTTCGTGGCCGATCATCGTTCTGGGTGGCTCCAACGCGATGGCCGCCCAAGCGGTACTGACGCCGGAGGGTGACGCCATCGTGGATGCGCTCTTTCTCGGGGAAGGAGAGCGACAGGTAGAAGCGCTTGTCAGGCAGTTGCACGCGCGCACCAACCTGTCGAAGGCCGCGCAGCTGAACGGAGCAGCGCAGCTGGTCACAGGGCTATGGGTGACGAACGGCCCGTTGGAACAGATCGTGCACAAGGCCGTGTGCCGAGAGCCCGTTGCCGAGGACCTGGTCGTCGATTACCCGTCACTCGATAGCGAAGAAGCCTCGACCGCGAGACTGCAGATCAGCTTCGGGTGTCCGGCATTCTGTTCTTTCTGCTTCGAGGGCTATGATCGCAAGCCCTATCGGGAGGTGAACCTGCCTGCAGTCCTGGCAACAGCCGACGCGCTCAAGCGCACACAGGGCGTCGAGGCTGTGGACGTGTTCAGCTACAACTTCAACACGCATCAACAGATTCTTGACCTTCTGCTGGAGCTCAATCGTCGCTTCGATCGGGTAGCACTTCAGAGTCAGCGTGTCGATTTGCTGGCGGTGATGCCGAGCCTGATATCGGCGGAAGTCGCCGCGGACAAGCGCAGCCATACTCTCGGCATCGAGGGGATCAGCCACCGAATGCGGGTCTTCCTGCACAAAAGCCTCGGCGATCTGGAAATCGCGGTCGTGCTCAAGCGGCTGATGCGGGAGAAGGTCCGTGAGATCAAGCTGTTTTACATCCTGACTGGATACGAGAGCGACGCCGACCTCCAGGAGTTCCACCAGGCTGTGCTGGAGCTTAAGGACCTGCGCCGACAGCTCAACCCCGGCGCGCGGGTGATCGTCAGCGCAGGCCTGCTTATTCGTATGCCCTTCACACCCCTGCAGTATGACCGGCTCTTCCTTGAGGAGGACACGTGGCGCCAGATCGTGGGATCCGTGAAGGCGTCGTGTGAAACGAATGGCATCGAGTTCCGAATGGCTACATCTTGGGATGACTACGCCACCTCGCAGGTACTGGCGCTGGGAGGTCGGTGGCTACACCAGCCAGTGGTTGAACTGGCGACCCAGGGGCACTGCTATGATCTTGAGCTTCGAGGCGGGTACTGGAACGCCCTTCGGGGATGGATGGAAGACCATGGATATTGGGACGAGACCTTTTTGGGAGAGAAGGGTCCCGATATGACCTCCACCCTGGACTTCGTGGAGCTCGATATGCCTTCCGGTTATCTCTACGGGCAGTACCAGCAAGCACTAGCAGGCGTCGATGAGGGGTACTGCTTGGGCGAGGTAGGAGTGCCCGGTGCAGTGGGCGAGGCGGGACGGTGTCTAGGGTGCGGTGCGTGCACGACGCCTGAAGAGCGTGCTGCAACGATACGACACACGATGCGCCATCCGGGTACCGGCTATCTCGAAGAACTCCGTGCGATTATGCAGGCGAAGCGGAGGGCGCAGCCCGTGTATGCGCGCATGGTGTTACCTCGGGAGATCGCATCGGCTGGCTCCGCCTGGCGCGATGCCTATGTGATGCGGAGCCTGTTGGCAGCTCACCCTGAGCTTGTCGACACACTTATGTCAGTGCGCGAGAGCCTTTTCACGGTGAAAGGTATGGCCAATCGATATACCGGCCTGTATGGCGAATCCGTGATCGCGCTCAAGGCCTGGGATGTGGCGACCCTCGGGCGGCTCCTGGCTGAGGGCGACGACCTGCCCGGTGGCGTGCGATTCCTGGGCTTTGCCGAGGGATTCGAGCCTGGCGTATTTCAGCGGATGCTCCTGCGCCTGGAGCTTCCGAGCGCGCGATTCCAGGAGGCCGGGCAGCAGCTTCGCAGATTCCTGCATCACCAGCATGTGCCTGTTAACGTGCGCAATCCAGGTGGTTCAGAGACGGGGCGCCCGGAGATGGATGGGTTCTACGTCCTCGACATTCCGGAGAAGGCGCGCAAGAAGCGTGTGATTTTCGCCGGCCGCTATGTCGAGGCGCACGATGTGTTTAGGGCCGAGCTCGAGGTCAGCCCCAAGTTCGATCTGATGGCTTATGTGCGGTCGTTCCCCGTGTCGTTTCGCTATCGGGAGGCTGTGGCGGAGGTCTGTGATCTGCACCTATGAGGGCACTTCTCTGATGACACAGACTGTGATACGAGGGCATAAGTGGTTCAGTACCTGATCCCTGCGAAAGAGACGCGGGTAGAGCTGCTCGTCGTCAACTCCCGGTTCATCGCGACGGCGGCGCCTGCGTTCAGTGTGGCGGAGGCGCGGACGTTCGTCGATACGATCCGTGAGGAGTTCGCCGACGCCTCACACAACGTTCCGGTCTTCGTCATCGGGCACGGTAGCAGCATCATTGCGCACTGCGCGGACGACGGAGAACCCTCCGGGACGGCGGGCCGTCCGGCGTTGGCTGTGCTCCAGGGCAGCGGAATCGGCGACGCCGTTGTCGTGGTGACGCGCTACTTCGGCGGCACGAAGTTGGGAACGGGTGGACTGGTGCGCGCCTATGGGGACGCAGTGCGCGAGGTGTTGCGGATACTGCCTCTGGCGGAGAAGGTAGCCACGCAGGTGCTGATGGTGGCAATGCCCTATAGCCTCTTCCAGCGCGTGCGCCTGCTAGTCGGCGACCTGCGGGGCGAACTGTTGGACGAGGACTTCGCGGGGGACGTCACCCTGACGGCGAGGTTCAGGCTGGAGCAGGTTGGACCGTTTCAGACACGCCTCCGGGAACTCTCGGCAGGAAGGGTCGTGGCCGAGGTGATCGAGACCGAGGAGAACACAATAATGCCGGTTGGCACGGTGGGGGTCAAGAATCCGTAAGCGTTAAGGAGGAGGAGCGATGAACGAAACACTGACGACGATGTGGAAGCGACGAAGCGTGCGCCGGTACCAGGAGGCCAACCTGCCCGATGAGGACTTGTGGCTCATTCTGGAAGCGGCGCGACGGGCTCCCACGGGCGCCAATCGCCAGAACTGGCGCATAGTGGTTGTTCGGGATGCCGACCTGCGAAGGAGGACCGCAGAGGCGTGCAATGGGCAGATGTGGATGGCGCAGGCCTCCGTGATTCTGTGTATGGTTGTCCTCCCCGGAGAGGGCAAGGTCAACGGAGCGATCGTCCTCGATCACGCGGTTCTGGCAGCGACGAGCCTCGGATACGGCACATGTTGGATTGGCGCCTATGACGCCTCAAAGGTAAAGTCCGTTCTCGGCATTCCCGTGGACCACGACATCGTGAATCTCGTCCCGGTGGGACTCCCCGCCGATGAGCCAAAGGCGCGGGGCAGGAAATCACCATCCGAGCTCTTCTTCAGAGAGCAGTTCGGTGTGAGCCTGGATTACGAACCCGTCGAGCTCGTTGAAGACGCAGTAACCGGGGAGTGATCCCCGGCCCTTGCGGATCACCCTGTGCGGCGGGACTCACCCCTGAGACAATGGCCGTGAACAACGAGCGACCCGCCAGAGGGCGGGTCGCTCGTTGTACGGGTAGCCTGGGTGCTACCAGTCCTCGTCTTCGTCCTCCTCATCATCCAGATCCTCGTCGTCATCCCAATCATCTTCGAGGTCATCCCAATCGAGCTCGACGGGCTCTACCTCAACGACGATTAGGTCCGTGCGGCAGTGAGGACAGCGCACCTTCTGATCCAACTTGGGCTGCGCGTTCAGGATAACTGTCTCATCACAGGCGGGGCAAATCGCGGTGATTGCCATAGGGTGCTGCCTCCTTGCAGCGTGCGGATGAACAGGCGCTGCCTACCCATAGTATCCGCGGGTACAGACACCTGTACAGAGATCTGGCGCCCCTCCGGGCCTGGCGCCTAGCTGGATTCTACGGAGTGGGGGTGCAATTGGCGTGGGATCTCTATGCCATATAGATGATAGGCATCCGCGCGCCGTGCGAAAACTGCCATGGTATGGCAGCAACGTCTCGCTATCCACCTGCGTAAAGAGTGGTATAATGATTGTGCCTCGTAGGAATAGACGGCCCGATGGGTCGCACCTTCCCGAAGCCAGTACCTCTGTCGTTCAGACTGACTACCTGCCGATGTGCGAGGCGTGCGGTTCACAATGGCTGTAGGAGCTGGGTATCGTCACGAAGAAGGTTCGCTGCTGCCGCGTAAGGCATCAGCCCCGCGAGCGATAGGTCGAAATTGGTTGGAAAACGGGAGATAACTATGCGATCGAGTAACGTACTGGAGCGACAGCCTGAAGAGCCTCCTGGGGCAAGCGAAGAGCCTCCTTCCCCGTGGGAGGGTGTTTCCGTAGCGCAGTGGTCTGATTGGCGCTGGCAGATGACCCATCGCCTTCGATCTGTTGAAGACTTTTCACGAATCATCGAACTGACGCCCGAGGAGATCGAGGGACTCTCGACCCCCGGGCGTTTCCGCGTCGATGTGACGCCGTACTTCGCCAGCCTCATTGATCCCCACGATCCGAACTGCCCGATCCGGCGCCAGGTCATTCCGACCAGCGCGGAGCTCGTGCCGTTCGAGGCTGAGATGGCGGATTCGTTGGGCGAAGATGCCCATTCCCCGGTGCCTGGGTTGGTCCATCGCTATCCGGACCGTGTGCTGATGCTGGTCACGACCCAATGTGCCAGCTACTGCCGCTTCTGCACCCGGAGCCGTCTGGTGGGCGATGGGCGGATGAGGTTCAACTCGGCTACCTATGATCGGCAACTGGCATACATCGCCGCAAATCCTCAGATACGCGACGTGTTGATCTCCGGGGGCGATCCTCTTACCATAGCCCCGCCCCTGCTTGAGAGGCTCCTGCAGCGTCTGCGCGATATCCCCCATGTGGAGGTTATTCGTATGGGGACGCGAGTGCCAGGCTTCCTCCCGCAGCGGATCACGCCGGAGTTGACCGCGATGTTGAGCAAGTACCACCCTCTGTGGATGAATATCCACTTCAACCATCCGAAGGAGATCACACCCGAAGCTGAGGGCGCTCTGTCACGCCTGGCCAACGCGGGAATTCCCCTGGGCAGCCAGACGGTGCTCATGGCAGGAATCAACGACTGCCCCAATGTGATGAAGGCGTTGATGCATAAGCTGGTCATGAACCGCGTGCGTCCGTACTATCTGTATCAGTGTGATTTGGTCCACGGGGCAGGGCATTTCCGCACGCCAGTCTCGAAGGGGTTGGAGATCATGGAGTCGCTGCGCGGACATACGTCCGGCTTTGCCATTCCAACGTTCGTGGTTGATGCGCCTGAGGGTGGGGGCAAGGTTCCCATTCTTCCGAACTACGTGCTCAGCATGTCGGAGAGCAAGGTGGTCGTCCGCAACTATGAGGGCTTCATCACTGCCTATACTCAGCCGACGCGGTACCAAGTACACGATCCTGCGACCTGTGCCTACTGCCAGGCGCACCGGGCTGAGCCGGGCCAGGAGGGCGTTGCGGGGCTCTTGAGCGGGGAACGTCGCAGCTTGGCGCCTGAGGGCTGGTATGAGACGCACTATCGAAGCGCACTCGGAAGTGCTGGGCCTTCCGCCGAAGCGGCACCTGATGCCCCAGCGTATGTGGAGGACCTGATCCATGCCGGAACGTAGGCAGTCCCTGCGGGTCGCGGTCGTCGCAAACCGCAAGCATAGCGTAGGAGTCGCGCCGGATGCGCCAGCAGACGCGCTGGCAGAATACGACGCGGAGGAAACGGTCGAGGGAATCATGCAGGCGCTGCGAGACGCCGGCCATGCACCGTTCTTCCTGGAGGCTGATGAGACACTGCTCGACACCGTACGGCAGACTCGGCCCGACATCTGCTTCAACATCGCTGAGGGGCTGAGAGGCGACGCGCGCGAGGCGCACGTCCCAGCAGTCCTGGAGATGCTGGGGATCCCATACACGGCCTCAAAGGTACTGACGCATGCCATCTCGCTCGACAAGGCGGCAACGAAGCGTCTGTGGCGCGACAATGACTTGCCGACTGCGCCGTTCCAGACCTTTGGATCGGAGCGCGAGGCCGTTGCGGGCCCGCGCCTGGCTCCAGGGCTGTCGTACCCCCTCTTCGTCAAGCCCGTGCACGAGGGCACAGGGATGGGGATCAACGACCGATCGATCGTGCGCAACGACGCTGAGCTTCGCAGCCAGGTTGCGTGGGTAACCAGGACCTACCACCAGCCGGCGTTGGTGGAGCCGTATCTATCGGGTCGCGAGTTCACGGTGGGCTTCGTCGGCAACACGCTGACGGCGGGAGAGTCCCGGCGCTCTGAGTTCTATGGCAACGACGGATTCCACGTGTTCCCGGTGCTCGAGATTGACACCGGGCGGGGTCAGGTCAAGGGCATCTACAACACCGAGGCCAAATCCTACGCGATCGACTCAGACAGCGCACCAGGCTATCTGTGCCCCGCGGACATCCCGGGGACGCTCGAAGCGAAGTTGCGTACGTTGGCCATCGCTGCGTTCCAGGCCATCGGGGGCCTTGATGTGGGTCGGGTCGACTTCCGATCGAGCGAGGACGGTACGGTATACCTGATGGAGATCAACACACTGCCGGGGCTGAACCCCATCGTCAGCGATATCATCATCTCGGCTCGCGCCGAGGGGGTAGCCTATTCAACGGTGATCCGGGAGATCCTGGACTTGGCTCTGGGCCGCTACGGTATGGCCTGAGCGCAGGACTGCTGACACTGAGGTCTAGGGCTCTCGGGACAACCGGCCAGAACCGGTGCCCGGGAGCCCTTTGGTTGCAGGATGGCGTCTATGTACACGATCTACTCTGAGCGACACCTACGCCACACGACAGATGATGTCTGGGTCGAGGACGAGCGTTACCTCAGCGCGGAGGTGCCCGAGCGTGCGCGAGCGATTGTCGCGGCGGTCTCCGGGGCTGCCCTTGGTCCCATCATCCCTCCGAACGATCACGGCCTCTCCCCTGTTCTTGCTGTGCATACGCCTGACTACGTGGATTACCTCACCACGGCATTCGAGCGGTACGCGATCTATGCCGGCGCGCCGCGCCCCGTGCTGGCCGACCGCGAGGGCGTCGATCCAAAGCGCTTACCGCGCAGGCCCCAGAGCTTTCCATCGCTGCGCGACTACTACACATATGACTATGAGGATCCCATCCTTGAGGGAACATGGGAGGCTGCCTACTGGAGCGTTCAGGTGGCCTTGACTGCAGCCGAGTTGGCTCGGGCCGGGGAGCGAATAGGCTACGCGCTCTGCCGACCCCCGGGCCACCACGCGACCCCTGACCAGTACGGCGGGTTCTGCTATCTCAACAACGCAGCCGCTGCGGCCAGGTTCCTTTCCCCTGAGGGCCGTGTGGCAATTCTGGACCTGGACTACCATCATGGCAACGGCACTCAGGCTATCTTCTACGCCGATCCCACGACGCTCTACGTGTCTCTACATGCCGATCCGGCGTCGGACTACCCGCACTATTGGGGTTTTGCTGGGGAAACCGGCACAGGCGCTGGGCTGGGTCTGAACCTCAACTTGCCATTGCCTCTACATTGCAGTGATGCGAGATATCTTGCCGCACTGGAGCGTGGCCTGGAGGCCACCGCACGCTTCGCCCCGAAATACCTGGTACTCTCTCTCGGAGCCGACGCGGTAATCGGGGATGACATTGGCAAGTTTGACCTATCCCTGGAGGGTTGGTCGGAGGCGGCGTGCCGCACGGCTAGCCTCGGCGTTCCCACGGTTATCGTCCAAGAGGGTGGGTACAACCTGAGGACGCTCGGTACAACCGTGGTCACCTTTCTAGAATCCTACCTCTCCTGCATTCCGCGCAACAGCATCGGCCAAGATATGGAGCCTGGAACTTCCGGCGCCAGTGCGTCGTCTGTAGTCTGAAGTGGTTCTGCGGGTTGTGGCCCTTGGGGAAGGAGAGAACGATGAGGTGCAGACGCGGTATCCAGACCTTAGCTCTGGTGCTGTTGGTGAGTTCGTTGATGGTAGGGTGTGGCTCGATTCCTGACGTTGTTGGCGAGGATTCGGATGTGCCGGCGACAGTGCAGCCAGCGGCGACGACGGCCTCCGAGCCGTCAACTGCGACACCGCAGCCAGCGGCTACGCCACTACCAACGCCCATAGATGAGGCCCCAAGCACACCTGAGGTTTCAGCAACACCCGAGGAGGCAACCCCAGTTACCGAGGCCAGCCCAGCCTACAGCACAGTCGAGGTGCCGGAGGCCGGGTTGAGCTTTGAGCTTCCTGAGTCGTGGGTGCGCCTGGAGCCTGACTGGGTGTGGGTGCCAGAGATTGGCTCGGACCTTTTGGTGGGCGTGAAGTGGCTGGCGCTTGAGGCGCCGCAGGAGGTGGAGGCCGCGATGCTGCCCGGCTCCTCCGAGGTTGTGTCGGCAGAGGTCGTAGATCTCGAACTCGGGATGGGGAGGCAATTCCTGCTCCGTGTGTTCGAGCCTGCGATCGAGGGCAGTGATGCGCAAGCGCAACTGGATTCGATGCAGATGCATATCCTGGTGACCCAGGAGCAGGCCGGGAAGCGGCTGGCCTACGACTTCTTCGCGTCGGGGGCTGATGCGGAGCAACTTGCCCAGGCCGAAGCCGTTCTCAGGCATCTTGTTGAGACGTTGAGTGCGGAGCTTGTGCTCGGGGCAGCGGCACCACCGAGTACGCCTGCACCCGACGCAGCACTGAAGGCAGTCGCGATTCTGGCCCAGCATCTTGGCATAGCCCAGGGCGCTGTCGAGCTGGCGAACTGGGAATACGTCGAGTGGTCGGATGCATGTCTGGGCATCCACAAGGTCGGGATCATGTGTGCTCAGGTCATCACGCCAGGGTACCGCATCACGCTGACCGTGGGTGGCAAAACCTTCGAGCTACACACGAACCAGAGCGGATCGTCAGTCGGGATCGTGACACCCCTGCTGCCGTAGGCTTTGGACCGTACTGAAGGATGACTCGCGCGAGGTCGTCGCTGCAGTCGACGGCCTCGCGTTCATCTGGGAATCCGTGATGGCGATCGGAGTGGGCACGCCTGTGGCCCGGCAGAGATAGGGTCGCGTGGCTACCTACGTTGTGGCCTTGGCCCGCTCTGCCGCCTTCAGTGCCAACACAGCGGGGCGACTGCGGAGACGCAGCCACGCGACCTGGATCATCCCCGCGATGCTCATTCCCGCCACCGCGACGACCAAGCCGGCAACGCGCTGCGCAACGACACCTACTCCGAATAGCAGCACCATGACCCCCATATAGAGCACCACCGACTCGGTGATGCCACGGGTCTTTCGACTGTTGACGATGATGCCCTGATACCAACTCTGCAGCAGTGCCAGCAATGGTAGCCCCAGGGCGAACAAGAGTGTTAGCTTCCCCAGAGCGAGCAGGTCGTCAGGCAATGCCATTACGCTGCCCAGCCATAGTGTCGACAAGGGTGTTACCACCACGACGAGCATGATGGTGGTCAGCGCTGCGCCCAGCAGCGTGGCAAAGCGCCGCAAGACTGGGTAGGCTCCGACATTGTCCAGCAGCGCGACGACGACCTCGTTGTAGGCCAACCCTGGGCTCCGCATCACGAAGATAAAGCCATTGACCACGGGCCAGGCTGCGAGCGAACCCAGTGCGTTGGGCATGCGGCTCATCGCTGCACTGCCGACGGGCGACACGAAAAACGTGATCAGCGACGTGAGCGCCAGCGGAATGTAGAAGGTGAGGAACTCGCGGGTGGCAAAGGGCATAGGTTGGCGAGCGGCGAGGCGAATCTGGGCACGGACGATGGGGCGGATGCGCAGCCCGGCGTAGACGGCCTCGGCTACGACGCCGACAGCCACGGCTGTCGATGCAACGATGATCCCGGGGATCCGCCCGTTCAGGTAGCCTGTAGCCAGTACAAAGGCGTTGGACGCTAGCCGAACTGCTGTCCCGACGCCCACTGCGCGCGTCTGCCCGAACCGGATCATCGCGCCTTGCTGGAATCGGCGGTAGGCTATCGCCCACGTCCACGGCGTCATGATCATCAGGCCGATGCGGCCCGGCTCCAGAATCGCGGCTGGGGCGCCGATGATGTCTCGCGCCACGAGATCGTAGAGCGGGGTGAAGGCGACGGCGATGTGCAGGCAGGTGAATATCGACCCCAGCGCGATTGATATTCGCCGCAAACGGCGGTAGGCGTCCCAGTCTTTGGCGTAGGCCGTGGATGCGGAGAGCAACATCACTACCGGCGACTCGATGATGAGCGAGATGGGGAAGACGATGCCGCCCCACGCGGCTAGATTGATCTCCGGAAGCGGCAGACGAGCGACGATCGCGCTGTGGGCCGGACCCTCTACGGTCATGAGTAGCCAGCTCACGGCGAGGGGCCACCAGATGTGGGCGATGCGCGACAGTGAGATCGGCGCCGATGTCTCGGGTTCGTGTGGCTGTTCGTCGCTCAATTGGTACGATCCTTTACTGGCTATGGGATCTGTCTCCGGTGGTTGCCGAGTGTAGCCGATTGCGGTCGCATCGCCAGTGCCGCCGAGCCGGGTGCGTCAGATGCTCCTCGCTGTCCAGCGGCCCCGCACCGAGTGCTCGGAGTGCGCGGGCTTGCGCTCGGCGGTGTGAGGACTACGATGGACGAAAGATGGTTTCTCAGATCAGCGAATACTCTAAGGAGGCAGAAGATGGCACTGGATATCGCGAGGATTGGCGCCTTTCTGGGTGACGAGCGCGAGGCGCTGCTGGCACACACGTGTGAGACGATTCACAAGGAGCAGCTCCACCTGCCCGGCCCCGACTTCGTGGACCGCGTTATGGCGCTGAGCGATCGACCTACACCGGTTCTCCGCAATCTGCAGGCGCTCTTTGACCATGGCCGGCTGGGGGGCACGGGCTACCTGTCGATCCTTCCAGTGGACCAAGGCATCGAGCACTCGGCCGGGGCTTCATTTGCACCCAACCCCATCTACTTCGACCCGGCTTCTATCGTGGAGCTCGCCATCGAGGGCGGCTGCAATGGCGTGGCGTCAACGCTGGGTGTGCTGGGAGCCGTTGCGCGGAAGTACGCGCACAAAATCCCGTTCATCGTGAAGTTCAACCACAATGAGCTCCTGACGTTGCCCAACCAGTTCGACCAGATCTTCTTCGCGCAGGTCGAGCAGGCGTTCGATATGGGCGCCATTGCTGTCGGTGCAACGATCTACTACGGTTCGGCTGAGTCCGCGCGCCAGATCGTGGATGTCAGCGAGGCGTTCCACAGAGCGCACGAACTGGGGATGGCGACGATCCTTTGGTGCTATCTGCGCAACTCAGCGTTCAAGCGCGATGGCGTTGACTACGCTGTGAGCGCTGACCTTACCGGACAAGCCAACCACCTGGGTGTCACGATCGAGGCCGACATCATCAAGCAGAAGCAGCCAGAGAACAACGGTGGCTATACGGCGATGAACATGGGCGAGTCGAGCTATGGGAAAATCGACAAGCGGGTCTACACCAAGCTGACCAGCGACAACCCTATCGATCTGTGCCGCTATCAGGTCGCCAATTGCTATATGGGCCGCGCCGGACTGATCAACTCCGGCGGCGCTTCCGGGAAGGACGATCTGGCGCAGGCCGTAAAGACCGCCGTGATCAACAAGCGGGCGGGTGGCACCGGTCTGATCAGCGGGCGCAAAGCCTTCCAGAAGCCGATGGGCGAGGGCGTGGCGCTGCTGAACGCGATCCAGGACGTCTATCTGTGTGACGACGTGACGATCGCCTAACTGCTCCCCATAACAGAGCGCGTCCGGCTAACGGACGCGCTCTGTGTTTACATCGGCGCGACTGTGTTCTGACGCGATAGGTTCTGGCGTCAGACTTTGCCTACGGGCGCGACGTATATGGTGAACTCGTCCTCGCCGCCAACCCCAATCAGCGCATCAAGTGCCTGCTGGTCGTATGCCGCGATCGCGCAGACGCCGGCGCCGAGAGACTCCGCGGCAAGGTACAGGTTCTCGCAGACGTGGCCGGCGTCGAGGTTGACGAGCTTCGGTGCCATGAGCGCGTAGCGCCATTCGGTACGATAGGGGAGCGCGGTCCAGATGAACGTGACCGCGCTCTTGGCCACAAACGCCTGACCCGAGCACGCTAGCGCTGTCTGTTCGGGAAGCGCAGGATCGACCCGCAGCTGCACCAATTTGTGTTCGACCGAGAGATAGCGGTAGAGGCCTACTTCGAGTCCCTCGACGCGTTGGACAACGAGGTAGGTCTCGAAAGGATGGCGTGCGCCCGCCGAGGGCACTGTCCGCCTCAGGGCAATGCCGCCGCGCCAGACTCCATGAACGCCCTGAGCTGCCCACGCCAGGTAGGAGAGCTCCTCCAGAGACAGCGACGCCTCGGTGTAGGCGCGGTGGCTTCTGCGACCCGCGATCGCCTCTCGGACCGACAGGCCACCAACGCTAAGGCTCTCTGGCGGCACCAAGGCGATTTGCCTTAGGTCGGCAGGATAGGGCTCCTGGAGCGGTGGATTGGGCAGCCTTCGCTGCTGATCCGTCGGTAGGTCACGCATCTCAAGCCATAAGTCACCCTTCATGAACTTGCGGTAGTCCCTGGGTGTGGGCATCTCTTTGCTCCTTCTGGTATGCGTCGAGGGCAGCGTCCCCGCCGGCGTCTAGCGGACGGGGCGGACATAGCCGGCATCGGGTGGCAGGTCGGGCCGCAGCGCGGCCTCTCGGGCCAGGCGGTCGCAGCGCTCGT
>JALOOJ010000255.1 GCA_025454475.1 Anaerolineae bacterium
ACCGCCCGTCCCGGCGAGATGATCGCCTCGGCCCTCTTCGCCGCTGGCATCCGCGTCTTCGGGCATCATCCCAAGGACGGTGCACCGCAGGGTCTCTTCTGCGCCAATGGCCAATGTGCACAGTGCATGGTCCTCGCCGACGGCAAGCCCGTCAAGGCCTGTATGACGCCGGTCCGACCAGGGATGCGGATCGGACCAATAGTCGGACTCCCGCACCTACCCGAGGCCGACGGCCCTCGCACGATGGCGCCGATCGAGACCGTGCGCACACCGGTGCTCATCCTCGGTGGCGGCCCGGCAGGACTCTCCGCAGCTATTGAGCTGGGGCGGCAGGGCATCCCCTGTCTTCTCGTCGACGATAAGGACCGCCTAGGCGGCAAACTCGTCCTCCAGACGCACCGCTTCTTCGGCTCCGCCGAGGCGGTCTACGCAGGCACCCGCGGGATCGACATCGCCAAGAAGCTGGCCCGACTGACCATGGAACTGGCGCAGATCACCGTCTGGACCTCCAGTACCGCGCTCGCTGTCTTCAGCGACAAGATAGTCGGTATCCTCCGGGCCGATCCCGCCCATAGCCAAAGCGCCTACGTGCTGGTCGACCCCGAGGTCCTGATCGTTGCCACGGGCGCACGCGAGCGGTCGCTGGCGTTCCCTGGCAACACGCTCCCTGGCGTCTACGGGGCCGGCGCCTTCCAGACGCTCGTGAACCGTGACCTTGTCCGCCCTGCGGAGCACCTGTTCATCGTTGGCGGCGGCAACGTCGGCCTCATCGCTGGCTACCACGCCCTACAGGCGGGCATCCACGTCGTCGGCTTGGTGGAAGCTCTGCCCGAATGCGGCGGATACAAGGTGCACGCAGACAAGCTGTCCCGGCTGGGCGTCCCCATCCATACCTCCCATACCATCCTCAGCGCCAATGGCCACGAAGGCGTGGCATCGGTGACAATCGCCCAGGTCGATGCCCTGTTCCGGCCCATTCGCGACACCCGGCGTACCATCGGCTGCGACACCCTACTCATCGCGGTCGGCCTCGACCCCGTCGATGAGTTCACCCACAAGGCCCGCGCCTTCGGTATGCAGGTCTTTGACGCGGGAGACGCACAGGCGATCGCCGAGGCATCGGCAGCCATGTTCACGGGAAGGATCGCGGGCCGTCAGGCCGCTCAGGCGCTGGGACAGCAGGTCGCTGTACCAAGCGAATGGCTGCGAACAGCCGAAATCCTCAAGTCGCATCCGGGTTGCACCGTCCACCGGGCGATAACCGTGCGCGAGGGCGCCGTGATTCCCGTGTTCCATTGCACCCAGGAGATCCCCTGCAACCCCTGCACCGCCGTCTGTCCCCAAGGTCTGATCCAGATCCCCGGCGACGACATCCGAGCCCTGCCGGTCTTCGTGGGCAGCCTTGAGGGCCTGAGCCGGGCAGACCAGAGCCGGGCAGACCAGGGGTGCATTGGCTGCGAGCGATGCGTCGCCATATGTCCAGGCCTCGCCATCACCTTGGTCGACACGCGCGACCGCCCCGGCCATGCGACCGTATCGCTGCCCTACGAGCTATCCACCGAAGGGCTCGTTGCTGGCGATCGGGTCGCGGTAGTCGGCGAGACCGGCGCCAGTCTCGGCGACGCCATTGTGATCGGCATCCGCCCAGCGCGACGCACCGGAACAAGCATCATCCGGGTCGAGGTGCCACTGATGATCGCCGCGCAGGTCGTCGGGATTCGCGTCGGCGTTCCACCCGCGCTGCGAGCGTGTCACTGCTGGCGAGATCCGAGCGCGGATCGATGAGGGCTACCGCGATCTCAACGAACTCAAGGCGGTGACGCGCGCTGGGATGGGCGCGTGCGGAGGCAAGACCTGCGAGCGCCTGATCCTGCGCCTGCTGCGCGAGGCCGGCGTACCACACAACGCGGTCACACCCGGGACCCGTCGTCCCCTCTTCATCGAGACGCCCCTGGGTGTTTTCGCCGGCGTGGTGGAGGACGCATGACCGCAGTCAACGCCACCGAGACTCACGACGCTGTCATCATCGGTGCGGGCAGTGTCGGCGTGCCTGCGGCGTTGGCCATGGCACGGGCAGGTCTGGATGTCTTGGTCATCGATCGCGCGCCAAGTCCCGGTCAGGGCTCGCAGAAAGCCGCGATCGGCGGCGTTCGGGCCACCCACTCCGAACCCGCCAAGATCCGCCTCTGCCTGCGCAGCCTGGAGATCCTCTCCACATGGCAAGAGACCTACGGTCAGAGCATCGAGTGGACTACCGGCGGCTACACGTTCGTCGCCTATCGCGAGCGTGAGGCACGGATCCTCAAGGACCTGCTCTTGGTGCAGCACAGCCAAGGCCTGCATATTGACTGGCTCGATGCTGTGGGGTCGCGCCCGCCCTCAATAAGGACGGGCTCCTGGGAGGCACGTTCTCACCGGAGGACGGACACTGCTCGACATTGCGGGCAGGGCACGCTTTCTACGAGGAGGCCAGGCGCGCCGGCGCGAGCTTCCGCTTCTCAGAGCAAGTGACCGGCATCACAGTTACGCACGGTCGGATCGCCGGGGTAACAAGCGATCGCGGAGCCTACACAGCGCCTATCGCGATCAACGCCGCGGGAGCTTGGTCGCCGCAGATCGACGCTATGGTTGGCGTGCATCACCCCGTGACCTCAGACTCACACGAGGCCGGTATCACCGAGCCTGTGGCGCCTTTGCTGAAGCCGATGGTCGTCGACATCCGGCCCGACCTTGGCTCTTCCAACTGCTACTTCTTCCAACTCGCGAGCGGCCAAGTCGTCTTCTGCCTCACGCCCGACCCGCCCATCGTCGGCTTGGATTGTCGCGAGACGAGCGTGTTCCTGCCCCTTGTTGCCAGGCGGCTCGTGTCGCTTGTTCCGTCACTCGCCAACCTCCGCGTGCGACGCACCTGGCGCGGCCTCTACCCGCAGACACCCGACGGCGCGCCCATCGTAGGCAGGTCACCCATCGTCGAAGGCTACATCGTCGCCATCGGAATGTGCGGCCAGGGGTTCATGCTCGGGCCTGGGCTGGGCGAGCTCCTCGCCCGCTTGGTCAGTCAGACGAATCTGTGCCCAGAAGACGAGCAAGTCCTCGCCAGCCTCGGGCCAACGCGCCAGTTTGCCAGCCAGGAGGCACTGAGGTGAGTGGGCGCCGACCTACCCGATTTCGGGCCCTGCAATGGCATACTGGAGCGGCGGCGGCTCGCACGTGGACGCTGAACCAAGTGCCATGCGTGTGAAGGGTCGCGCCGGCGCGAAGCCGAGATCAGTAAGATACTGGAGCCACTCGGCGTGCCGCATTGCGACATCGGTGATGACGGCGCGGCGTTCGCGACGCTCCAACACGGCTCTCAGGAGCGCCTGAGCTGTACCAAGATCCTCAGCGATCAACGGACCGATCTGGTCCGCGTCACTACCGGATCTGCCGAGACAGTAGCCGCTCAAGGCGCCATCTCGTCGAGCAACCAAGGCGAGATCGGGCCGGTTCGCCTGGAGCGCCCTCAGGATCGCGCCACGTTCGGCGCCGAAGACGGGCGCGTCATAGCTAACCAGGTCAGGGATGTCGACGGGCGTCGCGTCCGCGCACTGGCTCTCAGTATGCATGTGGCGCGACCCAGGAGGGGCGTCGTTCCCCGGTCGAACCATACGGATCAGGTTGTAGCGCTCTCGGAAGCCGAAGCGCGCATATAAGGTGAGCCCGAGCGGCGTAGCATCCAGACACGGTGTCCCTGTCGCCTTTGCTTCGGCAACCGCGGCCTCGAGCAAGGCGGTGCCGATTCCCTCCCGCCGGTGGCCGGGATCGACCAGAACCATACCGATCCAAGAGAAGCGTCCACCGTAAGGCACCACCGTCGCAGTGCCAACACCATTGCCGTCCACCTCTGCCACAAGCCCGCTGCCGAGCTCAAGCACCATGCGCCAGTCGGCGTGCGTCTGGTTCCATCCGGCAAGCGCCTTGAGCCGCATGCCCAGAGGTATGTCATCGAGCGTCATCGGACGCAAGGTGATCATCACGCCCTCTCTGCACATCGAGCCCAAAGCTTGCGGAAAAGCTTTGGGCTCTTCTGTGACTTGCCTAGCTAGCGTGCTCTTCTATCGCACTGCCCACAGCCGCGCGCGGCGCGGTACGCTGAGCACCATCGCGACTGCCAGCAGGCCCGCCAGTACGGCGGCGGTCAACCCGACTGCTGGTGTTGCCCAGTGTTTCACCGCTATTCCTACGTAGGCCCACACGAAGACCGCCACGTAGGCAACGTTAGCGTGGCGCAGACTCATAGCCACACCGATTGCCGCCGCAACAGCGAGCATAGCCACAGCCCACGCCTCTGGACCGACGCCCCAGCCACCCCAGTTCAGATAGTACAACACCTGAGTCACGTTCGCCACGGTCGCGACGCTGATCCACCCCAGGTAGACGCTGAACGGGATGTAGATCGCCCAACGATCGGCAGTCGTCATCTGACGCCGTACGGTCCACAGCCGAACAAAGATAAGGATCAGCGAGGCCAAGATCACCAGCATAGCGGGCAAAGTCAGGACGAAGCGCGTGTAATGCCACAGGAAGATCCACACGATATTCGCTACGCTGCTCACGGCATACAGCCAACCGATGCGTCCCACGGCCATGTTCTCTCGCTGCGCCGGCAGCGCCTGGTAGACTGCGAACGCGATAAGCCCGATATAGATCAGGCCCCATATCGAGAACACATACCCAGCCGGCACAAAGAAGATCGGAAATCGGTCGGATATCTCGCCGGTATTCAGTCCGTTGATCGGCAGTGCATTGGCGAGGACGTTTACCGATATCATCGCCAACGTCACCACAAGGTTCATCCATTGCAGAAAGCTTACACGCCTCATCGCTATTCCTTTCACTATCATCGACTTCCTGGAGGCTACTACGCCTCAGTCATCGCGGATTATACGTCATCGAACATATATTGTCAAGTATTTATCCACAAAATATAGTCAAGCCGGCATGGGAAATCGGCCCACTTGTGCTACAATGACCTGGTTTGCGTTCATCCCAAAGAGCCCCGTCCCGGGCTCAGTCTGTAAGGAGCTTGCGAGTATGAAGCGTCCGTTTCTTTTGATCATCGTTCTCACTATGGCGACCGCGGTGTTGCTCTCCGCCTGTGGCTCACCAGCGGCCGCCGAGCCGCTGGTGATTCTGATCGACAGCGACGAGGGCCCGCTCACACCCATCAGCTACCGGACCAGCACCGGCTTCTGGATGACGGGATGGGTCTACGACGCCCTTTACACCCGCGACCTTGACTACAAGCCGGTCCCATCGCTCGCCACCGCCGCGACTCCGAGTGCCGACGGCCTTTCCTGGACTATCGTTCTGCGCCAGGACGTGAAGTGGCACGATGGCGAGCCTTTCACATCGGCGGATGTTATCTTCACCTATCAGTTCTTGGTACAAGCAGGACGTTCCGAGACTCTGACGACGATCAAATCGGTCGAGGCACGCGGAGACTACGCCGTCGCCGTCACCCTGCGGCAGCCCAGTCCCTTCTTCCTGAGTGAGGGACTGACCACCGCCTACATCCTGCCAGCACACATCTGGCGCGATCAGACGCCGACCGATCCCAGGCTCAGCGAGTTTCAGGCGACCGTCGGCACGGGCGCGTACAGACTCACGGAGGTCGTGCCCGGAGAGTCATACTCCTTCCAGGCCAATCGCGAGTATTTCCGTGGTATCCCGCGAGTGGCGAACCTCATCGCCAGAGTCGTCAGTGATCGTGCGGAACAGATCGATCAACTGCGCAAGCGGACGGCTGCTGTGTCGCTGACGCCACTTGAGCCGGAGTTGGCCAATGATCTGGCAAGGGTGCGGCGTCTTGCCTTTGCCGAAGGACCCGGCGCTTTCAGCTACGTCCTCTATACCAACGGCTCGCGCGCGCCCTTCGACCAGGATGCCGTACGTGAGGCTATCTCGCTCGCCGTCGATACTGATGCGCTGGTCCAGGAGGCCCTGCTCGGGCGAGGTGCGTCGCTGCCCACAAGCTTCTACCATTTCGCGCTGCCGTGGGCTGTTGGCCTCCCCCACTCCTACGACCCTGACGCCGCGAAGGCGTTACTGGAGTTCGCCGGTCTGCGCGATGGTGATGGCGACGGTATACGCGAATGGGAGGGACACCCCACCGACTACGTACTCCTGTGCAACGCTGATAGGCCACTGGAGGCCCAAGCTGCCGGGCTTCTCGTTGAGCAACTCAAGGCCGTCGGCATTGGCGTACACGCAGACTGCGTGGACATCAGCACACAGTTAGGCGCGATGTGGCCTAACTACCGCGCGGTGCCGGCACCCGACTATGACATCGCCCTGTTCGGCTGGCCGTCCGATGCGCAGCTCCAGCAGAGCTTTATGCGCTATTTGGTAACCACGCCTACGACCATCGGGTGGGCCAATCTCACCGGGATGGTTGATGCCGAGTTGGAGCAGCTTGTCAACCAGTACCTGAGGGCGGGTACTGCGACGGAGCAAGAGCTCTTGAGTACCTCCATTCAGGAGCGCTTCTCAGAGGTACTGCCGATGATCCCGCTGATGTCCCCAACGAGCACTTTTGCCTACGTGCCCGATAAGTATCAGGGCTGGGCTACAATGACTGGCGTCGGGATTGGGACCGTCTGGTCGTTCCTCCCCACACCGCCGCCGGCCGAGTAGTCTGGAATCGCCTTCCGCCCATCGCAAGGTTCGCCTGCCTTGCGATGGGCTTTACCTGGGGCCGCGCAGTTCAGACCACAATCGCGACCCGCACCTCCCGAACCTGCAGCACCTCGCGCAAGTCGGCAGCCGCGATCTCGACCAGGAATCCCCGCTTACCGCCATTGACGCAGATCCGATCCAGCTCCAGCACCGTCTGCTCGACGTAT
>JALOOJ010000007.1 GCA_025454475.1 Anaerolineae bacterium
TGCGGCTCACTACGATCGGGTAAACCGGCTGCTTTCTCTGGGGCAGGATGCGCGGTGGCGCCGGCGAGCGTTGGCAGTAGCTGGGGTCCAGCCCGACAGCGAACTTCTCGATGTCGCCACGGGGACCGGCGACATCGCGCTGTTGGCGCGGCGGCTGCTCCCCGAGTCACGCATTGTGGGCACGGACCTGACGCCAGCAATGCTCATTCAGGCACAGCGCAAGGCGGGCGATCAGATTCTGCCGTGGGTTGTCAGTGATGGCCTGGCTCTGGCGTTCGCCGACAGCACTTTCGATGCCGTTACCTCAGGCTTCATGATGCGCAACGTGCCCGATATCGAACAGGCGTTTGCCGAGCAGGCGCGAGTCGTGCGATCGGGGGGACGCGTAGTGTGCCTCGAGATGACGTGGCCTCGCCGTTTTCCTATGCGCTGGCTTTTCGCGGTGTACTTCTTCGGATTGTCGCCGCTCGTGGGTGGGGCGATGGCAGGCGCGTGGGCACCGTACCGCTATCTGCCGCGTTCTGTGAAGGGTTTTGCTGAGCCCGCAGTCCTTGCCCGCAAGATGGCCCAGGTGGGTCTCACGGGGGTAACGTGGGAGACGATGATGGCCGGCACTATCGCGATTCACGTCGGCACCAAGCCGTGAGCTTTGTGCATCTCGCGAAGGCAAGCGCGTAGTTCCTGTCCCGTCGGGTTTGGTGCTTGGCAGATGTCTCAGTCTAGGAGGACGATGTGAGCGATTCGGAGAACCCGCGCCTTGAGGCGCTCCGGGCCGCACAGACCCAGGTGTCGCTGGGCGGCGGACAGGCGCGTATCGATAAGCAGCACGCGCAGGGCAAGATGACCGCCCGCGAGCGGATCGCCACGCTTCTCGACGACAGCACCTTCCGCGAGCTCCAACCATTCACGGTCGCTCACCCGGATGCAGAGGATGTGATCCTTGGCGATGGTGTGGTCACGGGCTACGGTGCGATCGATGGTCGCAAGGTGTTTGTCTTCGCCCAGGACTTTACGGTATACGGGGGATCGGTCTCTCTGGCCCACGCGCGCAAGATCGTTCAAGTTCAGGAGCTGGCGGTACAGAACGGTTACCCCATCATCGGCCTTTTGGACTCGGGCGGCGCTCGTATCCAGGAGGGCGTGCTCTCATTGCAGGGCTATGGCGAGGTCTTTCGGCAAAATGCGCTGGCCTCGGGTGTGATCCCCCAGATCTCGGTGATCATGGGGCCGTGTGCGGGTGGGGCGTCCTATAGCCCCGCGCTCACCGACTTCATAGTCATGACCGCCAAGAGCTCGATGATGTTCATCACCGGCCCCGATGTGGTCAAGAGCGTCACCGGTGAGGAGATCGACCACGAGGGGCTGGGAGGTGCACTGGTGCACACAAGCATCAGTGGCGTGGCGCACTTCATCGGGACGGATGAGGATGATGCGTTGGCATTGGTGCGCCGGTTGCTCACCTATCTTCCCTCGAACAATGTCGAATCCCCGGCGGTGTTGCCCCCAGTGGATGATCCGCTGCGGTGTGACGAGAGGCTGAACACGCTCGTGCCCGAGGCGCCCAATCAGCCCTATGATATGCTTGACGTTATCTCCGCAGTCATAGACCACGGCAGCTGGTTTGAGGTCCAGGCAGGCTGGGCACGCAACGCTTTGGTCGGGTTCGCGCGACTTGATGGGCTCTCGGTTGGCGTCGTAGCACAACAGCCGATGGTCATGGCTGGGGCGATCGATATTGACGCGTCGGATAAGATCTCACGCTTCGTCCGCTTCTGCGATGCCTTCAACCTTCCCGTGATCACGTTCGCGGATTCCCCCGGCTTTCTGCCTGGCGTGGCTCAAGAGCACGGGGGGATTATCCGCCACGGTGCCAAGATCATCTACGCCTATGTCGAGGCCACTGTTCCCAAGATCTCGGTTGTGACGCGGAAGGGCTATGGTGGGGCCTATATTGTGATGGGCAGCAAGAGCCTGGGTGCCGATGTGCACCTGGCATGGCCTTCGGCAGAGATAGCGGTGATGGGCCCCGAGGGTGCTGTGGCGGTGCTTAACCGCCGTGAGCTGTCCGCCGCCGCGGATCCCGACGCGCTGCGAGCCGAGCTCGTGGCTCAGTACCGCGCGACCTACGCTAATCCATATTATTCAGCACAGCGAGGCATCCTTGACAACGTGATCGAGCCGGCGCAGACACGCCCGGAGTTGATCGCCGCGCTGCGGACCCTGCGGGAGCAGACGCGTTTCGTGCCCCCCAAGAAACACGGCGTGATGCCGGTCTAGCGCAATGTCGAACGTGATTTCGCAGGCGCTCTGGCTGACTATCGTTGGAATGGGGATGACGTTCCTGAGTATCGGCGCGCTCGTGGGGGGGATTTTTCTGCTGACCCACCTCACCCGGGCGAAGGAGAACGCTCCGTCGACCCTGACTGAGCCTACGCAATCCGCAACTGGTGGGACTCCGGCGGTGTCCTCGATCTGGGATGCACCGGATGCTGAAATCCGCCGGCGGGCCGTGGCGGCGGCAGTTGGGGTCGCGATGGCCCTGACAGCCCAGGTTCGGGTCGAGCCCGCAGTGGATCTTGGGGTTACGGCGACAGACGCGTGGAGCGCCTATGTCCGTGGTCAGCAGCTATCATCGCGGTCGCGCTACGAATCGCGTCGCCATAGCCACTAGCAGAGCGGCTGGGAGGCTGTTTTCAGCCGGAGGTGGAGTCCAGATGTCAAGGTATCGTATCATTGTTGATGGGCGCGCCTATGTCGTTGAGGTTGGCGACATCGCGGGGCGGCCTGTTTTGGCTACGGTCGATGGTGAGACTTTCCAGGTGGAGGTCGAGTCCCAAGGTGCAGCGCCGGCGGTGGTTTCCACCGCTGCGTCTCCTGTATCAGCTCCCCGACCAGAAGTTCTCCATGCCGTGCCCAAGACTCCCGTGACAACATCCGGGGACACGGTAACGGCTCCATTGCCGGGCACCATTGTCACTGTGTCCGTAGCGGTTGGTGACCGGGTAGAGCCCGGTCAGGAACTCTGCGTTTTGGAAGCTATGAAGATGAACAACCCGATCCGTTCGACACGGTCAGGTGTGGTAACTGAGGTGCTGGTCAACGTCGGACAACAGGTCCAGCATGGGAATCCCTTGATGCTGATCGCAGAGGCATAGTATGGATGCGCCGGGAGCAGCTCACCCTTCGCCGCTTGCAAGCCAGCTCGAGATCCGGACGCGGGACCTGAACTGGACGTTGGCGAATTACGCCTTCGTCGCAAACGTCACCGCTCTAGCGTCCGAGTGCGACATTGCCCATTCACCGACGATGTCGGTGGCTAGTTGTCGGGCACTTCCGACGCTGGGGCTGACCTTTGTGGGCGACTCCGCCGAGCTGTTGGCGAACTATGCGGCTTTCCTCGCCGATCCCGGCAGTGTGGTGCAACTTGTCGTCAACGAGGATCAGCTGAGCATTGCCGAACGCGCCTTCTCCGTAACATCGGTAACACCGCGATGGCAGATGCTCTACCACGGCACGTTGGACGATTTGGGACAGCGCACTGCCGCACCATCTGAGGGCCTGCGCCCCCGCCGCGTCGAGGCGCTCGCCAACGGCGATTGGGTGGCGGTTCAGGCGCTGGCTGAGGCTGAGGCCATATCGCTGCCGGCACAGGCAGGTGACCCCTTTCAGCAGGGGCCTGCCTTCGGGGTCTGGGACCGGCGCCGGTTGATCGCGATGGGGCTGACCGCAGTATGCTTGCCCGGGGCAGCTCAGATCAATGCAGTTGTGACTCGCAAGGAGTTTCGCCGCCAAGGCTACGCCACCGCGGTTGTCACTGCGCTACTGAGGGCTCACTTGCTTCAGGGTCGCAGCATATTCCTGGTCGTCGACCAGGACAATGCCGAGGCCCTGAGCCTGTTGGACAACCTTGGGTTCGTGCGCGAGCGACCGATGTACGCGATGCGTTGTATCCTTGGGGGCTCGTAGAGCGCGACACGGGGGGATGCACGCGGTCCACTGCGCTGGACTGAGATGAAGTTCCGGCCTGGCTGCGATCAGCGGTTCGCGCCGCAGGTAGCGACCTAGGCAGAATGCGGTAGAGAAGGAGCCTCGATGAGCGGAGCGGATCTCTCTGGGCTTTTCGCCGGGCTTGCGGATCTCATCTACAACTGGCCAACCCTGATCATGATGGCTGTCGGCATGCTCCTGATCTACTTGGCCATCGTGAAGGAGTACGAACCGGTCCTGTTGCTCCCCATTGGCATCGGCTGCATCATTGGCAACCTTCCCCTCTCGGCGATGGTGGATCCGTCCCAACACGGCATGCTCGCCGTGCTCAAACAGGCGATGGTCGACAACGAGCTTCTGCCCCTCCTGATCTTCATCGGGGTCGGGGCGATGATGGATTTCCGACCGTTACTGGCTCAGCCGCTCTTTGCCCTGATGGGTGCCGCAGGACAGTTCGGCATCTTCGGCACGTTGGTCCTCGCGGTGCTATTGGGCTTCCCGATGAACGAGGCTGCCAGCATCGGTATCATTGGGGCTATCGATGGCCCCACCAGCATCTATGTTGCCAACCAACTGGCACCCCATATGCTTGGCGTCATTTCCGTCGTCGCCTACTCCTATATGAGTCTGGTGCCGATCATCCAGCCGCCGATCATGCGCCTGCTGACGACGCGGGAGGAGCGCATGACCAGGATGGACTATGCGCCACGCCCTGTCTCAGGGCGCGCGTTAGTCATCTTCCCGGTGCTCGTCACCATTGCCGTTGGTATCCTTGTGCCCGAGGCAGCGCCCCTCATCGGCGCGCTGATGCTGGGTAACCTCCTCCGGGAAGCGGGTGTCGTACCGCGGCTGGTGCACGCCGCGGAGAACGAGATCATCAATATTGCCACGCTCTTCCTTGGACTCGTCATCGGGAGCACGATGACGGCGCACAGCTTTCTGACGTGGGACACGCTCAAGATCCTGGTGCTGGGGCTTCTTGCGTTTGGGCTGGACACCGTTGCTGGGCTTTTGTTCGGCAAGTTGCTCTACACCTTCTCCGGCAAGAAGATCAACCCGCTCATCGGCGCCGCCGGTATCAGCGCCTTCCCTATGGCTGGGCGCCTAGTCCAGAGGGTCGCGCAGGAGGAGGACTTCTCGAACTTCGTGCTGATGCATGCGATGGGTGCCAACACGGCCGGGCAATTGGGCTCGGTCATTGCGGGAGGCGTGTTGCTCACGCTTGTCCTGCCGCTGGTGCGCTAGACGTCGAAAGCCGACTGCCAGGCGCCCGATGTTGGATGCTCGATTCCGTTTCTGCTGGGTCCTTTACGCTTTTCCGTCTTTTCGCCGGAGGTCCTATGGCACTAGGGATGGTTCTGATCGATGTTGATCGCTGCAAGGGATGCGGGCTCTGCACCCACATATGCCCCGTCAGCATACTCGCTCTCTCGAAGGACACGCTGAACGTTCGAGGATACCATCCAGTGATGGTGACCGATACGGAGGCATGCATCGGATGCGCTTCGTGTGCCATGATATGTCCTGACGTCGTCTTTACGGTCTACCGGCGCCGTCGCGAGACCCGTTCGGCCGTCGCACGGACTGCCAGCGCGCAGGCTGGTGTCATCAGCGGTTAGGAGGAGGGACCGATGGCCAAGCAACTGCTGAAGGGAAACGTGGCCTTTGCCGAGGCCGCCGTGCGCTTTGGATTGCAGGCGTATTTTGGGTACCCTATCACTCCTCAGAGTGAGGCACTCGAACACCTCTCAGGCCGTATGCTTAGGGAGGCCCGCGTCTTCCTGCAGGCCGAAAGCGAGGTCGCAGCGATAAACATGGTCTACGGTGCGGCCTGTTGTGGTGTCCGAGTGATGACGTCTACCTCCGGGCCAGGCTTTTCGTTGATGGCTGAGGGGCTGTCTTATATTGCCGGGTCAGAGATCCCCGTGGTGGTGGTAAATATGATGCGCGGCGGTCCGGGTCTGGGCAACATCCAGCCATCGCAGGCGGATTACTTCTTCATGACCAAGAGTGCCGGACACGGTGACTTCCATCCCATTGTTCTTGCGCCCGCGAGTGTCCAAGAGATCATCGACATGATGGGTCTTGCCTTTGAGCTAGCCGAGAAATACCGCACTCTGGTCCTAATCGCCGGCGACGGTAGCCTGGGCCAGATGATGGAATCGGCCGAGCTCCCGCCTATGCAGCCGCTGCCTGCGCTTCGGCCCAATTGGGCTGTCACGGGTGCTGACGGACGCGAGCCGAACGTGATAACGTCTCTCTACCTCGTCGCGGAGCACCTGGAGGAGGTTAACCTGCGGCTTCAGGCGAAGCTTGCCGACATTCGACAGCATGAGGTTCGATTCGTTGAGGCTCAGACCGCCGACGCGGAACTGCTCCTTGTCGCGTATGGCACATCGGGCCGTATCTGCACGAGCGTCATGCGCCAGGCGCGGCAGAAAGGAATCAAGGTCGGGCTGCTTCGACCGCAGACCCTATGGCCTTTCCCGGCCCAACGCATCGGCGAGCTCTGTGAGCAGGTACGCGGGATACTCGTTGTCGAGATGAGCGCCGGACAGATGCTTGAGGATGTGGACCACGCCGCAGGTGGCCGGGTCCCGATCCGTTTCCATGGTCGTATGGGAGGGATGATCCCTATGGTTGATGATGTCTTGGCTGATCTGCAGGCCTTGGCTACCAGTCTCGGCCTGGCACCTTAGGTCGGTCCAGGGTTACTACCATTCAGGGGGATCTACCTCTCCGGCCCTGATCCAGGAGGTGTGCCAGATGTCACAAGCCGTTGCTGTTCCTGAGGATATGGAGCAGGTCTACGCATATCCACGCTCGCTCACCCAGGCAAATAGCCACTATTGCCCAGGGTGCGTCCACGGAATTGTCCACCGGTTGGTCGCTGAGGTTATCGACGAACTGGGCATCCGCGAAAAAACCATCGGGGTGGCACCGGTCGGCTGTGCCGTTCTGGTATACAACTATATCAACACCGACTTCGTTGAGGCGGCCCACGGGCGCGCCCCAGCAATGGCCACCGGAATCAAGCGTGTCAGCCCTGACAAGATCGTCTTCACGTACCAGGGTGACGGTGACCTCGCAGCGATCGGCACCGCGGAGATCATCCACGCCGCGAACCGCGGCGAGCGGATCACGACGGTGTTCATCAACAACGCCATCTATGGAATGACGGGCGGCCAGATGGCCCCGACCACACTGGAGGGGATGATAACCACGTCCACGCCGGGTGGCCGCGACCACCTGCTTGCGGGCTACCCGATGCGAATGTCTGAAATCCTGGCGCAGACCGCTGGTGCTGTCTATGTGGCTCGTGAGGCTGCTCTCGACCTCGCCGGTATCCGCAGGACCAAGAGGGCGATCAAACGTGCCTTCCTGGCACAGATCCACGGCCTTGGCTTCGCTTCAGTTGAGGTACTGGCGACCTGTCCCACCAACTGGGGCCTTGATCCCTGGGCCGCGATGCAGTGGGCGAAGGAGAATCTGGGAGCGTTCTATCCGTTGGACACGTTCAAGATCACCGACGAGGTGAAGGCCCTGCCGGTGTGACGTACCCACGTGGTATAAGGAGAGCCAGATGCGACACCAAGAGACCATCTTCGCCGGGTTTGGGGGGCAGGGCGTGTTATTTGCCGGCCAGCTACTCGCCTATGCCGGCATGTCCGAGGGCCTTCACGTGACCTGGATCCCCTCCTACGGCCCCGAAATGCGTGGCGGAACGGCTAACTGTACTGTAATCCTCTCCGAACAGGAGATCGGTGCTCCGGTGGTCAGTCACCCGCTTTCTGCTGTTGTCTTCAACGTTCCGTCTCTGGCTAAGTATGAGCCGCTCGTAAGACCCAACGGTCTCCTTCTGGTCAATGCCTCTCTGATCGCTGCTCAGAGCGCTCGCGAGGATATCCGGGTGGTCTACATCCCCGCAAGCGACATCGCCACCGAGCTGGGCAACATCCGAATTGCGAATATGGTGCTCCTAGGAGCCTATATCGCTGCGACGGACATTGTCAGCCTCGACGCTGCCAAAGCCCAGCTCGACGAGCACCTCTCAGACCGCCAGCGGAAATGGCTTCAACCCAATATGCAGGCGCTTGACCGTGGCGCTGCTCTAGTGCGCTAGGTCAGGGGCCGGCGGAGCGGCATCAGACTGCTTCGATCTCACGAACCAGTCTCACCGCTCGCCTTGCCGTTTCGACGAGTGCTGTCCTTCGGTAGTCGCAGCACTGCCAGGCCTGCAGCAGCCATCGCAACCCCCCCCACCCAGAGCGGCGTCCGGCGCGAGATCGTGTCGCTCAGCCAGCCGCCGACGCTTGGGCCGACAGCGCCTGACAGCGACACCGCCATCGCATCCAGGCCAAACGCTGTCCCGGCGCGCCCCTCGGGCGCCATCCGACCAATATAGGCGCTGATCACTGACAGTGTCCCCCCGATCCCCAAGCCCAGGAAGAATTGGGCTACAACCAGAAGGGGGTAGACGGGCGCCATAGCCTGCGCGATCAGCGCGACGGCTGACAGCATTGCGCTTCCCATCAACAGCGAGCGGCTGTTGCCCCGATCGGCCCAGCGCCCGACGATCGGCGCTGCCAGGGCGCTGCTGATTCCCGAGATAGTCGACAGTAATCCCGAAGCCGAACCCAGCAGTGTGCTGCCGGGCATCAGGTCCTGAACGATCAGTGGGATTGTGGGAGAGGTTATATTGAGGCCTACCCGTAGTGCGAAGCGCAGCCCAAGGACCAGCCCCAACAGAGATCCCGCGAAAATTGCGCTGACATCCTGGCGCATCCGCGTCCAGAGGCTGCCGCGGAGCGCGTCCGCGGACGGTACAAAACGCTCGCGTACCAGAAACAGGATCAGGCCTCCGGCTACGATCAGGTAGGCGGCGGTCAACCAGAAGGTTGCCCGATAGCCCAGGGTATCGGCAACAAAACCGCCAGTGGTCGGGCCGACAGCTTGCCCGAGGAAGATCGCCAGTTGGAGCTTGCCCAGCGTCTCTCCCAACCGCTCGCGCGGCGTGTTGCTCGCCACCAGTGCAGTGGCGGCGGTCACGGTTCCCGTGAGCGCTCCCTGGATGAGGCGCAAGGCTGCGAATTGCCAGATGTTCTGCGAGAAACCCTGCAAGCCGATAATGACCGCGCCGCCGAACATCGCGCGCATAACCATTGCCTTGCGTCCGTGCCGGTCGCCAAGGGCGCCCCACACCGGACCGAGGACCCCCATACTGATAGAAGATATCGCGATCACAGCGCCGCTCCATCGCGCAATGAGGGCGTCGTCCACTCCCAGGTATTGGATGAAGTATGCGTAGATCGGCGCCGTCGATGAGAAGCCCATAATGGCCAGAAGCTGTGCTATCCAGACAACCGTCAGGTTACGTTTCCATTCTTTAGCCAACGATCGATTCCCTCTCGGCGAGCTCATAGGCAGTCGTCACCGCGCCCCCGTCGATCTGAGCTCTCCCATCTAGAATGCTATCCATCATCGCTCGCTCGAAGTCGTCCCCACCTCAACCACTGCCAAACTTATCGCGTCGCCGTCTCCCTCCACCGCCAGCCGGGCGCCGTCCACGAGACCGTACAGACCGATTTCGACGGCATAGGTCCCGGGAGGTGCGTCAGGGTCGATCTGGATCAAGTACGGGTCCGCGATCACCGTGTTCGGCGCCCACAGCGTTGTAGGCGCCTGCCCGTTCACAGGCTCGTTATCCTGCTGCCCCCAAAGGAAATTGCCGGCTCTGGCGTTGTACGTCTCACCTAGCACATGCGTGAACACCTTGTATCGTGTGTGGAGCAATGCCTCGGTCCGCCAATAGAGTGTCAGCGCAAGCGCTTCCCCTGCTGTCACCGTGTTCATCGGTAGGTCATAGCCGACGAGATGGATTGATTCGCCCAACCGGTACTCGACTGGGTAGGGGATTGTGGTAGGCACGACTCCGGCTCCGGCTGTCTTTCGGACCAAAGTGAACCGGCCGACGGGCGTCGGCGGGTACCCCGGCACGACTACGCGCGCTGCATAGGTCCCGCCGGGTATGTCGGGAGACAGGGGGATGTCGACCTGGTTGCGGACGATATTCGTCGTCGCCGTGACTCCGGGGACCGTGAAACTCCGCTCCACCGCATCGCCGCTAAGGAGCACCTCGGCTGTGTCGGGAAGCGGCGGGATCCAGTAGAGTCCCAGGTGTACTGTGTCCCCGGTACCATACCGTGTCTGGGCCACAGAGGCGCCGACCAGACCGTACGAGCTCGTCACCCATACCGGCGGCATGGTGCCGGGCACGATCATCTCATAGATCCCTACCCGGTCGGGGGTCCGAGTGTAGTAGGTCAAGGAGACCCCTCCGCTTACCATCGTGCGTGTCAAGACGGAGTGAGCTCCGAGCCACTGGGGCACTGTCTGGGCGGGATCGGCCTGCAACGATTCCGGCGTTGACACGAGCCAGATCCCGGCTGTGCGATCCCAGATCGGCAGAAGCAGCGCCTCGGCGACTGCTGGGTCGCTCAAGGTCTCGCCATAGGGCAGGTCGTTGCGCGCCCCTTCATAGTGCGCGGTGAAGACCGGCCAGTCACGATCGACATACAGAAGCACTGCTTCGTCGACACGCCGGTGCGCGTTGAGCACCTCGGCGATGGTGGCATAGTCGTCGTGGCGTACCCGCCCCGGATAGAACGACTGCAGCCCGCTGAGCGCAGCCACGAGCCCCAGCCCGGTTGCTGCCACCGCCAGCCAGCGTCCCAGTTGATGCTTGCGGACACCGCCGCGAGCAAGCTCAATGGTGCCCCAAGCCAGGAGTATGCTGTAGCACGCAGACAGCGGCAGCAGATACCGTGGGACAAGCGGGCGCGAGAAGTAGAAGCGCAACCCCGGGAGTGAGACCACAGCAACCACAAGCGGCGGCAGTAACAGACCCATCACCAGCATCACCAGTCCGCCCAACCGGAACGGCACCGGGTGTCCTTGTCTGGACGGCGCGATGGTTCCGCCTCCGGCCCAGGATCGCGCCGCAGAGGTGGGGCAACCATTTGCGCTGTGTTGGAGCGACAGGTGTCGGATGAGGCCGATCAATCCCAGTGCCAGCCCGGCGAAGGCGCCCGTCGTAAGTGGCGCACTAGCTTCCAGATCCAGAGGGTTACCGACCGCCAGGATCGTGCTGTAGAGCTTGATGAAGAAGCCCGGGGAGAAGGGCACATCGCTCGACCAGGAATGCATCCTTGGCAGTGCATACATGGCCCAAGGTAGAAAGAGCGCGAGCACCGCGACCTGCGCTGTGATCCACGATACGATCCCTGATGCTCGACGATCCGTGCGACGCTGTTGCACATAGTGGGCCAGAAACCCCAGGTTTGTGATGATGGGAACCGTCGCTGTAAGGTAGAGCGAGTATAGGCTTCCTGTAGTGCAGGCGACGTACAAAGCCCATGGGAAGCCGATTCGACTGCCACGGTGGGGCGATCTTGGCCACTCCTGTCCGGACGTTCTCCAGAGCCACACCGCTCCCCAGAGCGAGCCAGTAGCTAGCAGGGCTGCCAGCGCATACATGCGGATCTCTTGCGCCCACCAGATTGAGAACCGCGACACCGCCAACAACAGCGCTGCCAGTGTGCCTGTCCGGAACCCACCAAGCGCTTTGCCGAGCCGATAGATTAGTGGGACTGTCAGTGTGCTGGATATTACCGAAAGGAACCGCAGGGCAAACTCCCCCTCGCCGGCGACTGCGCGCCACGCGCGAAGGAGCACGTAGTAGAGCGGCGGATGCACATCGCCCGCAGTCCAGTGGATGCTCTCCCACATCGGCATTCGGGAGAGCCAGATGCCGATGCCCTCATCCCACCAGATATTGTGGTCGGCGAGGCCCCATACGCGCAGGCCGAAGGCCACAAGGACGA
The DNA here is from genome assembly GCA_025454475.1 of Anaerolineae bacterium. GTDB lineage: Bacteria > Chloroflexota > Anaerolineae > B4-G1 > SLSP01 > PWVB01. The sequence goes on from JALOOJ010000007.1 coordinate 11,871, forward strand.
TGAGAACCAGGGTATACCTTCCGCGATGTGTTGAGCGCACGCGCCTAGTATCCCTTGAATGGTCGCTAGGGCAAGAAATGACGCGGAGCCTTGTCACCCAGCAACCAGGTTCTACAATGTCCTTGGATCCCTCTTCCCACTGGGAGCTTGTTCGACACCGTGAAGGGAATTGCGCACTTTGTGACGGGTGTCGCTCTGGCGACATGCTTTCCTGACATCGTCGGGCTGGCGCGTGCTGGGTCGCTCCTGCCCGTTCTGGGCGGGGTCGGCGGCCTGTTGCCCGATCTTCTCGACTTCCGCTTCGTCCGTTACTTCACGTCCACAGACACGGAGATCGATCCCGGGCCTGCGCTTGATGGTTCATCGGCCACTGCGGCGGCCGAATTCGTCGTCGACGCGCTGGTCGAGGCGATGCGCGAAGCCTATGAGTCTGGCAGACCATGTCGCGTGATCGCGCATACGGTCCAGCTTGGACCGGACCTCTGGCGTCGTTATACTATTAGCCTGGGGCAGGCGGCGCGAGCGGCAGATGGAACCGGTAGTGTCGTGCGCGTCGAGGTCGGGCCGCTGGTCAGTACAAGCGGCGTGAGTCTCGTCGGGTCCACTGAAGATGGTGCGTTGGCGGAGCGCGGCTTGGACTTCGATGTAGCAGCGCCGTATAGCCATCGTTACGTCATCGACGGTTTCACCGGACCGACCTTCACCTTCACGCGCGAAGGCGACCATGTCGTCGTCACATTCCTGGACTGGCACCATCGCTGGACCCACAGTCTTGTGCTTGCTGGGGCCATCGGCGCCGCGGTTGGAGCGCTCGGTGCTCAGCTTGCCGGGCCGGCGATTGGGGCATTGAGTGGCGCTCTGTTCGCGTCCGGGTACGCGGCTCACGTTCTTGAGGATCAGCTGGGACATCTGGGCTGCAACTTGTTCTGGCCCATCACCCGCCGGCGAGTGCCCGGTTTGGGCTTGCTGCATGCAGGCGAAGCCATTCCCAACTTCCTAGTGGTCTGGACGGCCCTGGCGCTGATTCTGTACAATCTGGATCGTTTCGGTGCGCAGGGATACCTGACCTCAGGCCCTTTTCTGGCTCTGGCTGTTGGCCTCCCGTGGCTCTTCCTGGGCGGCGCTCATCTCATTCGCCGCCGCGCCACACCGATCCCGGAGCACACTGAGATGGCTGAGGGAGCCGAACGTCTTGCTGAGATCCAGGCGGCCCCCGAAGACTGACGTTGCTCAGATGCTCCAGTGGTATAATCACGCTGTGAGCGGATACGAGGGCAGACCTGTGCGCGGGGGGCGGAATAGGGCTTGGACCCGGGCCTGCGCCGCGATTCTTGGCTTCACGTTGCTGCTACTCGCCGCTTGTGACGGTGTGCTTACGCCTCCGGCGACCGCTGTCCCCACGCCTGCACCGGCGGCAGCGCGCGGAATAGCCACACCCACCATCGCGCCCGGGATCTACTTGACCCCCATACCGCCGACGCCAACGTTTACCCCTTCTCCAACGCCGACGCCGGTCGTCCACATCGTCGCCAGTGGCGATACGCTTCTGGGCATTGCTCTGGATTACGGTGTCACGGTCGATGCGCTCGTGCGCACGAACGTGCTGGATGCTGCCGCTTTCCTGCGGATCGGCCAGGTGCTGGTGATTCCGCTGGAGGAGGAAAACGGGCTTGCGGACGACTCGATGCAGGTGCCACAAGGTCATGTGCTGCTCCCCACGCCGACTCCTGTGGCTGTCGCAGCTACGGGCATTGCTTTGTACCGAACTCCGGTGGGTGGATTATGGTGTATGGGCGAGGTGCTGAACAGCACCGACGCCGCGATCACAAACCTGCAGGTCGAGGTCGTTCTATTGGCGTCAGATGGCGCCTCGCTTGCCACGGCGCGAGCCCTGGCGGCTGCCGACATCCTACTGCCGCAGTCTCGTGCGCCCTTCTCAGTGCTCTTCAGGAATCCCCCCGCCGGCGTTGCCGACGCCGAGGCGTTCCTCCTGCGGGCGGAATCGATCAGTCCGATCACCGCGGGGTTCGTGCCGTTGACGGTCATCGGGGGCGAAGGTGGGGTCTCGGGCCCGCAATATCGGGTGCGAGGTACGCTGGTGAATGAGAGTGGTCAGACCGTGAACCGTGTGATCGTGGTCGCTACCATTTATAGTGCCAATGGCGAAGTTGTGGGTTACCGCCAGCTTGTGATGGGTGAGGATACGGCGCTCGCCCCGGGCGCCGATCAGCCCTTTGAGCTCCTACTCACTCCCCAGGGTGTTGAGCCCCCCTCGGGTTTTTCCACCATCGCCTGGGGCGTTAGCGGCTAGCGTTTTCGCTTGACGTCCGGCGCCGCCATGGTATACTACCCTGTCTATTGTCGTCGGCCCTACACGATGCACGTGTCGACGCAGGTTAACCCAGATCACGTACTCGGGGATTCCCTGTAACAACCGAGGAGGAAGGGTAGAGAATGGCATTAGCAGACCTTGGCGTTAAATCCTACGCTCGTATTGCCAGCGCATTGCCGCTACCGGGTCTTGTCGAGATGCAGTTGCAGTCCTATCAGTGGCTGCAGACGCAGGGGTTATATGAGCTATTCGATGAGATCTCGCCCATTAACAGCTTCAATGGCCTTTTGAGTCTCTATCTGCCCGGCAAGAGGGCCGAAGAAGCCAACTTTACCCTGGGATATCACTTTGGCGAGCCCAAGCACGATCAGCAGGAGTGCCTTGAGCGTGATCTCACTTACGCTAGCCCGCTTTCTGTGAAAGTTGCGCTCTTCAATCGCGAGACCAGCGAGATTGTGGAGCAGGAAATCTTCCTGGGTGACCTCCCGCTGATGACTGAGCACGCGACGTTCATTATCAACGGAACGGAGCGCGTAGTGGTCAGCCAACTTATCCGCTCTCCTGGTGTTTATTTTGGTCTCGAAGAGGATGCTGGTCGGCGACTGGCGAACGCCAAGCTGATCCCCGATCGCGGAGCGTGGATGGAGTTCGAGACCCGTAAGTCCGGGTATCTGACGCTGCGCTTCAACCGCAAGCGCACGATCCCCGTCACGATATTCCTGCGCGCTTTGGCCGCTGTCGACGACCCATTGCACAGCAGCTTGCTGACGCAGGGCACTGACGACGAACTGATCGAGCTGTTTCAGGATGCGGACAACGACCCCGATCATCCCTGGATTCGAGACACGATCCGCCAGGAACCGACGTGGGACCTGAAGGCAGGGCGTAGCCTGGCCCAAGAGGCCATGATCGAGTTCTACCGCCGCATGCGACCTGGCGATCCTCCCACCTTGGAGAACGCACAGGAATATCTGGTATCGCAGCTCTTCGACCCGCAACGTTACAATCTGCAAGAGGTTGGGCGCTATAAGCTGAACCAGCGTATGCAGATCAGCGTCCCGATGTCCATCCGGACGATCACGAAGGATGACTTCGCGGCATTGGTGCGGCGGATGATCCATATCAACAATGGCGTTGCCGGCCCTGATGACATGGACCACCTGGGGAACCGTCGGGTGAAGACGGTGGGCGAGCTTGTGCAGGCGAAGATTCGCGTGGGTCTGGTGCGGATGGAACGGGTTGTGCGGGAACGGATGAGCATTCGTGAGGAGTCGCCCACACCCGTCGGCCTCATTAATATCCGACCGGTGGTCGCCTCGATTCGGGAGTTCTTCGGGTCCAGCCAACTGTCACAGTTTATGGAGCAGACGAATCCTCTCTCGAGCCTGACGCATAAGCGAACCCTGTCGGCGCTGGGCCCTGGTGGTCTCCGCCGCGAGCGCGCTGGGTTCGACGTCCGCGACGTGCATCACAGCCACTATGGTCGCATCTGCCCGATTGAGACGCCGGAAGGCCCGAACATCGGTTTGATTGGCCGCCTCAGCACGTACGGCCGCGTCAACGAGTTGGGTTTCATCGAGACGCCCTACCGGCGCGTCATCCGTACGGTACAGAACAGCGTTGACCAGCTCACAGGTGAGATCCTGCGCGATGATGTCGAGAATCCGGAGACCGGTGATGTTGTTGCCACCGCAGGGATGGAGATTACCCCCGAGATCGCCGAGACCATCGCCGGCCTGCAGTTGCGCGACCCGGTGCGGGTGGTCCCCCGAGTGTCCAGCGAGATCCTTTACCTCTCTGCCGATCGCGAGGAGCCTTACACTATCGCGCAGGCGAATGCCGCAATTGACGCGAGCGGTCGCTTCCTCGACACGCGGGTGGTGGCCCGCAAGGGTGATAGCTACATTTTCGCGCCGCCTGAGCGCATCGACTTCATCGATGTGGCGCCGGTGCAGATGGTCGGTGTATCCGCCGCGCTGATCCCATTTCTGGAGCACGATGATGCCAACCGTGCGTTGATGGGTTCCAATATGCAGCGGCAAGCCGTGCCATTGATTAGCCCCGAGGCACCACTTGTCGGGACGGGGATAGAGCGCGCTGCGGCGCTGAACTCGGGCCTCGTGGTCACCTCGAAGGCGGGCGGCACGGTCCTGAGTGCAGCGGGTAACCGCGTGGACATCCTTCAGGATGATGGCGATGTTGTCACCTACGTCCTGCAGAAGTACGCGCGCTCGAACCAGAGCACGTGCCTTGATCAGCGTATCGTCGTGGTCAAGGGACAGCGCGTGGAACCCGGAGATGTGCTGGCCGACAGTTCCTCCACACAGGGCGGTGACCTCGCCCTTGGTCAGAATGTGTTGGTCGCCTTCATGTCCTGGGAAGGTGGCAACTTCGAGGACGCGATTCTGCTGAGTGAAGATCTGGTATGGCAGGATAAATTCACCTCCGTGCACGTTGAGAAGCACGAGTTGTCGGCTCGGGACACCAAGTTGGGCCCCGAAGAAGTGACCCGTGAGATCCCCAACGTCTCTGAGGAGGCCCTCCGCGACCTTGATGAGGATGGCATCGTGCGCATCGGCGCCGAGGTCGGGCCGCTGGATGTGCTGGTGGGCAAGATCACGCCCAAGGGCGAGAAGGAGCTCACACCTGAGGAGAAGTTGCTTCGGGCGATCTTCGGCGAGAAGCTGCGTGATGTGAAGGACACCAGTCTGCGGATGCCTCACGGAGCGCATGGTAAGGTTGTGGACGTTAAGATCTTCGACCGTGAGGAGTATCGCGATCTTCCCGCGGGTGTGGAGAAGGTCGTCCGCGTCAACGTGATCCAGCGCCGCAAGATCACCGAGGGTGACAAGATGGCCGGTCGTCATGGAAACAAGGGTGTCATCTCTCAGATCGTGCCGGTTGAGGATATGCCATTCCTTGCCGATGGGCGGTCGGTCGATATCATCTTGAACCCATTGGGCGTGCCGGGTCGGATGAATATCGGTCAGATTCTGGAGACACACCTTGGATGGGCGGCATACCGGCTAGGCTTCAACACTGTGACGCCCGTGTTTGATGGCGCAGATGAGCAGGAGATTGCTGCGGAGCTCGCCCGGGCGTGGTTGATTGACCAAGCCTGGGACGACATTATGGAGCGCGCCTGGACGTGGTTGAAGGCGCAGGAGTACCCACTGGAGTCGCTTGAGGATGATGAGGAAGCGCGGCTGATCTATATAGCCTCGTGGTTGGCGCCCAAGGGGTATGACGCTGACCGGTTGCGGGGTGACATAGTCTATGCGCGGCGTTCGGTGCTCCGCGAGTGGCTGCGCGATTTCGGCTATGACCCGGATGGTCTCCTATCATTTGAGAATGATCAGCGTGCGCTCGCTCAGCGACAGGCTGCGGACCTCAAGGCTCAGGCCGTCTGCCTGCGCCTGTGGATGGACGCGCGCGGTGAAGATGTTGCTGGCCTCTCCGATGACGAAGTGGTCCTAAGGGCGACAACCTACAGCCATACGCAAGGGATTCCGCTGCCCACGCTTGGCAAGATGGTCCTGCTTAACGGGAAGACAGGGGAGCCTTTCGACCAGCCCGTGACTGTGGGCATCATCTATATGATGAAGCTGGCGCACCTGGTCGAGGACAAGGTCCACACCCGTTCCACTGGGCCGTACTCGTTGGTCACGCAACAGCCGCTGGGTGGCAAGGCTCAGTTCGGTGGTCAGCGATTTGGCGAGATGGAGGTCTGGGCGCTCGAGGCTTACGGCGCAGCCTACATCCTGCAGGAGATGCTCACGATCAAGTCCGATGATGTTCAGGGACGCGTCAAGGCGTACGAGTCCATCGTCAAGGGCCTGCCGATTGAGGAGCCGGGGATCCCGGCATCATTCAAGGTCCTGGTCAAAGAGTTGCAGAGTTTGGCGCTCTCCGTCGAAGCGGTGACGGATTCCGGTGAGGTACTACATTTCGGTCGCGATGATCGACGTGCTCAACTCCCCAAGCTGGGTATGGGGTTGTTGGGGCTTACGCCGCAGAACGTGCGATAGCAGGAATGTGTTGACCTTTACAGGCTTTGTGGTAGAATCACCCTTCGCATGAGGGTGCCACCTACTCTTCTGTAATCGTCACACGGGGTAAGCGGCTCGGAAGCCGAAACGGTCTACGTGAGGAGGCCATCGCAGCTCAGATGGCCTTCTTCAGTGCGGAGCAGGGGACTGGTGAGTGGGGCCTAGTGCCATATGCCTGGGCACTAGTCACTAACTAGGAGGAGAAAGTGCCGACGATCAATCAATTGGTGCGCAAGGGACGTAAGCCGCAGGCGGGTAAATCAGTGTCTCCCGCGCTGGCTTATAACGTCAACACGAAGCGTGGTGGTAGGCGTGAGCGCGTGGACAAAGGCAACCCGATGAAGCGGGGTGTCTGCACGATCGTGCGTACAACTACGCCGAAGAAGCCTAACTCGGCGCTGCGGAAGATCGCTCGTGTGCGCCTTTCGAACCGCATCGAGGTTACGGCCTATATCCCGGGCGAGGGGCATAACCTGCAGGAGCACTCTGTGGTTATGGTGCGTGGCGGTCGTGTCAAGGATCTCCCCGGTGTGCGTTACCACATAGTGCGCGGTGCGTTGGATTGTGCTGGGGTAAACGGGCGCCATCAGCAGCGCTCCAAGTATGGTACCAAGCACGCGAAGTCCGCGTAAGCGACTCGGATGGCGAGAGCGAGGTTGATGTAAGTATGTCTAGACGAAATCGTCCAGCTAGGCGACAGGTCGAGCCTGATATTCGCTACAATAGCGTGCCACTGCAGAAGTTCATCAATCGGATGATGCGCGGGGGCAAGAAGAGTGTGGCGCAGCGGATCATGTATGAGGCATTGGATCAGGCCGAGGCGCGCGCGAGCAAGCCGGCAATCGAGGTTTTCAACGATGCGATGGCGAATGTGCTCCCCGCAGTTGAGGTGAAGCCACGCCGCGTCGGTGGCGCCACGTATCAGATTCCAGTTGAGGTGCCCGAGTATCGGCAGCTGTCGCTGGGCATCCGTTGGATGTTAGCTGCTGCGCGGAACCGCTCGGGCCGTGGCATGGCCTCGAAGTTAGCGGCTGAGTTCGTTGACGCGGCGAATGGCGCTGGGTCAGCGGTGAAGCGACGTGAGGATACGCTGAAGATGGCGGAAGCCAACCGTGCATTCGCCCATCTTCGCTGGTAGCGTCCGAAGTACAGGTCTGGGGCGGCGTGGTCTGGGCCCGTTGGGACGGTGTCGACCATCGCTGATAGTGAAAGCGGTGTTCGACGGATGTCTGAGAGCCTGAAGTCTACAAGTGAACATTTACTAGCGAATATACGCAACATCGGGATCATTGCCCACATTGATGCGGGCAAGACGACTACGACGGAGCGCATCCTTTTCTACACTGGACGCACCTATCGTCTCGGTAATGTGGATGATGGCACCACTGTCACCGATTGGATGGTCCAGGAAAGGGAGCGCGGCATCACGATCATGTCTGCGGCGGTCACGTGTTTCTGGCGCGATTGCCAGATCAACATCGTGGATACGCCGGGGCACATCGACTTCACTGCAGAAGTTCAGCGCAGTCTGCGAGTACTCGACGGTGGGATCGTGGTGTTCGATGGTACGGTCGGTGTTGAGCCGCAGTCGGAGACTGTCTGGAGGCAAGCTCAGGAATTCCACGTGCCGCTGGTCGCATTCGTGAACAAGATGGACAAGCTGGGTGCCGATTTCAGCCATGCGGTCGGGACCATTCGCGATCGTCTGAAGGCGAACCCGATCCCCATTCAGTGGCCCATCGGAGCCGAGAGCGACTTCCGTGGAGTTATCGACCTCATCGAGTGGAGGGCGGTTATCTGGCAAGACGAGCTTGGGCAGGATCAGGAGGTTGGTCCGGTCCCGGCAGAACTTGAGCCAGAGGTGCGTGCGGCCCGCGACGCGATGGTCGAGGCCATTGTCGAGACTGACGATGTGTTGATGCAGGCCTACCTGGATGATGAGGAGATCTCACCCGCCGATTTGCGACGGGTACTCCGACAGGCTGTGATCTCCGGTCGAGTGCAACCGGTGTTGTGTGGTTCGTCACTGCGTAACAAGGGGGTCCAGTTACTCCTGGACGCGGTGGTCGATTTCTTGCCTTCTCCGTTGGATGTCCCACCGATCACGGGGTGGAATCCTAACAAAGAGCGGACTGAGGAGAGGCCGGCGGATCCGCAAGCTCCGTTGGCAGCGTTGATCTTTAAAATAGCTACAGATCCTTATGCGGGACGATTGTCGTACTTCCGGATCTATTCCGGCACGATGACCCGAGGGGCAGTGTATCTGAACTCGGGTAAGCATAGCCGCGAGCGTGTGAGCAAGTTGCTAAGGATGTTCGCTGACCGCCGAGAGGAGGTCGACGAGCTGGTCGCCGGCGATATCGGTGCGACCGTGGGGCTGAAGAACACGGTCACCGGCGATACCCTATCGGCGATGCATGCGCCCATCGTGCTCGAGTCGATTCACTTTCCCGAACCCGTGATCTCGGTTGCTGTGGAGCCCAGGACGGTGGCAGATCAGGACCACCTGGTAGAGGCTCTGGCTCGCCTGGCCGAGGAGGACCCGACTTTCCGAGTTAGGCTGGACGAGGGCACGGGACAGACGTTGTTGTCGGGGATGGGTGAGTTGCACCTTGAGATTCTCGTGGACAGAATGCTGCGAGAGTTCAGGGTGGAGGCGAATGTCGGGAAGCCAAGAGTTGCGTATAAGGAAACCGTTACAACTACCGGCCGTGCCGAAGTGGTCTTTGATCGGCCGTTTGCCGGTAAGCCCCAATATGCCCGGGTGGTGCTCGAAGTGAGCCCTGCCGAGGCCGGGGAGGCATCTGGGTTCATTAGTCTACTGCGTCCGCAGGACCTGACAGCTCCGTTCGTTGAGTCTGTCAGAGCTGGGGCGCTTGAGTCGTTGGATAGCGGTGTGCTAGCTGGCTATCCAATGGTTGGGATCGCGGTTCGGCTCGTCGATGCGGCGGCTGATGTGCTAATCTCTACGGAGGTGGCGTTCAAAGCTGCAGCGTCACAGGCTTTCCGCCAGGCGGTCGAATCCGCCAACCCGGTTCTGTTGGAGCCGGCGATGGATGTCGAGGTCGTGGTGCCGGAAGGATACGTCGGCGAAGTCCTGGGTGATCTCAATGCCAGGGGCGCCGACATCAGACTGATGGAGCCGCGAGCTGCAGGTAGCCAGGTGGTCCGAGCGTACGTGCGTCTAGCCCGAATGTTTGGCTACGCTACGGATCTGCGGAGCCTGACGCAGGGACGGGGAACATTCACAATGGAGTTTCACCATTACGAACCGGTGGACTCAGGCCGTCAGACGGCTGGGCAGTTGGATGCGATCGTGTACGGCTACGGAGCTTGAGTGCACGAAGGCATACGTGCTACGCGGGTTGGCACATAATCGATCACACCAGTAGTTGAGATAATCTGTAAGTAGAATAAGGAGAGGCAAGCAATGGCTAAAGAGGTTTTCGAGCGAACGAAGCCACATGTGAACGTTGGGACCATTGGTCACATCGATCACGGTAAGACGACTCTGACCGCTGCGATTACGCGGACCCTGGCCACCAAGGGATGGGCCGAATTCAAGGCCTACGATGAGGTCGCCAAGGCCGATGCAAAGATGTTCCGCCGTGATGCGACCAAGATCCTCACGGTGGCCATCTCGCATGTTGAGTACGAGACCGAGAATCGCCACTACGCGCACGTGGACTGCCCGGGTCACCGCGACTACATCAAGAATATGATCACCGGCGCCGCCCAGATGGACGGCGCGATCCTGGTCGTTTCCGCTGTTGATGGTCCGATGCCCCAGACGCGCGAGCACATCCTGTTGGCGCGCCAGGTTGAGGTCCCTGCCGTGGTAGTGTATCTGAACAAGGTCGACCTGATGGACGATCCGGAACTGCTGGAGCTTGTGGAACTGGAGATTCGTGAGCTGCTGAGCTCGTACCAGTTCCCTGGTGACGAGACCCCGGTGGTGCACGGCTCCGCGTTGCAGGCGCTGTCATGCACGAGCAGTGATCCGAACGACCCAGCCTACGCCTCCATCTGGGAGCTCATGCGCGTCGTGGATGAGTATATTCCCACGCCCGTTCGCGATGAGGAAAAGCCCTTCCTGATGCCCATCGAGGATGTGTTCTCGATCAAGGGCCGCGGTACGGTTGTGACGGGTCGTGTCGATCGCGGTACTCTGAAGCCCAACACCGAGGTCGAGTTGGTGGGTGATATGTACGAGAAGCCGCGTCGCACTGTGGTCACCTCGATGGAGATGTTCCACAAGACGCTGCCCATCGTGCAGGCGGGTGACAACGCCGGCCTGCTGCTGCGTGGCGTGGGTAAGGAAGAGGTCGGCCGTGGTGTAGTCGTTGCGGCCCCCGGATCGATCCAGGCTCGGCGAGAGTTTGAGGCCAACGTCTACATACTCCGCAAGGATGAGGGCGGTCGTCACAAGCCCTTCTTCACGGGCTACAAGCCGCAGTTCTACATTAACACGATGGACATCACCGGCACGGTCGCGTTGCCGGAGGGTGTCGAGATGGTCATGCCCGGTGACAGCACCACGATGGGCGTGGAGCTGGGGAGCCCGGTCGCCCTCGAGTCCGGTCACCGCTTCGCGATTCGCGAGGGTGGTCTGACGGTTGGCGCTGGCGTTATCACGAAGATCATTGCCTAGTTCGAGGCAATCCCACAGGGTGGTGTATGGCTAAACAACGCATTCGCATTCGGCTGAAGGGATACGATCACCGCATTCTGGACGAGTCCGCCCGGCGGATCGTTGAGGCTGCGGAGCGCACTGGTGCTCACGTCGCGGGACCTGTGCCCCTGCCCACTCGGATTGAGCGATATACAGTTCGTCGCTCACCGTATATCGATAAGGACACGCATGAGCACTTCGAGATTCGCACGCATAAGCGGCTGATCGATATCCAGGATCCGGATTCGAAGACGATCGACACGTTGATGCGGCTCAATATGCCGGCGGGTGTCGATATCGAGATCAAGCTGTAGTTCGCCTGGTCTGTGCATAGCTGACACCTCTGCCCCCCCCGGTCTTCGGCTCTCTAAGTGTCAGGCCGATGCCGGGGGGGGATGGTGTCGGGATAATAGGGATGATGCGGCGTGCCAAGAGCACGGTCCAAGCGGCTACATAACCGTAGTGGCCCGAAGTGTTGACTGGGCTCGAGCGCTGGCAGTCCCAAGGAGGAATTGGTGAAAGGTATTCTTGGACGGAAGGTTGGTATGACTCAGATTTACCAGCAGGACGGCACAGTTGTGCCGGTCACTGTTGTCGAGGCTGGGCCGTGCTTCGTGACCCAGTTGCGGCTGCCCGAGCGAGATGGTTACCGGGCGGTGCAGCTTGGTTTTGGTCCTGCGAAGATCAAGCATCTTAGCAAGGGCCAGCAAGGTCACCTGGCAACTGCAGGTGTGCCGCAGTTGCGCCATCTACGTGAGGTGCGGACCCGAGAAGATGAGGTCTACACCCTCGGGGAGCGGATCTTGGTTGATGTCTTTGAGCCAGGTGAGCGCGTAGATATCCAGGGCACATCCAAGGGCCGTGGTTTTGCGGGTGTGGTGAAGCGTCATCACTTCGCGGGCGGCCCTCACACCCACGGCCAGTCTGACCGCGAGCGGGCGCCCGGTTCCATCGGTGCGTGCGCTACGCCCGGTAGAGTCTGGAAAGGCCAGAAGATGCCAGGTCAGCTCGGGAACAAGCAGACCACTGTGCAGAATTTGGAAGTAGTGTTGGTTGATCCGGAGCGAAACCTCCTGGCCGTGCGCGGCTCTGTGCCCGGACCAAAGGGAGCCCTGGTTCTGATCAGGGGCGTCCGTAAGCAGCGGGTCGCCAAAGGAGGCTAGCCATGCTTATTCCCGTCGTGAACATGCAAGGGGAAAAGGTCGGCGAGGTCACTCTGCGACCTGAGATCTATGAGGTCACGGTCAACGTTCCGTTGATGCACCAGGCGCTGGTGCGGCAGTTGGCCAACGCCCGACTGGGCACGCACTCGGTCAAGACCCGGGGTGAGAATAACCGCTCGAAGGCAAAGTGGTATCGCCAGAAGGGTACCGGGCGTGCTCGGCACGGAAGTCGAAACGCCCCGATCTTCGTGGGTGGTGGTATCGCTCACGGGCCGAAGCCACGGACCTACGTAAAGAAGATGCCCAAGAAGATGCGTCAGGCCGCACTGCGCTCGGCGCTGTCTGCAAAGGCTGCGGCTCAGCAGGTGGTGGTGGTGGATGAGTTGCGGATGGACGCTCCGAAGACGAAGGAGATTGTTGCCACATTGCGGCGGATGTCGGCCGATCAGGGTCGAACGCTCGTCCTGCTGCCGGAGCGCAATTCCTCTGTCGAGCTGTCTGTGCGTAACCTGCCGACGGCCAGGACGTTGCGGGCTCAGTACCTGAACGTTCGTGATCTGTTGAACTCCGATACGCTGGTATTGCCGTTAGCATCGGTTGAGGCCATCGATACGCTTCTGGGTGCAGGTGTCCCTAGCCCTGTTGGTGATGGGGTAGGGGCCGAGGAGTAAGGTTGATGAACATCTATGACATTATCGTACGACCGTTGGAGACGGAGAAGGCCTTCGCGCTGCGCGATCAGACCAAGTATGTCTTCGTGGTCCATAAGGATGCGAACAAGCTGGAGATAAAGCGCGCGGTTGAGGAGATCTATCGTGTGGATGTGGATCGTGTGCGCACGATGGTGATGCCGGGCAAGGCGAACAAGACGCGCGGACGGCGCGTTGTGCGCCGACGGGCGCCCTGGAAGAAGGCCGTGGTGACTCTGGCCGGCGGTGGGCGGATTGAGGCATTGGAGGCGTAATATGGCGATAAAGAAGTTCAGCCCAACGACGCCCGGTCGTCGCAACTTGGTTGGCCAGACGTTTGAAGAGATCACGCGTTCAACACCCGAAAAGACCTTGGTGCGCCAGCTCAGCAAACGAGGTGGGCGCAACGCCTATGGACGCATCACGGTGCGGCACCAAGGTGGCGGACATGCTCGGAAATACCGCGTGATCGATTTCAAGCGGAACAAGTATGACATTCCGGCACGTGTCGACTCGATCGAGTACGATCCAAATCGTTCTGCGCGTATCGCGCTCTTGGTCTACGCTGATGGTGAGAAGCGCTACATTCTAGCGCCTATGGGGCTGAAGGTGGGAGATATGGTCTTCAGCTCAACAACCGATGCTGAAGTCAGAGTGGGGAACGCGCTGCCCCTCGAGCGCATCCCGATGGGTACTTTGGTGCACAACGTTGAGCTGCATCCGGGACGTGGCGGACAGATGGTTCGTGCGGCGGGCGCCGTGGCGCAGTTGATGGCCCGTGAGGGTGACTACGTCACGTTGCGTCTACCAAGCGGCGAGATCCGCATGGTACGTAAGATCTGTATGGCCACTGTGGGCCAGGTCGGCAATCTTGACCACGCCAACATCCAGTTGGGTAAGGCCGGTCGAAAGCGCTGGTTGGGCAAGAGGCCAGAAGTCCGCGGCTCGGCGATGTCGCCACGCGACCATCCCCATGGGGGTGGTGAGGGACGAAGTCCGGCGGGTATGCCAGGTCCCAAGTCGCCCTGGGGTTGGCGCACGTTGGGCAGGAAGACGCGCCACAATAAGGCGACGGATCAGTTCATCGTTCGGCGGCGTCAGTCTGGCTCTCGCCAGCGGCGCTAGCAAGGGAGGAGAGTGTCATGTCACGTTCCTTGAAAAAAGGGCCGTACGTCGAGCCGAAGCTGCTGCAGAAGATCGAGGAGATGAACCGGACCGGCACGAAGCGCGTCATCCGGACGTGGTCTCGAGCATCGGTGATCTTCCCGCAGATGGTAGGGCACACGCTTGCCGTTCACGATGGCCGCCGGCACGTGCCGATCTATGTCACCGAGAATATGGTGGGCCATCGCCTGGGTGAGTTTGCGCCTACGCGGACCTTCCGCGGCCACGTGGCTCGTGAGAAGAAAGTCCGGATAGGGGGCTAAAGTATGGCTGAGACAGTTCGGGCCACGGCTCGTTACATCCCGATGTCACCGATGAAGGTGCGACGGATTGTCGATGTTGTGCGGGGGATGGGTGCACAGGCGGCGATCGATGCCCTCGGTTCACTCCCTCATGCGGCGGCACTTCCGGTGTCAAAGTTGATTCGTTCAGCGGTTGCGAATGCCGACGAGATCGGGTTGGACATCAACAGCCTGTTCATCGCGCAGATTGCTGCGGATGAAGCGCCCGGTGTGATGCCTGGCAAAGGCTGGCGCGCAGCCTGGGGCAGCCGCGGGCGGTATCGCCCCATCCGCAAGCGTTCGTCCCATATCACCGTCGTTCTTGAAGAGCGACAGGGCTAAAGGCACTAAGGAGGTTTGACTTGGGACGCAAGGTTCATCCCTACGGATTTCGTCTGAAGGTGGTCCGGGATTGGCGATCTCGGTGGTTTGCCCAGGGCCGTGAGTACGCAAACCTGCTGGATGAGGATCGCAAGGTCCGAGAGTTAGTGCAGCGTGTGATGGTCGAGCGGTCGCGCGATGGGCAAGGTGGTGTGTCTCGCGTTGAAATCGAGCGGTTCCCGCCCAATCAGGTGTCGGTCATCATCTGGACGTCACGTCCCGGCATCGTGATCGGGCGCAAGGGCGACAATGTCAAGGCGTTGCGTAAGGATATCGAGGACATGACCGGCGGAAAGCACGTCCATATCGATGTCCACGAAGTCGAGCAGCCTGACCTCGACGCCACACTGGTTGCTGAGAACATCGTCTCGCAGCTCGAGAAGCGTATCTACCACAATCGCGCGATCAAACGTGCGGTGCGGCAGGCGATGCGTGCCGGAGCTGAAGGCGTGAAGGTGATGTGCAGCGGGCGCCTTTCGGGCTCTGAGATGGCGCGGACGACCTGGATGCGCGAGGGGCGCGTGCCCCTGCAGACGCTGCGTGCCGACATCGACTACGCTCAGAATGAGGCGCTCACGACCTATGGACGGATCGGCGTAAAGGTGTGGATCTACAAGGGCGAGGTTCTGCCTCAGAAGCCAGTAGTTGCCCTGGAAGAAGCCAACTAGCCCGCTGGTTCTTGGCTAAGGAGATTGAGCTATGTTGATGCCGAAACGCATGAAATACCGCAAGCAACATCGCGGGCGGATGACAGGAATGGAGAGCCGCGGTGCCGAGATCGATTTTGGCGACTATGGCCTGCAGGCGCTGGAGCCTGCCTGGGTGTCTGCCCGTCAGATTGAGGCGGCACGGCGTGCCATTGTGCGCCATATGCGCCGTCGAGGTCGATACTGGGTTCGGATCTTCCCGGATAAGCCGATCACGAGCAAACCCGCGGAGACTCGCATGGGCAAAGGTAAGGGAGACGTGGAGTACTGGGCGGCGGTTGTGCGCCCCGGCCGGATCCTGTTCGAGATCGCCGGTGTGCCTGATGACGTAGCCCACGAGGCGCTGAACCTCGCGGCCTTCAAGCTACCTATTCGGACCCAGATCATTAGCCGCATTGAGTATGGTGGCGAGGCAGGAGAGTAGGCATGCGCGCAAGTGACGTTCGAGCTATGACATCTGAGGATCTGCGTATTCGCCTGCAGGAGACCCGTCGCGAGTTGTTCAACCTGCGCCAGCAGTGGTACGCGGGCAGTTTGCAGGACCACAACCGACTGCGTGCCGTGCGTAAGGATATCGCCCGCTTTCTGACGGTCCTGCGTGAGCGCGAGCTGGCTACGGATAAAGAGGAAGGAGCGGCGGTATGAGAGAGAGACGGAGGCGACTGGTCGGGACGGTGACCAGTGACAAGATGGAGAAGACCGTCGTGGTGACGGTGGAGCGGAAGTATCGCCACTTGCTGTATGAGAAGGTGGTCCGCTCGGCGAAGAAGTACATGGCACATGATGAACATAATGATTGTCGCATCGGCGACAAGGTCCAGATTGTGGAAACACGCCCCTACAGCCGGCGCAAGCGCTGGGCCGTTGAGGAGATTCTGGAGCGCGCCGTATAGGCTAGCTGCAAGGGAGTCGTGCAATGATTCAACGAGAAAGTCGACTACAGGTTGCTGACAATTCGGGGGCTCAGGAGTTGCTGTGCATCCGTGTGCTGGGTGGGTCACGCCGTCGCTATGGCTATGTCGGGGACTCCATCGTCGCCACAGTGAAGACGGCAACACCGACATCCGCCGTGAAAAAGGGTGAGGTTGTTCGCGCGGTTATCGTGCGTGTCGCCAAGGAGTATCGTCGACCGGATGGTTCCTACATTCGCTTTGATGATAACGCCGCGGTCATTCTGGATACGGCTGGAATGAACCCACGGGGTACGCGCATCTTCGGGCCGGTCGCTCGCGAGTTGCGAGAGCGAGGCTTCATGAAGATCGTGTCGCTGGCGCCTGAGGTTCTATAGTGCCGGTGATGAGGAACAAGAGATGAATCGCATAAAGAAAGGTGACACTGTCGAGGTTATCGCTGGCGACGACCTCGGTGCACGGGGAGAAGTCCTGCGACTGCTGTTGAAGGACAACCGCGTGGTGGTATCAGGGGTCAACATAGCTATCAAGCATCAGGACCCCCAGCGCGCCGGTCGCGCGCAGGTGCAGGGCGGCCGAGTGCAGTTTGAGGCGCCGCTGAACCTGTCCAACGTGATGTTGGTTTGCCCAAGCTGCAATCAGGCATCACGCGTGGGGTTTCAGGTAGTGGATGGAAGCAAGACGCGCGTCTGCCGCAAGTGCGGTAAGGCGATTGACTAAGGAGATGGGGACTATGCAACGGTTAGCGAAGCAATACCGTGAATCGATCATGCCGGCTCTCGCTGAGGAGTTCGGCTATGACAACGTGATGCAGGTTCCCCGGGTCCGCAAAGTGGTCATCAACATCGGCGTGGGAGAGGCTCTCGATAACCCGAAAGCACTGGAGTATGCGGTTGCCGACCTACGCACGATCACTGGGCAGCAACCCGTTATCACCAAGGCACGTAGGTCGGTTGCCAACTTCAAGTTGCGCGAGGGGCGTGCGATCGGGGTGAAGGTCACCCTGCGTGGTGCGCGGATGTGGGCGTTCCTGGATCGTCTGATCAGCGTCGCTCTTCCCCGTACGCGCGACTTCCGTGGCATCCCGGATCGATTTGACGGGCGTGGGAACTATACCCTGGGTATGCGCGAGCAACTGCTCTTCCCAGAGGTCAACTATGACAAGATCGACAAGATCCGTGGCATGGAGATTTCGATCAATACGACGGCGGAGACCGATGAGGAAGCCCGGCGGCTCTTGGTGCTGCTTGGGATGCCGTTTGCGCATTAGGGATAATGTGTCCTGGAGGCGCCTCAGCCTCTGGATAAGTGGAGCATTGAACAAGGAGTGAGGTATGGCAAGAACCTGTATGCCGATTCGCGAAACCCGGCGCAAGTACCAGGTACGAGTACGTAATCGTTGCTCGCGCTGCGGCCGCCCGCGGGGATACTACCGTCGTTTCGGCTTGTGCCGAGTCTGTATCCGTGAACTGGCCTTGGAGGGGAAGATCCCCGGTATGGTCAAGTCCAGTTGGTAATGAGGTGCTAGAATGACAACGTCAGATCCGATTGCCGATATGCTGGCACGTTTACGGAACGCTTTGATGGTCAAGCACGCGACGGTCCCGATGCCCTCTTCTAAGATCAAGGTGGCGATTGCCAAGATCCTGAAGGAGGAGGGGTATATCAGTGACTACCGGGTAACCAGTGATGAGAGGTCATTCCAGACCTTGGTTCTGGAACTCAAGTACGTCGGGGATACGAAGCATCAGCGTGCCGTGATCACAGAATTGAAGAGAGTCAGCAAGCCGGGACGCCGCATCTACACGTCCGTTCAGGACATTCCGTGGGTCCGCAGCGGTATGGGTATTGCTGTTCTGTCGACGCCCAAGGGCGTGATCACCGGGCAGCAGGCGCGTCGCCTTAATGTGGGCGGCGAAGTCCTGTGCTACGTGTGGTAGGCGAGCCCCCGCCCTGTGGGGTCATGAGAGTAGGAGGTACACTGTGTCTCGAATAGGAAAGATGCCGGTCCCGGTACCTACCGCGGTTAATGTTTCCATCGAGGGGAGCACCGTCACCGTCAAGGGTCCCAAAGGAGCGATGACGCGGGAGTTCCATCCTGAGATGCTGATTAGCGTCGAGGATGGTGCGGTTCACGTCAGACGTCCCAATGACGAGCGCTATTTCAGGGCGCTCCACGGCCTGACGCGTGCACTCATCAACAATATGGTGACTGGGGTAACTGAGGGCTACAGCAAGACGCTTGAGATTCGCGGAACTGGATACCGCGCCGAGTTGCAGGGCGCCAATCTTGTAATGAACCTTGGGTTCTCCCATCCTGTGGTGATGGTACCACCAGAAGGTATTCAGTATGAGGTGAATGCTCGCACCAGCACGGTGACGGTGCGCGGCTATGATAAAGAGTTGGTCGGGCGCTTGGCCGCCCAGATCAAGGACTGGCGACCGGTCGATCCGTACCTGGGTAAGGGTATTCGGTTCCAGGGCGAGGTCGTGCGACATAAGGCTGGGAAGACTGGGCAGGCAGGTTAAGTGGCTTAGGCCCGTTGGAACGGGGGCCGCTGGAATGGCTTCTGCCAGATTCAGCTGACTACGTGGTACTGAGGGTGCGAAGATAATGAAACCAGAAGTTAATCGTGAAAGAGCCCGGGCTCGGCGTCACACGCACATCCGCAAGCATGTGGCTGGGACGCCGGAACGTCCACGTCTGAACGTGTTCCGCAGTCTGACTCATATCTACGTCCAGGTCATCGACGACAGCGTCGGTGTCACGTTGACGTCAGCCTCTACGGTGGATCGTGAGGTTCGCGATCAGATCGTGGGGCTGAAGAAGAGCGAGCAGGCGCGTGTCGTTGGCAAGGTCGTTGCCGAGCGTGCCTTGTCCAAAGGTGTTGTGAGGGTCGTCTTTGATCGTGGCGGTTACAAGTACCACGGTCGCGTCAAGGCTCTGGCCGAGGCGGCGCGTGAGGCCGGCCTCGATTTCTAGGGCGATTCGGAGATCTGCGAATCGCGGAATGCCCTGAAAGGGATCACGGCTCAGTAGCCCGATAACTTGACGGTTCGGCCGTGCTAAGCTCGCGGGAGCTGGAGGATGTATGGAAGAGAGAAGAGAGAGACCTCGTACTCGCCGAGTCGAGGAAGAGAAAGAAGAACTGGATGAGCGCGTGATCGACATCACGCGCGTCGCCAAGGTGGTCAAGGGAGGCCGGACCTTCGGTTTCCGTGTGACCGCGGTGGTGGGTGACAACACAGGCCAGGTCGGGATGGGCATTGGCAAGGCGCGAACGGTGCCCGATGCCATTGCCAAGGCGACCCAACGCGCCCGGAAGGACATGCATTCTGTGCCATTTGAGGGTACGACCATACCGCACGAGGTAATGGGCGTCTGTGGCGGGGCTCGTGTCATGCTGCGGCCCGCGACACCGGGCACTGGCGTTATCGCTGGTGGTGGCGTGCGTGCAGTCCTGGGTGCTGCCGGCATCCGTGATGTGCTGACGAAGTCGATGGGTAGCACGACGGCGGTCAACGTCGTACAGGCGACTATGGATGCGCTGAGCCAACTGCGCCGGGTCGAGCAGGTCGCGGAAGAGCGCGGCAAGCCGGTGGCCGAGGTGATGCCCTTCTGGCGCCGGAGGAAGGCATAATGGCGACGTTGTTGCGTGTGACGCTTGTTCGCAGCCCGATTGGGTATCCGGGGAATCAGAAGCGCACGGTGCAGGCCTTGGGACTCCGCAAGATGCGACAGTCGGTTGAACTCCCCGATAACCCGGCGGTGCGTGGCATGGTTGAGCGGGTCATTCACCTCGTTGAGGTACAGGAAATCGCGGCTGAGAAGCCGGCGGCTGAGAAGCCGGCGGCTGAGAAGCCGGAAGTATAGTGGGCTGGAGGTTATCGGATGAAGCTGCATGACTTGCATCCCGCAGAGGGAGCTCATAGGGGCCGGAAACGCATGGGTCACGGTCCCGCCGCCGGACAGGGTAAGACCGCCGGTCGGGGTACGAAGGGCCAGAAATCCCGCAGCGGCAAAGGCATACCGGCATACTTTGAGGGGGGCCCGCTGCCACTGGTGCGCAAGCTCCCATTTGTGCGGGGCTACAGTTTCTTTAACCCCTACAAAGTTGGCTTCGAACCCGTGAATGTCGACGAGCTTGTCGAGCGGTTTGAGCCGGGAGCCGAAGTCTCGCCGGCGACGTTGTTTGCGTCCGGCCTCATCGGCGCGGCAGAGCAACTCGTGGCTATCCTGGGGCGTGGCGAGTTGGATCGACCACTCCATCTGAAGGTCCATCGGGTCTCGAAATCGGCACGCGAGAAGATCGAGGCTGCCGGAGGCTCTGTGGAGCTGCTCCCCTGGACGCGCGGTGGTTTTCGTACGCGCTAAGGCATGACACGGATATGGGAGATGGGATATGGGTGGGGCGAATGCTCCTGCCTTGCCCCAGATCTCTGATGGTCAGTCGCTGAATGCGGATACAGGTGCCCTTAAGGGTACAGGTGGAGGGGATTGATGATTGAGGCCCTGCGGAACGCTTGGAAGCTGCCTGACTTGCGCCGGAGGATGTTGTACACCCTGCTGATCTTGGTGATCTTCAGGATGGCGTCCAACATTCCCGTACCCGGTGTGGACCGACAGGCTCTGAGTGCCTTCTTCAGCTCTGCGACGGCTACCAGTCAGCTGGCAGGGCTGTTGGACCTGTTGTCCGGAGGCGCTGTATCGAACTTCTCGGTGCTAGCTGCCGGTGTCTATCCGTATGTGACTGCACAGCTCGTGGTGCAGTTGCTGTTGCCTATCTTCCCCAAGCTGGAGCAGCGCATCAAGGATGAGGGCGAAGAGGGGCAGCGCAAGATGAACCAGTGGGTGTTCTTTGTTACGGTGCCATTGGCTGCTCTGTCGGCGTTTGGTCAGGCACAACTCTTCCGGTCCGCGGCGGTCGGCACCCGCCCGATCCTGCCGAACTTCGGTTGGGGTCCCGGTCTGACACTGCCGACGATCACGATGTTGCTCACGATGACGGCGGGGACCATGTTTGCCATCTGGTTGGGAGAGCTGATCACCGAGCAGGGCATCGGCAATGGTCTGTCGCTGATCATCTTCGGTGGCATCGTGTCATCGGTGCCGGGCAACTTGCGTAGCATAGCGGAGACGGACAAGGCCTTGGGTGTGCTGATCTTCCTGGTCATCACGGTTCTAACGATGCTGTTTATCGTCTTTGTCCAGGATGGTGAGCGTCGAATCCGCGTCCAGTATGGCAAGCGTGTGCGTGGTATGAAGGTCTATGGCGGTGGGAGCACGTACATCCCGCTGAAGATCAACACCGCGGGCATGATTCCGCTGATCTTTGCGCAGTCGATCCTGGCGTTTCCGGCGGTGGTTGCGCAGTTCTTCCTGAACAGCACGAACCCGACCATGCGCAATGTAGCCAACGGCGTCATCGAGTTCTTCAGCGGCAAGAATGTGTGGTATGCCCCGGTCTTTTTCCTGGCTGTGGTAGGGTTCACCTACTTCTACACATTTGTGATGGTCGAGCAACAGAACCTGGCGGAGATGCTACAGAAGCAGGGCGGCTTCATTCCTGGGGTTCGACCAGGCCGGCGCACTGAGGAGTTCATCATGGGCATCTACAAGCGAATTACGCTCGTAGGCGCCCTGTTCCTGGGATTTGTTGCGGTGCTACCGTATATCGTCGGGACGTTCATGACCTCGAATCAGATGCTGATCCAGAGTTCAGGGTTGCTGATTGTCGTGGGCACCGTTATGGATACGATGCGGCAGCTTGAATCCCAGTTGATGATGCGCAACTACGAGGGGTTCCTGCGTTAGCGGGTCTGGGGACCCACCACGGAATGTGGTATAATGACAGACTGCGTCGCGGTCTGTGCCCGCGCTGGTGACTTTGCGGTAAGAGTTACCGCCGGCCGGATGTGGATCGGAACAGACAGAGAAGGAGTTGTGGCGATGAAGGTTTCACCATCAGTGAAGAAGCGTTGCCCGAAGTGCAAGATCATCAAGCGCCGAGGGGTAGTGCGAGTCATTTGTGAGAATCCAAAGCACAAGCAGCGCCAAGGGTAGGCTCTGCCCTGGTCAGAAACGCAGTATAGAGGAGGCATAGAGCATGGTTCGTATAGCAGGAGTCGACCTGCCGCGAAACAAGCGCATTGAGGTCGGGCTAACCTACATCTACGGTATTGGTCGCAAGACCAGTAATGACATTCTTGAGCGGGCAGGTGTCGATCCTGATAAGCGGGATACCGAGCTGACTGAGTCAGAGGTAGGTGTGATCCGTGACATCCTCGAGCGCGAGTTCGTGGTTGAGGGTGATCTGCGCCGCGATGTGCAGATGAACATCAAGCGCCTTATCGAGATTGGATCATATCGCGGATTGCGTCATCGCCGGAATCTCCCTGTGCGTGGTCAGCGAACGCGGACGAACGCGCGGACGAAACGCGGTCCCAAGAGGACCGTACCTGGGCGCGGCCGGCGCCGGGGCTCGAAGAAGAAGTAGTCTGACCGCATTGATCAGGCTTGGATAGGGATAGGGCATAAGGAGCTTGGGGAGGTTTCATGGCTAAGACTGCATCTCGACCAGCACAGCGCGGAGCGCAGGCGAGTCGGACACGACGCGTCAGGCGCAGTGTGCCCCGCGGTTGCTTCTACATTAACACATCGTTCAATAACACGATCATCACCGTCACGGATCCCGAGGGCAACGTGTTGCGCTGGCTTACGCCGGGCGTGGTAGGGTTCAAGGGCACGCGCAAGAGCACACCCTTTGCGGCTCGAGTCGCCGCAGAGCGCGCTGCTCAGGACTCGGTCACCAACGACGGAATGCGCGAGGTTGATGTCTTCGTACGAGGAGCTGGGCCCGGGCGTGAGGCTTCGTTGCGAGCAATCGCTGCCGCTGGGCTGCGGGTTCGCTCGATCGTTGACGCGACGCCGATCCCGCACAATGGGTGCCGTCCCGCGAAGCGGCGGCGCATCTAGGCTCGGAAGCCGAGAGAAGGAATAGGAGAGAGTATGGCTAGATACACTGGGCCTGTGTGTAAGCTTTGTCGTCGTGAAGAGGCGAAGCTGTACTTGAAGGGCGAGAAGTGCTACACGGACAAGTGTCCGTTTGAGCGGCGTTCATACCCGCCCGGACAACATGGGAAGCAGGCCGAATTCCGGCGTCGCCGGTCGTCCGACTACACGATGCAGTTGCGCTCCAAGCAGCAGACACGGCGCATCTACGGCGTGTTGGAGCGCCAGTTCCGGCGCTATGTGCAGATGGCTCAGGCGTCCAAGGGCCTAACCGGTGAGATTCTCATCATCACGTTGGAGCGGCGGTTGGATAACGTAGTCTATCGGCTCGGCCTCGCGGACTCCCGCGCTGCCGCGCGCCAGCTAGTCCAGCACGGCCACTTCACGGTCAATGGGCGTATGACGGACATTCCGTCTTTCTTGGTAGAGGTCGAGGACGTGATCGGGGTGCGCCCCGAGAGCCGCCGCTCACAGTTCTTCCGCCAGCGCCGCGACCTGCTTGGGCAGCGGGAAGTGCCTGCCTGGTTGAGCTTGGACGCCGAAGCGCTTTCTGGGCGGGTGATGGCACTGCCAACTCGTCAAGAGATCGACATCCCCGTCGACGAGCAGATGATTGTTGAGTTCTACTCGCGCTAATGCTCGAGATGCCGCGTCGATGCCGCCGCTTTGGGGCTTCGAGACGGATAGCGAGTCTTGGTCCAGACAGGAGGCTATGTGTTAGCAGCGCCAGTACTGCCAAAGGTTGAGGTTGATGTAAACGCTCAGCAGTATGGCCGATACGTCATCGGTCCGCTGGAGAGTGGCTACGGCATGACGCTGGGCAATTCCCTGCGACGAGTCCTGCTGTCGTCGCTGGAAGGATCGGCGATTACGGCTGTGCGGATTGCGGATATCTCGCATGAGTTCACTACTATCCCTGGCGTCAGGGAAGATGTCATCCAGGTGATCCTGAAGCTCAAGCAGATCCGCCTGTCTCTGGAAGGCGAGGGGCCTCAGTATATGACGCTGCGGGTCGAGGGCGAGGGATTGGTCACGGCGGGCGATATCATCGCGCCGCCAGAGATTGAGATTCTCAATCCTGACCTTGATCTCTTCACCGTAGATGACGAGAATGCACACCTAGACTTTGAGTTCACCGTTGAGAAGGGGCGAGGCTACCTCTCTTCGGAAGAGCGTGGGCGGATGCCCATTGGCGTTCTTCCGGTGGATGCCATCTTCAGCCCGATTCGCAGGGCAAACTTCAGAGTCGATCAGGCGCGGGTGGGGCAGTTGACGAACTACGACCGTCTCATTATGGAGATCTGGAGCGACGGACGTATGGCGCCGCTAGATGCGCTGAAGGAGTCAGCTCGTATCCTCGTGACGCATTTGCGACTGATCGCCGGCGCGGAGTTGGATGAGGAGTTGGAAACCGAGGCTTCGGCTGAGGTCGATGCGATTCCCCATCAGGCATACGCCACGCCGATTGAAGATTTGGGACTTGGGGTGCGCGTTTACAATGCACTGAAGCGTACCGGCATCTCCAACGTAGGCGAGGTTCTGGAGATGTTGGCCCGGGGTACGGACTCCCTGCTGTCCATACGGAACTTTGGCGATAAATCACTGACTGAGTTGGTGGAACAGCTAGAGGCCAAGGGCTTTTATGCTGATGCGGGTGAGGTAGGCGAGTAGGCGCGCGTCGGAACGCGTTAGCGGGTTCGGTTGTCCGTTGGTTACGAACCCTTGGTCGATAATAGGGTTAGGAGGTTGAGGCATGCGACATCGTGTCGCGGGTAAGAAGCTAAACCGCCCCGCCGCGAAGCGTACAGCGCTGCGGCGGAACTTGGTGACGGAGCTGATCAAGCACGAGCGTATTCATACGACGCGTGCTAAGGCACAGGCTATCCGTGGCCAGGCTGAGAAGTTGATCACGATCGCGAAGCATGGTCTGGCCGTAGCGGATGCTGAGCCAGCCAAGGGCGTGTTCGCGCGACGTCAGGCCGCCGCGCAGCTCAACGACCCTGAAGTCGTGAAGAAGCTGTTTGATAGCATCGCGCCGCGGTTCGTGGATCGGCCCGGTGGGTACACCCGCATGTTGCGCCTTGGGCCGCGCAAGGGCGATGCGGCGGAGGTTGTGGTTCTCGAGTTGGTCGAGTAGGCCCGTCAGAACGGGTCGTCAGAACGGGTCGTCAGAACCGGCTGCTCACTAGCCGACGGATATAGGGTGCGGATCAGGGCGATCATCGGGTATGACGGCACGGGCTATGGAGGGTTTCAGCGTCAGGCGAACGCCCCCACAGTTCAGGCCGAGATCGAGAGTGTTCTTGCGCAGTTGACGGGAGTCCCAACCCGGATTATGGCAGCGGGTCGCACCGATGCCGGGGTTCATGCGGAGGGACAGGTCATTGCCTTTGATACGGACTGGCGGCATCCGGTCGTCGAGCTCCGCCGGGGGATGAACGCACTGCTCTCTGAGCAGGTGGTCGTCTTCGATCTGGATGTGGCGGACGCGGGGTTTCATCCCCGCTTTGATGCCATCAGTCGACATTACCAGTACACGGTATATCGAGCAGCGGTGCGGCATCCATTCTATGCTCGATACTGCATGCACGTGGAGCAGGATCTGGATGTGGAAGCCATGTCGCGGGCAACTCGATGTTTGCTCGGGTGCCACGATTTCCTGGCCTTTGGCTCGCCCCCTCAAGGGGACAACGCGGTTCGTGATGTCATTCGAGCGGGCTGGTCATTTGAGGAGCCGTGGCTGCGGTTCGACATAGAGGCGAATGCTTTTCTGTACCGGATGGTGCGTATGCTTGTGGGGACATTGCTCCGTGTGGGATCTGGAGCATTGGCCCCCGAGGCTTTCGGGGAGATCCTTGAGACACGGAGTCGGGAGCGGGCTGGGCCAGCTGTGGTTGCGGGAGGCCTTTGCCTGAAATCCGTGGCGTATGCTAGTGGACGGTGAGTATGCGTCTGCTACCCAAGCTCTTTTCTAGTTATGGGAGTTTTGAAAGTGAAGACACTTAGAATACACAAGACCTATGTCGCTAAGGCGGGCGAGGTGGAACGGGCTTGGTACGTCGTGGATGCGACGGGCCAGACCTTGGGTCGATTGGCGACGCAGGTTGCCAGCATCCTCAGGGGGAAGAACAAGCCGCAGTATACGCCTCACGAGGACGTCGGTGATTTCGTGATCGTCGTGAATGCGGAAAAGGTGCACGTCACTGGCCGGAAGCTTGATCAGAAGAAGTACTACTGGCACACCGGGTTCCCGGGCGGCATTCGTGAGATCGGGTTGCGCCGGCAGCTTGAGCTGCATCCGGACCGAGTCATCACGCACGCCGTCAAGGGGATGCTGCCTCGCGGACCACTGGGGCGTGACCAGTTGCGCAAGCTCAAGGTCTACGGGGGCCCCGACCATCCCCACGAAGCACAACAGCCGCAGCCCCTGGTGCTGAACAGCCGCTAGAGCTTGCCGCTCGCTTACAGCCTTTATGAAGGAGATGTGAATGTACTACGAAGGTTTGGGACGTCGCAAGACATCAACGGCGCGTGTGCGTCTGCATACGGATGGCACGGGCCAGATTGTGGTCAACGGTAAACCCTATCAGGAGTACTTCGGTCGCGATGTGGATTGGCGGAGTGTCGTAGGACCCCTGGAGGCTACTCAGACCGAGGGCCGGTTTGATGTCACCGTGCTGGTCCACGGCGGGGGAATTACTGGACAGGCCGGGGCGGTTCAGGTGGGAATGGCGCGGGCTCTCTTGGAGGTCAACCCGGATTTCCGACCGGTGTTGCGCCAAGGGGGACTGCTCACCCGTGATGCGCGTGCCAAGGAGCGGAAAAAGCCAGGTCTTCGACGCGCTCGCAAGGCCCCCCAGTACACGAAGCGTTAGTGGCTGTCCAGGATTTGGTGACCGACGACAGGAGATCAGGGCCGAACGTCTGATCCTAACCGCCGGCCCCCAGTCACTCTTGAGCTAACTCTGCAGGTAGGCAGTGATCATCTCTGCCTACCTGCTTTTATTGGGGGAAAGGAATGCCTCAGATCACGGTAGTCGGCCTGGGACCTGGTTCGAGTGGCGACCTGACGCGCGAGGCGTGGCGAACGCTGGAAGAGGCGAGTGAGGTCTGGCTGCGAACGCTACACCACCCAGTGGTGTCGGAGCTACCCGCGACTTGTCGCCTGCAGGGCTTTGATGCCGTCTATGAGCGAGGCGTGAGCTTCGCCGACGTCTATGCGGAGATCGCGGCGCGCGTGCTGGCTTTGGGACACCGGGCTGAGGGTGTGGTCTACGCCGTCCCGGGCCATCCTCTCGTCGGGGAGGCAACCGTCACGCGCATCCTGCAGGATGCACGCGGCTCGGGGATACCAGTGCGCATCGTTCACGGGTTAAGCTTCATCGAGCCGGCACTGGCGGCTCTGGAGCTGGATGCCCTCGACGGTCTGCAGGTGTTTGATGCGCTTGAACTGGTGTCACTGAACCATCCGCCGCTGAACCCCGACTATCCCGCTCTGATCGCACAGGTCTATAGCCGAGCCGTTGCGTCGGACCTGAAGCTGGTGCTGATGAACCAGTACGCGGATGATCACCCTACGGTGTGGCTCGATGGCGCCGGAACCAGCCGTGCACAGGTGCGACATATGCCGCTGTATGAGATTGACCGGCACGAAGCTACACCTCTGACCACACTCTTTGTCGCGCCGCAACCTGCCGTCAGCAGTTTCGAGGGATTCCAGGAGACGATTGCGCGGCTCCGCTCGCCGACTGGCTGTCCCTGGGACCGAGAGCAGACCCACCGCAGCCTGCGCTCGAACCTGCTCGAGGAGTCCTACGAAGTCCTGGAAGCCATTGATGCCGACGATCCGGACACGCTGCTTGAGGAACTGGGCGACCTACTGCTGCAGGTGGTCCTTCACGCGCAGATTGCGGTGGAAGACGGCGAATTTGGCATGAGCGAGGTCATCTCGCAGATCGACAGCAAGCTCAAGCGACGTCACCCGCATGTCTGGGGTAGTGTTGATGTTGAGGGGGTCGGTGACGTCGTCACGAACTGGGAGGCGATTAAGCGTCGCGAGCGCGCAGACAAGGGCGCGGAGGCCCGCTCATTGCTGGATGGCATTCCTAGAGCGCTCCCGGCGCTAGCGCAAGCTGCAGCCTATACGGATCGCGCGGGCCGCATCGGTTTTGATCGGATCGACGCCGAAGGGATATGGGTGGACCTCGGTGGCGCGATTGCGGCAAGCCTCAATGGGACACTCGCGTCTCTGGGTGAGCTGCGTGGCGATACGGCACAGGGTGCCGATGGGGGGCAGGCCCTTGGCGATGTGTTACTTGTCGTCGCGGACTGGGCGCGGCGCAATCAGATCGACCCGGAGGCTGCGCTCCGGGAGGCGAATGAGCGTTTTGCATGGCGCTTCGCAACGCTCGAGACGGCCTCGCGTGAGGGGATAGTTACGCTTGACGCTGCGTCAACGGCTGAGGGGCGCCAAAACGTCCTGGCGTTATGGAAAGAAAACGGGATGGCCTGAGGGCCATCCCGGTACGGTACGACCATTGCCCGCCGCCGGAAAGCAGCGTTGATGTGGTTGAGGTGTGGGAATCAAGCGAGGTAAGGGGCCAGGTCTCTTTCGAGGGCGCTCTTGGCCTGATTTCCAACGAATCGCTTGACTTCCTGCCCGCCCTTGAAGACGATCATCGTCGGAATGTTCATAACCCCGAATTGTCCGGCCAGGCTCGACTTGTCCACGTTAACCTTGACGATTGTCAGACGCCCCTGCAGATCCTCGGCCAACGCTTCGAGCGTAGGGCCGAGCTTCTTGCAGGGCGGGCACCATTCGGCGAAGAAGTCCACGAGCACGGGTGTGGTGCTGCTATCAAGCACTTCCTGGAAATCGCTTTCGTCCACCTGTCGTAGGGTTCCCATCCTTCTCCTATCCTCTGCTGTGTACACCTAGGTTGTTCCGCCGGAAACGATTATGGCACGCCCCCATCCTATGTCAAGCATCCAGACCCTTCGGGCGCTGATCGTCATCTCATCGTCAGTCTGCAATGGTTGCCTTCCCACTATGGGTATGCTATAATGGGGGTGATGGTGGATATGGCGGGGGCCAAGTGTTACGCGTGTCTTGCAGGTCGGGCTTGGATCGCTGTTCGAAATCAACGCTGTAACCAAGCTGGTGACCACGCTACCGCACATAGACTGCTATCGATCCTATGACAGACGAGCCAAATAGCGTGGACGAAGGTCCACCAAACTCCGAACCGGATGGGTGCTCCGAAACAGGGTCACCTCCTGACAGGACCCCCCTCCAGACGTTCGGACGCAAGACAGCCCAATGGACAGCAACCGTATGGCGGTGGGGACGTGATCGCCAGTCGGTCTTGGCTGTTATTGGGCGTTACAGTGCGCACCTGGCGATCATTAGCCTTGCGGTGTTGATTGGTGTTGTCGGTCGGATGACGCTTACCCCTGTTGGCGCCGTAGGATCCTCAGCCTCGAGGTCGATGTCACTCCCAGCCGCAGCAGAGCCCGTCGCTTCACCTACCGCGGCTAACTCACCTATCTACGAGCTAGAGTATCCTCGGGCCGTTGTGCGCCAGGCCAATCCGCTGACGACGATCCCGGAGCGAGAACGTCTGCAGGTGATCACCTACACGGTTGAATCCGGTGACAACGTCTTCTGGATCGCCGAACGGTTCAAGCTCTCCTATACTACCATCGTCTGGTCCAACATGGAGACGCTGCAGGGCGCTCCTTGGTTGATCCAGCCCGGTCTGACGCTGTTCATTCCCCCTGTCGATGGTGTCTACCACTCCGTGATGGAGGGGGAGACGGTCGAGACGATCGCCGAGAAATTTGGCGTGTCTCTGGAGGCGCTCTACAACGACTGGAATGCCGTCCAGCCCGGTGAAGCGTTGGCAGCCGGTGCCCTGTTGGTCATTCCGGGTGGCGTGGGTGAGGACTTTGACCTTGAGGCGCCCCCGCCCCCACCTTCAGCGCCATCGGTCGGCGTTGCGTCGGCGAGCTGGGGATACTGCGGTGATACGGCAGTCTCGGGCTACGGTGGCAATGGGTGGTTCATCCTTCCCACGGGTTCGTACGCAGTATCGGGTTGGTATTTCGGTGACCCGCGCAATCCTGGGCACATCGGGCTCGACTATCGCTGCCGCCTGGGCGACCCTATCTACGCGTCAGATGCCGGTGTGGTGGTGTGGGCGGGTTGGAACGGCGGCTATGGCAATCTCGTCCGCGTGCGTCATGGCAATGGTTACGAGACTTACTACGCGCACTTCAATGCCTATGCGGTGAGTTGTGGCGACCCCGTGGTTCAGGGGCAGGTGATCGGCTATTGTGGAACGACCGGGTGGTCGACAGGGCCGCACTTGCATTACGAGATTCGGTACAACGGGGTTCCCCAGAACCCACAGCGATTCGAGCCATAGGTACTTGACCAACCGTCGTCCGATGATTGATCTCCCTATAGCGCCCCTGCATTGGCATAGACCGCTCCTGCTGCGTCCTATTGCCTGCCTCGCTGCGCTGGTCTGGCGCTGGCATGATGACCGTGTGGGTCAACGTCCGGTTCTTGGGCGACTGACGGCCCATGCGGCGCTAGTTCTGATGCTGTTGTTCCTGATCACCCTCGGAAGCCTCAGCCTGGATTCGCTCTCAGCCGTTGTCAAAGTTGCGGATCGAGCTCTCCTCGCTGGACTCGCCCAGAACGTCGATGCTGCCCCGTCGACGACTATCGTCACCGGTAGTTCCTACTATAGCGTAGCCTCGCAGGCGCGTATCGCGCGCCAGGTCCAGGCGCACACGGCCATTCCTGACCGTCCGCGCCTGGAGGTCATCACTTACACGGTCCAGGCCGGTGATACGGCTGAGAAGGTCGCGGCAGCCTATGGCCTTCAGCCGACCACGCTGCTCTGGTCGAATCCTGAGATGGAGAAGGCGCCAGACCTGCTCAACCTGGGGCAGGTGTTGACCATTCTGCCTGTGGACGGCGTATATCATACGGTTGTGACCAGCGATACGCCGGAGAGTCTTGCCGAGACCTACAAGGTCGACGTGAGCGCGATCGTTGAGTGTCCGTTCAACACCATTCCGGTGGGCGGGGCGCTCGTTGAGGGCGCGCAGATCATCGTGCCCGGTGGTACAAAACCGTATCAGGCGCGTGAAGTTACTACGTATGCAGGTCCGGTCCCCGAAACGGCACAATCTTCAGGCATCTTCGCCTGGCCTGCGTCGGGAGTACTGACGCAGGGGTACTGGTATGGTCATCGCGCGATCGACATCGGCGGATTCGTCGGTGCCGCGATCCACGCGTCGGACGGGGGATATGTCAGCTTCGTCGGGTGGACCGATATCGGCTATGGCTACCTGATCGTAGTGGACCACCAGAACGGCTACCGGACGTTCTATGCGCATCTGAGCGATATCTACGTTTATGAGGGGCAGTCTGTCTCTATGAACGAGGTGATCGGGGCAATGGGCAGTACGGGAAACTCGACCGGTCCACACCTCCACTTTGAGGTTCGCTACGACGGCTATCCGACGAATCCGTTGATCTATCTGCGTTAGCGCGGAGTTCGCCAGAGCTCTGCTAGCAGGAGCCTGGATTCCCAGAGGAGTTGAAGCCGCGAGCCATTGGGCTCGCGGTTTGGTTGGGTGAGGAGGTGCCCCTTGGAGCTGACGATCGAGGCCGCTCGTGCTCTGTATGGCGATGCGGACAGCGTCCACGATTTTGACCATATCCTGCGCGTCCTTGCGCTCGCTCA